>NZ_BLXW01000005.1:0-181652 GCF_054784495.1 Geomonas sp. Red276
CCTGACTGGAACTGGAAACGATTCTTCACGGCAGCCTCCTCGGATGGAATGTGCCGTGATTATATGAACCACCTACGACGTAATATGTCGCGCTTGTCTTCCAGCGGAAGATTGGCGCTAATCAGGTAGATATGTAACTTATTAATGCTGTGAGCGCGGAATTGCGCGAATGGAAAAGGGAGGAGCCGTGGAATATGACCCGAAATCCCCATCTGATCCTGCGGAATGGCTCGCATTGGACGAGCAGATTCGGATCAAGCTGGTGGAAGATTATCACAACTCTGCAAACATAACCCTGCCGAACGTGACGCTCCATGCGAGTTTCCACGTCATCGTCGAGAACCGGATTGCGGAAGGTGATGCAGCAACTGTGGGTGCGATCACTCGCCTAATGGGAGCGGGCGTCCTCCGTCATGACGCTGTCCACGCGGTCGCCTCGGTACTCGCCGAACAGATCAACCTCCTTATGAAGAGCAAAAACCCCGATGCGGGAAGCTTCGAGGCCAAATTCGCGACCGGAGTGGCGCGACTAAAACCAAAGGACTGGATAAAACCAGGCAGGTGAATCTGTGGGAGGCGGAGGGGGATGTTCTTGAGTCCGTTAAGTTGGGGGCGGGAGTTTTATGTTGGGAGGTAAAGAAGAAAAATGGAAAGCCACACCTGGATGATTGGGCCCGCAATGTCGGTGTTGGGTGCCTACCTTACATACAGGCGAAAAGACGTTGGGCGATGGATGCAGCAGAGGCGAATCGACGGCCAGAGATCGGTTGATTTAGGTACCTGCGACCTGTGCGGCCAGCCGATGAGAAGGATCAAGACGCTGACCGGAAAAAGGGCAGGTCAGGAAGCTGCCGTTTGCAGGCATTACCCTGAATGCTCCTTTGTGCGGTGGGGGAAATGATCAGGATCGCGAACTTCAAGGGGGGGCCGGTCCGGAAACCGGAAACAAAGCTATCCATATCCTCCTTTCCCAACGTGGGGTGAAGGGAATATCGGGCGAACTTTGTGATAATTGGGGGGGTGTTGAATGAGGTTGGCAAGTAGCGCGGTATATACAGTTGGTCTCCTAGTTCTCCTCATCATCGCCGGTTGCGGAGGTTCTGGCAGCTCGCCAGCTTCCACCTGGCAGGGGGCCGCTCTGGTAGCAGACTCTGCCCGTTATCCGGTGATCGGAGTGGACGGAAATGGGCGCGTACTATCGGTATGGGCCCAACCGGATGGTCTCTACGCCGGCACCTGCACGGCGAATTCCAGCTGGACCGGACAGCAGAAGATTGCCGACTCGGCTCCCGAATGGTCGAATTTGATGCTCGCGGTGAGCCCGAGTGGACAGGCTGTCGCTGCCTGGCTCCAAAACGAGTCGGGGAGTATGAATCTTGAGGCCGTCAGATACGTCCCCGGCTCCGGATGGGGAGCAGTCGAGCATTTGGGATACGTTGGCACCCTCCGAAGTGTCGCTATTGCGGACAACGGTAATGCCTTTATAGCGGCAGAATCTTTTGGAAGCCCGTTAACCGGGTTGACTATAGAGAAGTATTCCTCGACGGCGGGATGGACAAGTGCCCAGATTCCGTACCTTAACAGCACTACCAATGGGTTTCCTAAGCTGTCGGTAAACCGTTACGGAAACGGGTTTGTTATGTGGGAAGAGGGAAGTTCGGGCTTCAACAACGTGTACGTCAGCGCAGTAACCGAAAGCGAGCAAGGCGTGCCCGTGCCAATTGCGAGCATTTACGGGATCCCTGGAACGACCGATATTGCCATTGATGGCAACGGCAATGCCGTGGCGCTCTGGAGTGAGGTTGTTGGTTCCTATTGCCACACCTATGCCTGTGCCTACACCGTTTCCGAGGGATGGGGCGCCGCCGTGCGTCTCGACGGCTTAACTTTCAGTTCTCTGGACCCGGCCTTGGCCGTCGATCAGGCCGGAAACTTCTACGCCGCGTGGGCCCAGGCCGCCGGCGCGGGGCTCTCCGACATTTACTGCACAGTGTTTCGCCCCGCCAGTGGATGGCAAAGCCCTCAGCAGGTGGGGACCCATGGCATGGCTAGGTACCCGCAGTTGGCAGCAGGCCCCGATGGGAAGGTGTGTTGCGCTTGGCAACAATACGACACCGACACCGCGTATCGGGGAGACGCCACTGTGTACGGCAATTATTTCAACGCGGCCAAGGGCGGATGGGGGACGCAGCAACCGCTGAAAACCGTCATCGGCAGTGCCGATGCCCCAGCAGTTTCGGTGGACTCCTCAGGAAATGCCACGGTGATCTGGGCGCAGACCATGTCTTCGGGCAGCACCAGCGGTTACGGCATCTTCTCTAGCAGATGTAACTGAGATAGTAGAGGGTTCAGGCGCTGCCTGGGGGGCATCTTCAAAATTACAATGGCAGCCTCAAATGTGGATTGTGTAGACGTAACCCCTCTGCCCTTTCAAGCCTGGCCCATCGTCCTTCTAAGACCATTCCACTGCAATAATACCGGCTGGAGGAAATCTCCGGCGTCTCACAATATTCCGGGTTGGCATAACCAGAAAGGAGTGTCATTTTATAATTGCCTGCCATCCGGACCGCGGGAAAAGTTTTAGATGGTCAGGCGGAGGTGGCATGTATGACAATGACATCTATCAGTGAAGATTTGGTCATTAAACTGCCAGACAGTACTGTGATTTCGACTGTGAGCCATCCGTGGACCCGAACCCTGAAGGCGCTCATCGAGGACTTCGGCTTTAGATATCTTGAAAGGCCGAAGGTCCTGTGGATTAGAGGCGGCAACCCTGACTTATTTTCCATGTTTCTTAGCTTGATCGAGTCGGTAGGTCTGTATTTCGGGAAAACCAGTGACCTCCCGAGTTTAATTCTGCAGGACGAAGGCCGGGATGGCCGTTTATGGCTGTGTGAAATCGGGACGTGGAAGTGCGCGGTGACGGAAGCGAGAAAAGAGGCGTTGCTGAACCTGGTGAGGATAGCTGATATCCCGGAAGGCAACGTCCGGTTTGTTACCGCTTTCGAGGGGCGGGAGTCACCCGCATTTCTGGAGTTCATAAGTACCATGGCGGTAGATTCCATGGTCTGGTTCCGAACGGAGCCAGACATGCTGGTTACTTTGCAGAGAAGCACTACGAGACAGGGCGCCGTCTGAAGAGGGGCGGCGGCTTGAAAGGAGTTGGTTATGGCAGTCTTGGTTGAAGGGATTTCAGGACGACGCAGGGGGACGTAGCGAAGCAGGTTAAGTTAATCTTTCGCAGTTACTAAACTTTGGACGATCACCAATTATTTAGGTGCCGTGACGATGACTCCCTACCAACTCATATTCCCTGAATCCGAAGATGCGAACATGACCTTGGTTCTTGAACGCAAAACCGGCCGCATTCCCAAAGGAAGATACACCTTCGTAGAGTGCTATTGCACGGACCCAGGCTGCGACTGCCGGCGTACCACGATTTTCGTCATCAACGACAAGTCCAAGCCCAAGGCGGTGATATCTTTTGGTTTCGACCCGGACGAACCACTGGCCGGTCCGTTCCTTGACGACGTCAATGAACAGGCTCCCTACGCTGACGAATTGCTTGACAGTTTCGTGGAGGCTATCAACGGCACACCGGAGTGGCTGTCCCAGATGTACGCGCAGTACCGTTCGGTGCGTAAAAAGGTTGACGGCAAAACCTACCGGGGCAAGCCCTTTCCGAAGCCCGGCTCGATCAAGAGAAGTCCCGTGCCGCCCCCCGCTCTGGATTTCGACATCCAGAGGATGCGGGAGGCGTTGGCGCCCTCGCCGGGGCCATCCCGGCCTGTCGGGAGGGATAAGCAAAAGGTTCCGCGGCAGGTCGAACTTTTCGACGACTTGTTGGACGGATCAACTCCGGATTCGGCGGAGAAGGAAAGCGCCGCCGGCCTTCTCGAACGGTACCTAGCCGGCAGGCACGGCGCTTATGCTGAGGGCGACCGGATCCAGAACGACCTGCACCGCTATCTGCAGACTTGCCGGGAGGCGGGTGACGAACTGGCGCGGCTGCTAGTCGCTTCCTTCCAGGATGAGCGGCGAGGCGAGGCTGCGCTTCGACTGGTATTCGATACCCTGGAAATCCTGCGGGTGGACCTTGAGCGGCACCGGCCGGATTCGAGACGGAGGATGGAGAGCCTGCAGGAGGCGCTAGCCCGGCGGGTATTCCTGGAGCAGGAAGACGCCGACCTTTGCGCCTCAGTCACGGACCTGCTTCGCCAGAGCCGTGTCGAGATTCTCCCCGTGGTCCACCAGGCGAACACCCGACGCATGATGGAAGGGGCAGATGAGACTGATTTTTCCTCCGTGTCGCCCGAGGAGGTCCATGCCGGATTGTTTAAAATCATCGAGGAGGCGTCGGGTTCCTCCCCGTTCGAGGGGGTGGAGGCGCTCCTCAATCTTTTTGGTCTTGGCGAGGCGGGAGTGCAGATATCTCTTGCCGGCGAGATGATCACCGCCCCGAGGCCGCTCATTCGCGAGGTGGGAGCCCTGATGCTGTTCCACCCATCCCCTGAGGTGCGCCGAGGGGTTTCGGGAGTGCTGGCAGGGTGCGACGGTGAATCACTGTCTCCGGAGATATTGCGCAGGCTGATTCTTTCGCGTAACTGGTTCCCGGACGAGGTGAAGAAGAACCTCGATCTTGCCATTGGCAACGCACGGAGGGCGCGGGTGGAGTGCGCCCCGTTGCCCCGCACGCCGTCTTCCCTCAAAGTCTATGCATCGGCGGTAGACGGCGCGGGTGCGCAGTCTTTCCAGGCCATCGTTGCGGACGGCAAGGGGTTCAGCAGTTGTTCGATACTGCTCAAGGACGGTGTTGGCGTGGCCGATGCCTTCGTGATGCCGTTGCCGACCAAGCGCGCCTTGAACGATTTTCTGGCATTGATGAAGGACGAGGCCGGGGGGCTGGAATCGACCGTCGAATATCTCGACCTTCGGTTAAACCATGCCCTGGCTGACGGGATGCGGCAGGGTAACGCGCCCAGCCATTGGCTCGTACGGATTGCCGAACTGCTTGGCCGCAACCAGTGGATGGCGGCGCACCTCGATCCCCGGCGTGAGCTTGCCGCCCTGCGGAAGGAGTTGGCATCGTCGGCGTCGGGCCTGCTGACCCCGCGTGAAGTGAGGGAGTCCCTGGAGGATTCGGCGGACTGGCCCCGCTTCGAGGTATTCGCCTCGTCGTGGTTCGAGGACGACGCCGAGGCGGACGGGGAGATCGAGGCGGCCAGGCAGAATCGGAAAAAGGAGATCGATCCCTGGCTCGCCATCGGGGGGATTCTCAACAATCTGCTTGAGAAGCGCCGGACCCGATGGCTGCAGAGGCTGGTGGCGACGGCCTTGTGGTTGAAATCAGCCAGGAAGGCTCCCGTCCCGTGGCACCAGGTGTTCCACGTTGCGGAGGCCGTAGCGAACGACGCGCTTCCTTTAAAGGAGATCCCGCTTATGCTCTCGGTAGCCGAGTTGAGCCTCACCGCGTATATGGGCCGCCAATCGCAACGGCGCTAGGGACCTCCTGAGGGGGCAGGGCTGTAATCGGACATCTCGAGGGGGGGAGGGCGCGGCGGACGGGGAATCAGTTGAGCACTCGTTCACCGTCTATGACGATCGGCTTTCCCGAGGCGAATGAGTAGAGGACATCGGGGCAGACATCGGCTCCATTGGGCCAAATGATGGTGCCGATCTCGCGGTCCACCGTCACTCGCCGGAAGAAATCAGGTTCCAACAAGGGAGCAAAAACTCCCTCGAATTTGCCTGTCACGAGATCCACGTTGACCGTCGCCGTTAGTCCGTCCTCAAAGGTGATCTTGAGGTTGCGATCTTCCAACGGTTCGACTGCAGTAACGTCGATCATAAACATAGCTTACTCAAGAGGAGGTATCCTTCTCAGGCATTTCGCACTGCTGGTTGGTACGCCAAGGCGGGGCAAGCCGGACTGAAGAGGCTGATCGCCGAGGTAAAGAACGGCGGTGATTTTCCTGCCGCGATGGAATCTACCCTGGCGGCAGATACCGGCCCCTCTGTCAGCGGCAACTAGGATGCCCTCGGGCGTCCCTTCCGAGCCTGTAGGCCGGCAGTCAGCGGTGCCGGATGATGGTCAGCCCTTCCTCGGGGGAGGGGGGGACGAAGTAACGGGTGATTTCGTCGAAGCCGTCCTCGCTGAGGGTGAAGGGGTGGCTGCCGGAGGCATTACGATCACTCAGGCGCGCCTTGCACGTCTCATCCGGGACTTCGAGATAGTGAAGCTCGTGCGGGGCCCCGGCCTGCTCGCTAAGGCCCCTTGCCCACTGCCGGTATGCCGGCGTGTTGGCTGGAAAATCAAGAACCACCGACATCCCTTCCCTGAGGAGGGCGACGATGTGATCGCCGAGTACTTCCCGGACTTTTGCCGTGCAGCGGACGTAATCAGCCAGGTCCCGGATCTCTCCCGGGTAAAGCCGGGCCAGCCAGGCGTCTTCCTCAACCAGCACGGTTCGCTGCTTGGCGGCCAGTCGCCGGGCGAGGGTCGATTTGCCTGCCGCCGCCTTTCCGCAGACCAGGTAGAGGGTGGGAGCGGAGGTGTCGGCGAGGAGCCGGGTGCCGTATGAATTGTCCACCACGCAGCGCCATCTCCCTTCGTCCGTTCGCCTGAACACGTAGGTGGCCTGCCGCTCCTCGACAACCTTCTCGCCGTTAGCGACCCTTCCGTCCAAAAGCGTCTGTGCCAGCACCAGTGCGGTGTCTCCCCCCTCGATAACCACCATTTCCCCTTCGCTCACCTTGAGGCTGTGGTCGAAGTAATCGGCTATTGCGGCAAAGGCCCTGCCGATCTGCTCCTTGCCGGTGGCATTGAGGCCGGGACGGACGACCAGGGTGGCATCCTCGGCGTAGAACTCCATAAGGGATGAGAAATCCTCACGATTGATGGCTTTATCCGCCGCGGCGATGACCTGGGCAAGTTCATGTGACGACATGTGTTTTCCTCCGGTAGGGTGAAGTCTCCCCGGGAGGCGGAAATAAAAAAACCCGCCTCGGTGGGGGCGGGTTGCTGTTTGTATATGGATCGTTACAAACGCGTGCTTATCCCGCCACTCCTCGAATGGCGATAATAATCACGGCAATGTAACGTTCGCGACGGGTCATGCTCGCCAATTTGTCCCAGATCGGTTATATTGTCAACCCTTAACGCGGCTCACCCATCAACGGCTGGTCCACCAGAGGAAACTCCCGCGCAAAGCCGGCGGGATTCTGGGTGGTGCCTTGATAACTTCTAAGGCCGGAGGAGTTGAAACCATGACTGAAGTCGCCTGTGATTTCTATTGCGATAAAATACTGTCCGGAGTCTTGCAGGTTCCGCTATGTTTCGAAAACGAGCGGGTCTTCGCCTTTCACCACACCAATCCCCTCTGGGAGAATCACGTCGTCCTCCTCCCCAAGAAACATGTCGAATCCCTCATCACCCTGGAGGAGGCGGACAATGAGCTGTTGCTGGAGCTCATGCGGGTCGCGAAGATGATCGCCGGGGATTTCATGGACCGCTTCGGGGCGGCCCGGGTATATACGAACCTCGGGGAGTACCAGTCTTCCAAGCACCTCCATTGGCACATCGGGAGCGGCAAACAGCTGAGACCCTACTGATCGCAACTCCTAAGAGCAGGCCATAAGGCCAGGCTCTGGTACCCCGGCGGCAACCGGCGTGCTCAACTTTCTCAAGGATAACCATGACCAATAACGATCTGTTGCGCAGGCTCCGTTACGCGCTGAACCTCAATGGCGAGAGCATCGCCGGCTTATGTGCCCTCGGTGGGCATGAGATATCGCCGGTAGAGGTGCTGAAGTTGCTGAAAAAAGAGGAGGAGCCCGGCTTTGCGGCTTGCGATGACCAGGTGATGGGGGCCTTTCTGGACGGCCTCATCGTCTCCCGCCGGGGGGCGCAGGAGCCCAAACCGGATGCCGCCCCGAAGGTGGCTGTTGTCTTGAACAACAACCTGATCCTGAGGAAGCTGAGAATCGCGCTCGAGCTGAACGAGGAGGCGATGCTGGCGGTAATGGCAAAGGCGGGGGTGAAAATCTCCAAGTCGGAACTGTCCGCGATGTTTCGTGCCAAGGGGCAGAAGAACTACAAGCCGTGCGGCGACCAGTTTCTCCGCAATTTCATCCGGGGCCTGACTCTGGGGGCGTAAAGGAGTGAGCGTGCACTACCTGCTTTTCTATGCTCCCGCGTCCGGCTCGGCAAGTTCTATCGCCAGCGCTTTCTGCCCGGCCAGGGCATTGGCGACCTTGCAGCGTCCGCTGGCCAAAAGCCTTTGCACGGTGCCGCGGGAAACTCCCATGCAGGCACCGGCTTCCTCCTGGGTTTTCCCCTCGCCGTCGCAAAGGTGGAGCGCCTCCATCTCGTCGTGGGCGAGCTCAATAATCTCCAACTCGCCGAGGGGCGTGCCGGCCGGCTTGAATACCACCGGACGGCCGGCACGATAGGGGCAGGTGCAGTTCCTCGGTTTACGGGGACGGGTCATGATCAGTGGGAGCAGCCGTGACCGTGGGCGTGACCGCCGCAGGTGTGTCCCGGCATGAACTCGGGCAGGGCGTTCCTGCTCAACAGCTCGACGTTCTCGGCAACGGTCCCCTGGCTCGCCTGAAAGACCCGGATACCGGCGTTGTTCAGTTTGAAAAGGGCGCCCCCGCCGATGCCGCCGACCGCGATGGCATCGACCTGTTCACCCCCGAGGCCGGCAACCGGGTTGCAGGCTCCGTGCTGATGAATCTGGTCACCGTTGTCGATGGTACGAATCTCGTTGCGGGAAGTGTCTACTACCAGGAATTTCGGGGCGGAACCGAAATGGCCGAAAACGGCGCTCTCCATCCCAAGGTCTTCCAAGACCGGAAAACAGACTTTCATCGATCACCTCCATCAGTAATGTGTATATGCACAAAATATTGCATTCAAAATTCTGAATGTCAATAAAAATTCACAATCGGACCTTGCCCCGGATGAAAAGGTGAACCATGGAAAAAATCGGCAGGAACGACTGCTGCCCATGCGGCAGCGGCAAGAAGTATAAGAAATGCTGCCTCCCAAACGTCGAGGCCAGAGAACAGGCCCGACGCGATGAGGAGTCGGCCGCTCGGCGGGTGCTCGATTGGCTCGGTAAACGCTACTCGGAGGAGATGATGGAGGCCGTCCAGGAGGGATTTTTCGGTGGCTTCGAGGAGGACGAGCTCGCCATCCTGGACGAAATGGGCCCGGAGCTCAATGCCATGGTCGACATGAACATGGGGGAGTGGTCGCTCGCCGACGCGATGATCACGGTGGGTGGGAAGCGGGTTGCCGTCCGCAAGCTGGTCCTCGGAGCGGGTGGTCCCCTGCTACCAGCGCCTGCGCGCCTGTGGTTTCAACAACTGGTCGAGCATCCCATGGGGCTCTACGAGGTGCGAAGAGCGGAGCCCGGCCGGGGACTGGAACTTGCCGACCTGTTGCGCCCGGGGCAGCCGAATACCTGGGTGGACGAGGAGGCCGCCTCGCAATCGCTGCTTCGCTGGGACACGTTCGGGGCCCGGCTCGTCCACAATGGGGACGGATGGGTACTCTCCGGCGCACTGTACCCCCTCGAACGTGAGGACGCGCATGCCTGTCGAGCCGAGATCCTGTCCGAAACGGAAGGGATCGATTGGGATACGGACGAGGGGCGGGAGATCATTTCTACCACCATAATTGATTACTGGCTCTCCCCTTACATCGCGGAGGGGGCCGCTGCCGGCCTTGAGCAGTCGGCAGAGGCGCACCCGCAGTTCATCGACCGCTACCGGGTGACGGACTGGGACGCTTTGGAGGAGGCTTTGGAGGCGCAGCCAGAGGTGCGGGGAAACCGTGAGGACGGGTGGTTGCGGTTGAAAAAGCCCTACGGGTTGGCGGTCGGTTTAAATGAAACCGATGCCGGCGGGATCAACCTCTTCGGAGGAGAAGAAAGCTCGGCAAACGAGGCCCGTGGGTGGTTCGAAGGGCTCGCTGGGGACGCTGTTGTGCATGAACGACGCGAGGTACTGGAATTGGAGGAAGATCTCTTTCCGGAAACGGGGATCTCCTGCCTCCCGCCCGAGGTCGAGTCCTCGGTGGTGAATGACATGATGGCCAACCGTTACCGGCGGTGGATCGACGAGAAACTGCCGTCCTTGGGCGGCCAGAGTCCGCGTGAAGCGGTCGCAACGCCGGAGGGGCGGCGGGGCGTGGTCGAAATGCTGAAAGAGTTCGAGCTGGCCGAGTCCCGCAGGGCTTGGGACGAAGACGCTGAACCCTTCGATTTCGGCTTCATCTGGGAGATCCTCGGCTTGTCCCCCGATGAGGACATCAGAGCCTAAAACGTCGGGAAGCAAGACGTCTCGTGCGCCCTCTCGGGCACTGAACGATACCAAAGCGCGGGGCGATGGTCCGTAGATTGGCGAAAGAGGCGCGTGGGGAACGGAAGCGAGGTGTCGGAGTCGAAAACGTCATTTTCTGAGACGAAGTGACGTTTTTTTCGGCGAAAGTGCATTTTTGTTTCAAAAAACGTCACTTCGGCTCAAAAAGTGTCATTTTTTTCCTCCAAGTGCAATTTTTTTGGAAAAAAATTGCACTTCAGTTCAAAAAGTGACGTTTTTTCAGAAAAAACGTCACTTTTGATTTCGAAATGACATTTTTGAGGGAGAGTTCGCATCCAACGTGAGCCGTTCGCGCGGGAAACATCTTGGATCGGCGGACGCGGGGGGACCCGGCAAAGGTGGCAGGACGGTAGGGGATGCTTCCGGAGGGGGCGGATGGTGCGTGGGAGGGAAGAAGCCCCCAACGGGCCGAATGTCTGCCAGCTGGGGGCTTCAGGTAAAGGGGCTATCAGGCCGGAGGGAGGTTGATGAAGTTCGACCAGGGGCCTGCCTCAGCTTTTCCGCGCATGGCGCGGATTTTGAGCCAATTGTTCTTTGTGCGGTTCAAAAGTCCCTGGAGCGCCATCCCCTTGCAAGATGGGGACGAGGCGATCAGTCTCCAGTTGGCTTCGACGTTGGGGTCCTCGTCGCAGCACCAGACCTGGTAACCTTTGGCCTTGGTGACCTTGTCGACCGAGGCGAACGGCTGGCCGTCAGAAGCGAAGGTGACCCTGAATCCGGTGGGGGACGAGAGAGGGGTGTAGGCCGTCCTGCTTGCCGGGGGGGCGAGCCCCAGGGTGGCGGAAACCGTGGGATCCTTGATGGTGAGGGCCTTGGCAAGCCCATGGAGGATGGCGAGGCCCTGGTAGACGGCATTTCGGTGGGCTTCAAATTCTTCGGCCTTGTCGGTGTTCCCCGACAGCATAGCCGTGTAGCTCGAGGCGTAGTTGTCGTGGATGGCCCGGTACGATTCCGGGGTGGGGACCAGCGCGACGAGGTGGGCGTAAAACTCAGGCGTGAATACCTGGGTAACCCCTGCTGACTTGGTGATAAGCTCGGGATCGCTGTCGTTCTTAAATGGCATGGGCACCTCCATTAAGATTTTTCAATAATGCTAGCTCGTGCGGGGCAATTAGCAACCGGAAAGTTAAACCCGCGGATAAAATTTTTAACGGGACGCCCGGCTCTTCGGGTGGACACAATTTCAGCTGGTTAGGGAGTTTGCCATGGAACTTGAAAATCCTGCAGTCCCGATTGACCATGAAGTGATGCTGGCCGCCATCCGCAGACGCAGGTGGTATCTGGGGGGACTGATCCTCCTTTACCTCCCGGTGACGATGACGGTACTGAGGTTGACGGAATCGGTCAAGGCGACCGGCGCCTTTTTCGGCATCTGGGTGTTGTTCCTCTGCATAGCCATGGCGCTTTATGCCAGCGCCAAGTGCCCGGGATGCGGCAAGACCTTCCACATGAAGAACTCGACCCTTTCGTTCTCCCGCAAGTGCCGCCACTGCGGCCTCGAACTTTGCCGTGGCGACGATAGGAAAGGCTAAGGGGGCGATACGGATCGATCTTCTCGTAACAGATTGAATGAAAGAATGGCGCCGTTATTTCCCGGCGACACTCTCTTTGAGCGGATCGCCCGGGCGGTCTGCCGTGCCGGGTGCCTGCCTCGCAAGGAGCTGTATGAGGCGTGGGAGGTGGCTCGCCGTGTTCACCGGAGGTTTCGGGGCGGGAGGATGGTAGATCTCGCCTCCGGTCACGGGCTGGCGGCGCAGATCCTCCTGATCCTGGACCGGGAGCTAACGGCGGCGGTGGCGGTGGACCGGCGGATTCCCGAATCGGCCGCGAGGCTCGCCACCGAACTTCAATCGGAGTGGCCGGCGCTGACGGGGCGAATGACCTTCAGGGAGATGGATCTCGAAGAGCTTCCCCTCCAACACGATGACCTGGTGGTTTCCGTCCACGCCTGCGGTGGGCTCACCGACCTGGTGCTGGAGCGGGCAGTGGCGGCCCGTTGCCGGGTGGCCGTTCTTCCTTGCTGCCATGACGTAAAAAACGCGGATGACGGCGGGCTTAACGGATGGCTGGACGGCCCGCTGGCGGTGGACGTCACCCGCGCGGCCTATCTCCGCTTGCAAGGATACCGCGTCTACACGCAGACCATCCCCGGCGACATCACCCCTAAAAACCGTCTCCTTATGGGGGAGCCGGTTTCCGTCAGCCGATAATCCAAAAGAACCATTGAAAGCACCGATTGGTAGACGGGAGCTGCGGGGGATTGCCCTCGGCGCAAGGCAGGGAAAGGAAAGCAGTATGAAAATATGGGTGGATGCAGACGCCTGTCCGCGGGTGATCAAGGAAATACTCTTTCGGGCCTCGGAACGGCTGGAGTTGCCGCTCTGCCTGGTGGCCAACCATAGCCTGACCAAGCACGAAACACGCTTTGTCACCTCGGTCCAGGTGGGCAATGGCATGGATATCGCCGACGACTACATCGCCCAGCACGCAGAACTTGAGGATCTGGTCATCACCGCGGACATTCCGCTGGCGGCAAGGATCGTCGAGAAGGGTGGGGTGGCGCTCGATCCGCGGGGGGAGCTCTATACCGACGAAAACGTCGGGGAGCGGCTTGCCATGAGGGACTTCATGACGGAGCTTCGGTCAAGCGGGCTCGCGACCGGCGGCCCGCCCCAGTTCAGCATGACCGACCGCCAGCGCTTCGCCTCTTCCCTCGATCGCATTCTGACCAAGATGCACCAAGGAATTCGGCCTGATTAGGGGGCGTGTCGAGCCGTTGAAGGCGGGGGGGGGAGAGACCGAACCCCGATATTTGACGGCATTCATTGACTGCATCAAGGAGTTATGCTAGGAGGGACGGTCAGGAATCTCACGTATACGCGATGATCTGGTGCTAAGTCCCCCATCCTCACCCCGACCCTCCCCTTGAAGGGGAGGTGAAGTTGCGGAAGAAAGTGGATTCGGGTTGGGGGTTGGTGAGGGCAGGGCATGATGTAAGGAGTGCGCGTTTGCAGGTGGAGGAGACGAGATTGACGGAGCAGGATGCCTATGTGCATGGCCTCCTTTTTGCCGGCAAGGTGTGCGCGTTCGCCGCTTCCACCCCCGACGAGGTGCTGCCGGTCCTCCGCATGGTCGAGCAACGGGTCGCCCAGGGGCTTTTCGCTGCCGGTTTCGTCTGTTATGAGGCGGCGGGCGCCCTCAACGAGGATCTCGCCTGCGCGGCTTGTGATGCAAAAGAGGAGGTGGCCGGCGGATTGCCGCTACTCTCCTTCTCCCTTTACGCATCCTGTACGCCCGCCCCGGTCCCCCCTTGTCCGGATGCTTTCCAGATCTCGGGATGGGAAAGTTCGCTCGACCAGGAGGGTTTTTCCGCCGCCGTCGGGGCCGTGCGCGACTTCATCAAAGCGGGGGATTGCTACCAGGTCAACCTGACCTTCCGCCAGACTTTCGACTTCTCCGGATCCCCTCGAGCCTTCTTCAGGGACCTTTGCCTCGGTCAGCCCACCCCTTACAGCAGCTACCTCGAGTGCGCAAACCACAGGATCGTCTCCGCTTCGCCGGAGCTGTTCTTCTCGCTGGGGAAGGGGGGGCTCCTCACCACCCGCCCGATGAAGGGGACGGCCAGGAGAGGGAGATGGTCCGAGGAGGATGCCACGCTGAAGGAGGCGCTCAGGGAGAGTGCCAAGGACCGGGCGGAAAACCTGATGATCGTGGACCTGCTTCGTAACGACATGGGGATCGTGTCGGAGGTCGGGAGCGTGCGGGTGACCTCCCTCTTCGACGTGGAGAGCCATCCCACCGTGCACCAGATGACTTCCACCATCGAGTCTCAAGTGAGAGAAGGCGTAGGCTTCACGGGAATCCTGGCCGCCCTTTTCCCCTGCGGATCGGTGACCGGCGCTCCCAAGAGGAGAAGCATGGAGATCATAGCCGGTCTCGAGGGACGGCCCCGGGGAGTCTACACCGGCTGCATCGGTTACCTCCTCCCGGGCGGCGAGGCGAAATTCAGTGTCGCCATCCGGACCGCCGTCCTCGACCTCGCCTCCGGGCGCGGGGAAATCGGCGTCGGCAGCGGCATCACCTTCGACTCCGGTCCGCGCTCCGAGTACGCCGAATCACTGTCAAAGGGGCGCTTCGCCCGCGAGCGCCGGCCCGATTTCCACTTGATCGAATCGCTGCTCCATGACGGTAGCTTCTTCCTGTTGGAATCCCACCTGGAGCGCCTGGCCGACTCCGCCGGCTATTTCTCCTTTCCATTCGAAGCGGACAGGGTGCGACAGGCCCTCCTCCACCTGGGGCAGGGTCTCGTCGGAGCCCACAAGGTGCGGGTCGTGCTCTTTCGTGACGGCAAGTTCGCCTGCGAGGCGGCCCCCATCGTCCCGCTTCCGGAGGCGAAGGTCACTTTGTCGGACGCGGCGGTCGGCTCTTCCGATCCGTTTCTCTACCACAAGACCAGCAGGCGGGACCTTTACGCCAAAGAAATGGCGGCCCATCCCGAGGTTGACGAGGTCATCTTCGTCAATGAGCGCGGGGAGGTGACGGAAGGAACGACCAGCAACGTGGTGGCCGTGATCGGTGGCAGCTACCTCACGCCCCCCCTTGCCAGCGGCCTTCTGCCGGGAGTCTTTCGGAGGGCGCTGCTGGAGGAGGGGACCATCGCGGAAGCGCTCCTTACCCCGCGGGACCTCGAGGAGGCTGAGCGCCTCTACCTGATCAATTCGGTGCGGAAATGGCGCCCCGCCCGTCTGCTCCGCTGACCGGAGCAGACCTTTCAAGGTAAAGGGACGCCTGCAGCGCCCTCGCCGTTCCCCCATCCTCACCCCGACCCTCCCCTTGAAGGGGAGGGAGAGTCTGGCTAAGCGGATGATCGGAAGATAGTGAGGGACGAGGCGGAGGTAGTGAGTAATGCAGCGGCCGGCCCGACTCGGCACCGGGAGAGGCACCGACCCCCTTTTATCGAAGGGAACGAGAGAGAACGAGGAGAAAACGAGACGATGCAGACTGGCACCCCCCGCTTCAAGGTCATCCTCGCATTCACCGTAGGTTTGCTGTCCCTCGCCGGACTTGCGGGCCCTGTCCGGGCCGCCGGCGCCCCTTCCTGGGAGGAGCCTTTCTTTTCCCTGAGCGGCAAGAAGCTGGTCGCCGCGGCCAACGGCGCCACCCTGAAGGAGAAGGGAAACATCTCGGTGCTCCTTGACGAAGGGAGCTTCTCCTTCGACAACCAGGGGCGCTGCACCACCCGCTTCCGCCTCGTCTACCGGATCATGAACGAGACGGGACTCGAGCGCTGGTCCAACATAAGCTCCGGGTGGTCTCCCTGGCACCAGGAGCGTCCGGTCTTGCGGGCCCGCGTGGTGACCCCGGACGGCGTCGAGCATCTCCTTTCGCCGCAGACCGTCAGCGACGCCCCCGAGCGGGAAGATTCTCCCGAACTTTTCACCGACCGCCGGGTGGTGCGCGCCCCCCTGCCGGCGACCACCGTCGGTGCGGTCGTCGAGGAGGAGGTCACCACCACCGAGAATTCTCCCTACTTCGCCGGCGGCCAGGTCAACCGTTTCGTCTTCGGCCGCAGCGTCATCACCCACAAGACCCGGCTGACCCTGGAATTCCCCACCGACCATCCCGTGAAGTACGTGGTACGCCTGCTTCCCGAAATGAAACCCGACCAAAGCGAGGAGAACGGCCGCACCCGTCTCGTCTTCGAGACCGGAGCCCTGGAGGCCGACAAGCCGATCGAGACCGACATGCCTGCCGACCTCCCCCGCTGGCCCGAAGTCGCCTTCACCACCGGGCGAAGCTGGGGCGAGGTGGCCACCGAGTACGGAAAGGTGGTCGACCGCCAGCTCGGCGGTTCCGACATCTCTCCCCTGGTCAGGAAGCTGATCGGCGATACCAACCGGCGCGAGATCATCGTCGAAAAGCTGCTCGCCTACGTCCGTAACGATATCCGCTACTCCGGCATCGAGTTCGGCAACGGCACCATCGTGCCCCGGCTGCCGGAGGCCACCCTGGAACAGGGGTACGGCGACTGCAAGGACAAGGCGACGCTCCTCGTCAAGATGCTGCGGGGGGCCGCGGTCCCCTGCTTCGTGGCGCTGATCCGGGCCGGCTCGGCGGATGACGTCGATCCCGCCCTTCCCGGCTTGGGGGCCTTCGATCATGCCATCGTCTACATCCCGGGAAGCCCCTCGCTCTGGATCGATCCCACCAACCAGTTCAGGCCGGCCGGCGAGCTCCCGCTGGAGGACCAGGGACGGTGGGCCATGATCGCCGGGCCGGGGTTTCCTTCCCTGATCGCCACCACCGCATCGAAATCCCAGGACAACCGGGAGATGGAGACCAGGGAATTCTTCCTCGCGGAAGACGGCCCGGCGCGGGTGATCGAGACCACCCGGGCCTACGGTGCGGTGGCCGCCGGCTACCGCGACGATTACAGCGCCGCCACCGAGCAGGTGCTCCGCAAGCAGATGGAAAAGTACATCAACGAGACCTACCGGGCCTCGAAGCTGGACGACCTGAAGGTTTCCGACCTGAAGGATCCCGCCCGGCCGGTGACCATCCGCCTGGAGATGAAGCAGGCCGACCGCGGCTTCACCGACGACAAGACGGCCGCGGTCGCCATCTCCCCGTCGATCGTGACCACCCGTCTGCCGGGGACCCTCATCGGCGAGGAGAAGGAGGGGCGCCAGGGCCCGGATCAACTCCGCGTTCACGACTTCCAGCTCCCCGAGCCGCACATCTGCGACATCAGGTACCGGATCATCCCGCCCCCCGGGTACCGGGTGCAGAGCCTTCCCGATTCCGGCGCCGTCGCGCTGGGTACCATGACCTTCACCAAGGAGTTCGCCCAGGAGGCGGACGGCAGCGTCACCGGGCGCCTTCGTCTCGACACCGGGAAGCGCCGGCTGACGGCGGCGGAATTCGAGGCCACCAAGAAGGCGGTCATGGACCTGCGCGGCGAGGACTCGCTCTACGTCCTCTTCGAGCACACCGGCCAGGCGCTCATCGCGGCCGGTAAGGTGCGCGAGGCGCTGGCCGAATTCCGGCGGTTGATCAAGCTGCACCCCGAGGAGGCGCTCCACCGTGCCCAGCTGGCCCACGCCCTGATCAAGCTCGGCATGGGGAGCGAGGCCCGCAAGGAGGCGGAACGGGCGGTCGATCTCGAGCCCGATTCCTACCTCGCCCACCGCACCCTCGCCTACGTTCTGCAGCACGACCTGGTCGGGAGGCTGCGCGGGAAAGGTTTCGACCGCAAGCGTGCCATCGCCGAGTACCGGCAGGCCAAGAAGCTCAACCCGGCCGATCTCCTGACGCGGGCCGACCTCGCCATCCTGCTGGAGTTCGACGACAGCGGGAGGCGCTACAGCCCGGACGGCGACCTCGCGGGGGCCATCAGGGAGTACCAGGCGATACGGAAGGAACTGAAGAAAAAGGAGTTCGACAGCAACCTCGTCGTCTGTCTTTTGAAAGCGGGGCGGTGGAAGGATCTGAGGGAGCTGGCGCTCGCCCTCGAACCGACGGAGGGGAACGAGGCGCTAGTGATCGCGGCAACCGCGGTCGAGAAGGGGACCGCCGCGGCCCTGAAGGAGGCGAGGAGCAGGGTCGCCAACGCGACGAGCCGCCAAAGCTGCCTGGACGGGGCGGCCATCGAGCTGGCCAAGCACCGCCTGTACCGCGACGCGGCCCTCCTGCTCGACGAAGCGGCCAAGGGAAGCCCCAACGCCGCGACCCTGAAGAGAAAGAGCGCCACGCTGAAAAAGGTGAAACTCTTCGATACCTCGCTTACCGCCGCCAAGGGTCCCACCTCGGTGTTCGACGAGCTCTTCGCCGTCATCAGCGACCCGAAAACCGGGAAGGAAGCCATCCTCTCCCTCTTCTCGCAGGTACCCTACGACGAGCTGAAGAAGGAAAGCGGCAAGGCGCTCGACGAACTGGTCAACGCCTTCAAGGGGAAGGTCTGGGAGAATGCCGGCGGCAGCGAGCGCTACCTGGCCGAAGTCGCGGCGGCGGTGATGGATTACCGCGTCGAGGGGGACGACCGGAGCGGCTACCGCATCGACGCGACCGGTCCCGGCGTTCCCGAGGAATCCCGCTTCCGTCTCTACGTGGTCAGGGAGAAGGGACGCTACCGCATCCTCGCCGCGGAAGGTGAGCTCCCGGTCCTGGCGCTGGAGGCCCTGGCGCGGCTGGATCGCGGCGATCTCGACGGCGCCGGGGTCGTGCTTAACTGGGCGCGGGACGAGATCACCGCCACCAGGGGGGACGATCCGCTGGGCGAGCATCCTTTCCGGCTGGTCTGGGGGCGGGGCGGTTCGGGCGGTAGCGATGGCGAAGCGATCCGGCTCGCCTCGGCGGTGCTCCTTTCCAAGGCCCCCGGCAAGTGGGTGATCCCCTACCTCGTGTCGAGACGGGGGACGGCGAAGGGAGACACGCTCAAGGCGATAGACGAGGCACTGCTCGTCGCCTATGCGGTAAAGGATAAGGACAAGGATCTCATCGCCCTGAGCGACCGGCTGGCGGCGAGCTATCCCGCCTCGAGGGTACCGTACTACTACGCCTCGATGGCCGTCTACCACCAGCGCCGGTGGGATGAGCTGCAAGCGAGGGCCACCCGGGAGTTACAGCGGGACCCGAAGAATACCCTGGCCGTCAGCCACCTGGCCAGGTGCGCCTCCAGGCGGGGGGATTTCGAACTGAGCGCCAGGCTCTACCGGACCCTCGACGAGACCGGCCTGGCCGGTTCCACCGATTACAACGAGCTCGCCTGGCTGGGGCTTTTCCGGAAGGCGGACCTCGCGGAAAGCGTGAAGTACGGCGAACGGGCGGTAACCCTGTCGGGCGGAAAGGTGAGGCCGCTATTGCACACGCTGTCGTCGCTGTATGCCGAGGCCGGAAAGCCGTCCGAAGCCCGGGAAACGATCATCAAATCCATCGACGGCGACGACGACGAGCTCGAGCCGGGGGACTGGTACGTCTTCGGGCGGATCGCCGAGGAGTACGGAGAGATCGAAGAGGCCAAGGCCGACTACCGAAACGTCGTCGAGGCCGACCCCGGCTCCATCATCGGCAACATCTCCTGTTACGTGCTGGCCCAGAAGCGGCTCGCCCAGATGGAAGGGCGGTAAATTCCCAAGGGGACCGGATTCCCCATAACGCAGCTACGGCGCCGGCAATCTCCGCAGGAAAGGGGAAGATTGCCGGCGCATTGTATTTAACAGCCTTTCTCCGCTACCTCATGCCACTCCACCCCGTCCCGTCTCCCGCCAAAAGGCTTCGAATCGGGAGGAAACCTGCAGCGCCTTAGCCTGACCTTCGTCTACTGATCTCCCTGAAGCTTCCCCAAGCCGATCATCGCGCTGGCTTTTTTGCGGGATTTTGGCTAATTTGCGGAGGAAGCGCCGGCGGCCCGGAAGGCGGCCGGCAACATCGTGGGGAGACCGTTACCGATCGGGCCAGGAGAAGGCGTTGCCAAAGGACGAGGAAGCACCGAAGAAACATCCCTGCCCCGACTGCAAATTTTGCCAGTGGTGCTCGGATGACCGCTGCAGGATCTGCCGCCCCGGGAAGGGGTGCGCGCGGAAGCTTTCCCTGGCGGAGCAGATCGAGCTCTACGAGAGGCTCAACTCCGAAAAGGAAAAAAAGCGAACGGAAACGGGGGAGGAGTAGCGGCGTTATGTGCAAGCATTGCGGGAATCCCGGGACGGTGCATCGCATCCCGACCATGGTTGCCGGGGTGGACGGCTGCGGGGCGAAGTGGCTGGCGATCGCACAGGAGCCGGGAAGGCGCCGGTACGTGGCGAAGGTGCTTCGCTCGGAGGAGTTGGCCGACCAGAGCTGGGACCTGATCGCCATCGACATCCCGATCGGCCTGCCGGATCACGGCACCCGGGAGGCGGACTGCGAGGCCCGCCGGTTCATCAAGCCCCGGGGCGGCAGCGTCTTCCCGGCCCCCATCCGGCCGGCATTGGCGGCCTCCTCCTGGCGGGAGGGGTGCGACATCACCGAAGCGGTGGACGGGCGCCGCATCTCCCAGCAGACCTTCGGGATCCTCCCCAAGATCCGCGACATCGACCGCTTCGTCAGGTCCACCAACCTGCGGGACCGGATCTTCGAGGTGCACCCGGAGGTCTCCTTCGCCGTCTGGAACCAGGGGCCGATGCAGTTTGCCAAGCGCGATCCCCAGGGGCACCAGGACCGGCGGGCCCTGATCGCGCGCCACTTCGGGGAGGACGCCTTCGAAAGTGTCGAAGCCCAGGTCAGGGGGGAGAAGGTCGCTCCCGACGACATCGCCGATGCCTTCGCGGCCCTGTGGTCCGCCAACCGGATCCTGATCGGGGCCTCGGGCCGCTTTCCCGCCGGCCCCCGCTTCGACTCCCACGGTCTTCCCATGCACATCTGGTACTAGATTCTAAGAGTAGCGTTGCCGGCGGCTTGTACGATTTTGGTGGACCGTTTGCTACCGTGAGGAGGGGAGACGTGCCGGACGAGGGTTTGAGGCTGCTATTCAGGGGGGAGATTGCGGCGGGGGCCGACCCGCTGCAGGTCCAGGGCCAACTGGCCCGCCTGCTCAAGCTGGACCCCGAAAAGGTGAAGTTACTGTTCGACGACGGCCGGACCACGGTCGTCAAGAGCAACCTCACCCGCGACGATGCCGAAAGGTACAAGGGGATGTTCGATGCGACCGGCGCCGTCTCCATCATCGATGAGCCTCACACTCCGGCTCCTCTCTATCCCCTTCCACCGGTAACTTCCACCCCCTACGCCGCGGCCTCGGCCCCAAGGGAAGTTGCCTCCGCCTCAAAGGACGTTGCTCCCCCCTCAAAGGAAACGGTCTTTCCTGGCCTAAAGGAAGCTGCCTCCGCCCCAAAAGACGCCGTCTCACCCGGCCCCCCGCCGGCGTCCCTTCTCCACCAACCGCCTCCGGCTCCCCCCTCCGGCACGTCACCGATCCTTCTCGACCGCTCCAACACCGTGATACCGGGTACCCGGGCCTACGGGGTCTTCTCGGTGCTGATCCTGCTTTTGGGCGGAGGTCTTCTCTGCTTCGGCCTCTTCAAACTCTTCGACACGGTAAAATTTGCCACCGTTTCGGCCAGCGCCACGGGAACGGTGACGGGCTTCAGCGCAAGCAGGGGGAGCGGCACGAAAGGCTCGACCACCTTCGCACCCGAGGTCGCCTTCCGCGCCCCGAGCGGCAGGTTGATCAGGTTCCGCTCGCAGCTCAGCACCAACCGGATCACCAACAAGGTCGGCGAAAAGGTCCCCGTCAAGTACGATCCGGGTGACCCGCATCACGCCGAGATCGACGGTTTCCTCCCGATGTGGGGGCTCCCCATCATCCTGCTGGCGATCGGCATCGCCTGCACGTGGGGGGGGAGCACCATGGCGGTGTGGCAGCGGAGGGCGAGGCAGCCGCTCTTCGGGGCAGCGCACCTGGAAACGGTGGCCTGCCCGCGCTGCGGCTTTACCCAACCGGCGACCAAGTTATGCAGGGTCTGCCGGGCCGGCATCGTCCACTACAACGAGGCC
This sequence comes from Geomonas sp. Red276, assembly GCF_054784495.1. NCBI lineage: Bacteria > Pseudomonadati > Thermodesulfobacteriota > Desulfuromonadia > Geobacterales > Geobacteraceae > Geomonas > Geomonas sp. Red276. The sequence goes on from NZ_BLXW01000005.1 coordinate 21,919, forward strand.
CTCCGGCGGGCCGCCGGCTTTCCGGGCAATCTCACCGGCAAACAGCGGGTGGTGTTCGCACTCGTCATGATGGCGGTGGCGCTTTTCGCGATAGGAAGCTGCGCCGCCAGGTGGCAGCAGTTTTCCACCGGGACGTCCGGCGGCGACGTGCCGTACGCCTGGAGCGACAGCCGGCACCAGTACGAGATCACGGTGCCGGTGGATTGGCAGGCGCACTCCACCGCCGATGTGGCTAACGCCTTTCCGATCCTCAGGTCGGAGCCGGCCCCCATGTACCAGTTGGTGATCACCTCCAAGGCCAACCCCGCCACGGTGATCGCCCTCGGGCCTGCAGGGATCCCGGCGGAACGGCTCGGGACCGACGGCTGGGAGGGGATCGGCGCGGAGGTTACCGCCAACCGGAAAAAGGTCTTTGCCGATGTGGTGCAGCACAACGGGCTTACCCTGCATCGGTTCGGCTACGAGACTACGTTGGGCTACCGGGAAGACGCCTTTTTCGAGGCGGAGAAGGACGTCATCCTGGTCCGCTTCGCCGTCCCGAACAACGCCGGGAACATCGAGGCGGAGATCTCGCGGGCGCGAAGCGCAGTGATGACGAACCTCACCGGCACGTAAGGAGTCCGAGCTCCCTCTAAAGGTGGCCGGAGGCATCTCATCTATACCCCTCGCCCCTTCAGGGGAGAGGGTGGCCGAAGGCCGGGTGAGGGAGGTTTATCCCCTGCCTGAACCGCCCCCTCACCCTGGCCCTCTCCCCCGATGGGGGCGAGGGTACATGAAAAGGGGAAAGGGTGGCCGAAGGCCGGGTGAGGGAGGTTTTTCCAGGGGTGAGAGCTGGGAATAGTGGTGGATCAGGCGTAGACGGAGAACCCGCCCTGCTCCTTGGACTGGGCGGCTTGCTGGGCGATCATGTTCACCATCTGCATCTGGGCGTCGGCGGCTTTCTTCACCATCGACATGGTGGCGGCCTGCTGGGCCATGGCGAGCTGGTTGGCTACGCCGGCTGCTGCTATCTGAGTGACATCCATGGTTGGACTACCTCCGTTACTGTCGGTATCGGCAGCAGGCGGTTCCAGCTTTAGGCGGATTCGGTGAGGGGCGGCGGTGCGAAGCCAACTCTGGCTAAAATCCCCCCCGTCCCCCCTTCGTTAAAGGGGGGGACAGGGGGCGGGGCATTGGTCGCGTGAATGGGCCTCGAATGGAAGACGGGGCATTTGACAGGGTGTGAAAGGAGCTTGCCATGACGGTGAAAACGGGATGGACGGGGCGGTTTTTCGAGGATTTCGAGGTGGGGGACGTCTACCGCCATCCGCTGGGGAGGACGGTGACCCAGACGGACAACATCTGGTTCACGCTGCTGACCCAGAACACGGCTCCCATTCACTTCGACGAGTACTACGCGGGCCAGACGGAATGGAAGAAGCCGCTGGTGGATTCCACCTTCACAGTGGCGCTGGTGACCGGGCAGAGCGTCACCGACATCTCCCAGAACGTCTTCGCCAACCTCGGGTGGGACGAGATCCGGCTTCCCGCGCCGGTCTTCGAGGGGGACACCATCTATTCCCAATCGGAGGTCCTCGAGAAGCGGGAGTCGAAATCCCGCCCCAATATCGGGATCCTAACCGTGAAGACCATCGGCTTCAACCAGGAGGGTACCGTGGTGGTCACCTTCAAGCGCACCCTGATGGTCTTCAAGCGTGGCTTCGGGCCGAGCATCGCCCAGCCCAAGCTGGCAACTCCGGCCTCCCGGTAAGCCTTCTACGTTATCCGGGGCGAACTGTGACAAAGGGTGGGGAAGCTGGGCGTAAGAGTTAAAGAGTGTCAGAAAATAGCAACGCAGGTGGAATAGGGCGATCCATCCGGGCGCCCTTTTTCTTTTTCAAGAGAAAGAGTGAGGTTTAACGGCACGCATATTGGTAGCTATTAATCTCATAATATTTCCTGAAAGTATCTGAGCACTGACTGTAAAAAAATTCACAGTGTGAATTATTTTACAATCGTATGTAAAGGCCTGTATTTCTGAAATAAAGTCCAGACTGAAAGAGTGCGCTGTAAAAATTCTCACACTGAAGAGGCAATCCGGCCCGGCTCCTATCATACGTAAAAACGATGAGTTAGCCTCTGGCACGACTATTGTAACTAACAGCCATTCTTTCTTTCATTCCACACCACGCATTGGAGAGCGCCGTGAGAAAATCACTGACGTTGCTGAGTACCCTCCTTACCGGATTGTTCCTGTTCCACTTCTCCGTATTCGCGGCTGACACCGCAGCTCCCGAAGCCCCCAGGCCGAAAGGGGCGATCGCGGGGACCGTTACCGCGGACTCCGGCACGCCCGCGACGGGTGTCAAGGTCGAGGCGATCACCTGTGCGGACGACCTGGTCGCCGCGTCGGCGCTCTCCGACAAGGAAGGCGCCTACACCATCCCGGCGCTGGCCGACGGCTGCTACCGCGTGAGGTTCAGCGGCGCCGGCTTCGAATCGTCCTGGCGCGGCAAGCCCCAGTACCGTGACACCGCCGAGGAGGTCAAGGTCAACGGGGGACCGGTCACCGGGATCGACGCCGCGGTCTCCCCCTCGGACACCACCATCGCCGGGGTGGTCAAGGCGGCGGACGGGACCCCGCTGCCGGGAGCCTGGGTGACCGCGGTGCTCCCTTCCGAAAAATCGGAGGTGTCGTTGAGCGACGGGATGACCGATGCCAAAGGGGCCTACTCGGTCAACGTCTCTTCCGGCAAGCACGTGGTGCTCTTCGCCAAGAAGGGGTATTCGACCGAAATCTACGGGGGCTCCCTGACCAACCCCGCCAGGGTGGAAGCCCTCGCGGACAAGCCTGCCGTCGGGATAAACGGAACCCTTACCCGCGGCGGCTCGATCACCGGGAGCGTAAAAAACGAGGCGGGAAAAGGTTTGGCGGGGATCATCGTGGCGGCCATCGCACCGGGTTCTACCTCTCTTCCGGTCGGGAAGCGAACCGACGGGGAGGGTAACTTCGTCCTCGACGGCCTCGCGACGGGCAAATACTGGCTGATGTTCAATGACCAGGAGGAGACTTACCTTCCCCAGTGGTACGACGGCAAGACGGGCCCGGACGGGGCCACCGTACTCTCGGTAACCGCACCGAATGCCACCACCGGAGTCCGCGCGGTCCTCCGTATCGGCGGCAGCATCTCCGGCAGGGTCACCGACCCGGCCGGGAACCCGGTGGCGGGGGCCTCGGTAACCGTCGAGTCGACCAACGCGAAGGAGAACGGCTTCGGCTACGCGGTCACCGACCCCTCCGGCAACTACACGGTACATGGACTCGCCGGAGCGAAGTACCAGGTATCCTTCCGGGCGCGCGGGGGAACTCTCCTTTCCCGCTACTACCGCGACTCGGCGACCAAGGATGCTGCAACCCCGGTCGAAGTGGTGGCCGGCCAAGCCACCTCCAACATCGACCAGACGTTGCCGCAGGGAAGAACGATCACGGGGAGCGTGAAGAACGGATCGGGGGAGCCGGTCCCCGGGGCCGCGGTGCAGGTCCTTCCCGCCGAGAAGGAGAGCAAGGTGGAGCCGGTCTTCGGGCAGGCGGACCAAAACGGAGCCTTCACCGTGGCGGTGCCGGACGGCAACTACCTGGTCCAGGTCAGGGCCCAGGGGTACCTCCCCCAGTGGTCGGGAAACCGGGCCGAGAAGAAAGACGCGGCGATCATCACCCTCTCCAAGGATCAGGCCACCAGCCAGGCCGATTTCGTCCTGGTCCGCGGCGGGTCGATTGCCGGTACCGTCAGGAACCGGGCCGGGGCCCCGATAGCGGGGGTGAGGGTCTCGGCCGCCGATGCCGCGACCGGCGAGCGGGGCGATTCGGCGACCTCCGATGCGGAGGGGAAATACGCCATCCTGTCGCTCAAGGTGGGGAATTACCGCCTCACCGCCGACGGATCGTCGGCCGGGTACGTCGAGACCAAGCTTCCCCAGCCGGTGGCGGTCGCCGAGACGGGGGCCCAGGCCGACAACGTCGACTTCGTCCTGGTCCAGGGCGGGGAGATCTCGGGGAGGGTGACCGACCCGGACGGCAACCCCATCCTCTGGATGTCGGTGGCCGCCTACGACCCGACCACCTGGGACGAGATCGGGAGCACCTCCACCGAGATGGACGGCCGCTACCGGCTGGCCGGCCTGCCGGAAGGGAGGTACAGCATCCGTTTCGAGCAGTACGGCTCGAAGTACCCGGTGCAGTGGTACAGGAAGAAATTCAAGCGGGAGGAGGCGGCCCAGGTCGAGGTCTCCGGCACCGCGGCGGTCACCGGGGTCGATACCGTGATGGTTCCCGGGATGGCCCTGAGCGGAACGGTAACCGATGCCAACGGCGGCGCCCTGGCCGACGCCAAGATCGAGGTCTACGGCGGCAGCGAAGACGAGCCTTTTGCTACCACCAACACCGACGCCAGCGGAAAATACACGGTGGGCGCCCTGGCACCCGGATTCTACCGGCTCCGCTTCAGCCACGACGGGTTCGTCCCGAGGTGGACGGGAGGGAGCGACCGCAGGTCGGCAACCCCGGTGCGGGTCGGCGATTCCGACCTGGCGGGGATCAATGCGGCGCTGGTGAAGGCCTCCGGGACCTTCTCCGGAAAACTGATGAATCCCGAAGGGCACAAGGTCGGGCAGGCGTGGCTCACCGTCTTGGACGCCGCCAGCGGGGCGGCGGTGGCCGACGAGCGGATCTGCGAGTGCAACGGCCTCTTCGATACCCCGGTTCCCGGCGGGTGGTACCGGATCCGGGTCGAGCGGCATGGGCAGGTCTTCTGGTACCGCGGGACCAGCCAGGAGGACGCGGCGACGCTGCCGGGCTCGGGGGAGATCGCCGGGCTCGACATGGTGATCGACGATGCCGGCGTGAAGAACAAGCAGGCGCAGGATCAGAGCCGGCAGCAATAGGCCTGGCCTCACGCGGGGATGCCCCGCTATCTGAGAGGGAGGGGTGAATGAGGATACGATTGCTGGCGGCCGTGGTCACGGCGGCACTTGCGGTCCCCCTGGTGGCCCAGGGGGAGATGTACAAGTGGGTGGACGACAACGGGGTGGTGACCTTCAAGGATTATCCGCCCCCGGCGTCGAAGAAAAAGAAGCGGAAGGTGAAGACCTACTCCGACAGCGATTTCGATCCGGCACCTGCCCACGCCCCGGCGCCCGCGCCGCAGCCGCCTGCGTCCGCTCACCCGGTGCAGGCCGCCGCGCCCGTCAGGAAGCTCTCGCCCACCCCGGCCGCCTCCCACCGGTTCACCGGCACCGTCGAGATGTACGTCACCTCGTGGTGCGGGTACTGTAAGAAGGCCCGCCGGTACCTGGACAGCAAGGGGATCCCCTATGTCGCCTACGACGTCGAGAAGGACTCCGCCGCCGCCCAGCGCCACCGGGAGCTGGGGGGGCGGGGAGTGCCGCTGATCGTCATCGGTTCGAAGACGCTCTCGGGGTTCTCGGAACAGGCGATCGACTACTACCTGGAGAACAGCATGTAGTCCCGGCCGTTAGGGGGAGGGCCGGGCAGCGACCAGGAACGGGGAATTATTAGATGTTTGAAGGCATTCGTGATAAAGATGGAGCCTTTGCTGCTCATTGACGGGAGGTGTACTTCATGACAGGTCTCATCGTTGTCGGTGTCATTGCAGTTATTTTGGGGTTCGTGCTGGTATCCGCGTATAACCGCCTGATCTCGTTGAAGGGGCAGACCCAGAATGCCTGGAAGCAGATCGACGTGCAGTTGAAGCGCCGCCACGACCTGATCCCGAACCTGATCAACTCGGCCAAGGGGGCCATGGAGTTCGAGAAGGAGACCATGGAGGCGGTGATCGCCGCCCGTAACTCCGCAGTAAAGGTGGCCGCCACCGCGACCCCGGAGACCGCTTCCCAGCTGGCTGCCGCCGAGGGGACGCTGACCACCGCGCTCAACCGGTTCATGGCGGTGGTGGAAGCCTACCCGGACCTCAAGGCGACCGGGAACATCTCCCAGCTCCAGGAGGAGCTCTCCTCGACCGAGAACAAGGTGGCCTTCGCCCGCCAGGCCTACAACGACACCGCGACCGAGTACAACGTCACCCAGCGGCAGTTCCCCACCGTCCTCATGGCCGGCGTGGCCGGCGCCGCCCCCGCCCAGCTCTGGGAGATCACCGAGGAGTCCGACCGCGCCGTCCCCACGGTCAATCTCTCCCTGCACTAGTCCGGTAACGACGCATGGCAACTTTTACCGATCTTCAGGAGAGAAACCGCCGCAAGACCAGGGTCATCGTGGTCTGCTTCGTACTGTTCTTCATTTGGCTCGGGGCGGGACTGGATCTGGCGCGCTATTACTGGAGCGGCGGCAACACGAGATTCATCCAGCACTATTACGGCCTCTTTTTCCGCTCCCATCCCCAGGTCACCACCGGGGCCGGGCCGGTGCACCAGGAGAAGCATTTCCAGCCGCTCTTCACGCTGCTCGTGGGGGTGGCCGGGATCGGCATCGCCTGGTGGAGCCTTTCCAACGCCTCCGAAAACGTGCTGACGGCGATGTGCGCCCGCCGGGCCGACAAGAAGATTTCTGGCGAAGAACAGATGCTGATCAACGTGGTGGAGGAGATGTGCATCGCGGCCAGCATGCGCCCTCCCAGGGTCTGGATCATCCCCGACCCCGATCCCAACGCCCTCGCGGTGGGGCTTAAGGAGGGGGACTACCACGTCGCAGTCACCGAGGGGCTTTTGCGGGTTTTGAACCGTGACGAGATGCAAGGGGTGATCGCCCACGAACTCGCCCACCTGAAAAACCAGGACACCAGGCTGATGACGGCACTCACCGTGCTGGTCGGGCTGGCGGCGCTCATCTCGGAGTTCGTGTCCAGAAACCGGTACTGCTCGGTGGAGGTAAGGGGCGGAAACGACGACGACAACAAGTTGGGGGGGCTCATCTTCGGCCTCTGGTTCTTCACGGTCCTGCTGGCCCCGCTGGCGACGCAACTGATGGCCATGCTGGTGAGCCGCGAGAGGGAATACCTGGCGGACGCTTCCTCCGCCCAGTTCACCCGCAATCCCGAGGCGCTGGCGGCCGCGCTGGACAAGATATCTTCGGCGGTTGGCCCGACCTCCCTGGTGAAGCCGGCCAGCGCCCATCTCTGCATCGCCTCCCCGACCGCCGCCGACCTGAGCTACGACTGTGAAAGCGACTGGTTCGCCACCCACCCCCCCATCAAGAGCCGCATCCACCGGCTGAACAGCATCGGGGCCAATTGGAAGGCGAAGGCGGCCAGGGAATCGGCCGCGGCGGGGCGCGCGTGAGAGAGGAAACGGTAAGGAATGAATAGCGAGACGCGGGCGTTCAAATACCTGGCGGGGTACTCGGAAGAGATTCAAAGTAAGGTGGCGCAACTGGTGGACGGGGGGGAGCTGAACCAGCTCCTCTTGAGAAAGTATCCGGCGCCGCACGATGTCAGGACCGATGCGGCCCTCTATGCCTTCACCATGCAGATCAAGAACGATTACCTGCGGAAGTCCCAGCCGATAGCCAAGGTGATCTTCGACCCGGCCATCACGGACGTCAACCGCGCGCTCGGTCTCCACTCCTTCGTGTCGCGCGTGCAGGGGGCCAAGCTGAAGGCCAAGCACGAGATCCGGGTGGCCTCCATCTTCAAGACCGCACCGGTCGAATTCCTCAGGATGATCGTGGTGCATGAGCTCGCCCATCTGAAGGAGAAGGAGCACAACAAGGCCTTCTACAACCTCTGCGAGCACATGGAGCCGGACTACCACCAGCTGGAGTTCGATACCAGGCTGTACCTGACCCACCTCGATGTCGCCGGGCCCCTCTACCCAGGGTAGCCCGGCTTTTTTCTTCCCCCACCCCCTGGCCCCCTTCCCTCTCGAGGGGAGAGGGGAGAGGGGGCGTTACTGGTGCATGGACGGCATCGGCATGTAGTCGTTGTGGCAGACGTAGCAGTTCCAGATCCAGTAGGTGTCGCCCTGCAGCTGCATCGGGATGCCGTTGTCGGCGGGGTTGGCGGAGGTGTACTCCGCGTGGGTGCTGTTGTGGCACGCCTCGCAGTAGATCTTGCCGTTCATCTCGGAAGCAGGTGAGTTCAGGAAGCGGGAGTTGCGGTAGAGGGTGTTGGCGTTTTCCTGGTGCTTCCCGTCGTGGCAGTCGCTGCAGCGTGGCTCCTGGAGCCAGGGCTGGCGCCCCGCGGTGAGGCTCGCGGTCATGGCGGTCAGGTCCCCGTGGCAATCTTTGCACTCCTTCCCGACGTGGTACATCTCGCCCCGCAGGCACCTCGTCTGGGGACCGGGGTGGCAGTTGTAGCAGTCGGGGGTGTTGGGATCGGCGCTGACGTTCACCTTGTCCTTGTGGAATCCGTGCATGGCCAGGGAGAGGTTCTTGATTCCCGGCTGTCCGCTCAGCCCGAGGGCGTTGTCGCCGTGGCATTCGGCGCAGAGGTGGAGGGTGCCGCTGGCGCGGTCGGCGACCAGGTGGGTGCCGCTGTTGGTGTCGTGGCTCTGCAGGATGTTGAGGAAGGTGTTGGTCGCCCCGTGGCAGTTCGAGCAGTTGAGCTCCGTCGAAACGGGGGCGACCACGCTGGTGGTGGCCAGAACCGCCCCGCTGGAACTGTCGGTGACGGTGATGACGGCCTTGCCGTAGGGATCCCAGGTGCCGTTGTCGTCGTAGGGGGTGATGGGGATCCCGGTGGCGACGAACCCGATCCCGTTGGCGTCGCGGGACATGGTGCCGGCCAGCGGGGTCCCGGTGATGCCGCGGTTGGGGGTGGTGTTCCACCCGTAGGACCTGAACCGGTACCGGCTGGTGTAGTTCCAGAAGTTGGTGTGGAGGGTCGAGTCGGTCTTGTCGGGGAAGGCGTAGCTGACGGTGACGCCGGTGGTGACCACCCCCTCGCCCCGCTTGAACACCTGGGCGTGCAGCGTGTTGAACGGGGGGAGGATCATGAAGTGCGAGTAGTCGTCCTGCGCGCAGTGCATGCCGAGGTCGTTCCAGGCGAGGATGACGTAGGACATGCCGGCCGCGGGGATCTGCTGGGCGGCGGGGACGTTGTCGTAGTTCTGGTAGGCCGCGTGAGCGGCGGATAGGTACCAGTCGATGGTGGTGCACGAACCGGCGGCCACGTTGCAGCAGCGGGAGGTCGCTTCGTATCCGCTGGCGGAGGCGGTGAGGGTATAGCTGCCGGGCTGGCGAACGAGGCTGAAATGGCCGGTGGCATCGGTCGTCGCCGTCGCCGTCGCGGTGCCGTCGCTCACGATCACTCCGGCCAGCGCCGCGCCGGTGGCGGCGTCCTTGACCACCCCGGCCACGGTGCCGGTGGAGCCGGTCGCGTTCGAGCCGCTTCCGCCACCGCTACAGGCACAGAGCCCGGCGATAACGAGAAAGAGTGCAGCCATCCTCACAAAAAAGCCACAGCCTGACAATTTCATGCTCAACCTCCATCGGAAACGATTGATTCTGTATCGGGATAACCGTATTAGATAATTACAATAGTGCTCGGTGTGAGGATGAGAAAGTATGGGGAAATACTATTAGAGGTCGGGAAACTGTCAAGTTTTTACCGCGCAGTCATTGGGTAACTCTGCTAAATCATTATTATTAAATTCCCGTGCGGCATAGGTGCAGGTTCGACTGTATTTCGTCCGGGAACTGTGTTAAGAATCGGTAACGACCGATAGACGACACGCGGGAGCGCATGTGGGGGAGGGCGAGATTTCCATGGGCAAGGTCCGGCTGGAGAAACGGGAGAGGATAGCCTACATCACGCTGCAGCGTTCGGAGGCTCTCAACGCGCTCGACGACGAGTTGAACCATGAGTTGTACGAGGCGTGGAAGGAATTCGCCGCCGACACCTCGGTGGACCTGGCGATCGTGACGGGGGAGGGGAAGGCCTTCTGCTCGGGGGCCGATCTCAAGACCTTCATTCCGAAGTGGGAGAAGGCCAACGTCGCCGACGTCAAGAACAACGCCCGGGGCATCGGGATCGCGGGGGGGATTACCCGGGGGCAGCACCGGATCTACAAGCCGGTGATCGCCGCCGTCAACGGCTACGCGATCGGCGGGGGATTCGAGCTCGCACTGGCCTGCGACATCCGGATCGCCTCGGAGCGGGCGAAGTTCGGCGTCTTCGAGGTCCGCTACGGCCTGCACCAGGGGGACGGCGGCCTGGTACGCCTGATGGCGATCGCCGGGATGGCGACCGCGCTGGAATTGACCCTCACCGGGCGGGAGGTCGACGCCGAGGAGGCCTACCGCCTCCGGCTCGTCAACAAGGTGGTTCCCCACGACGAGCTGATGGAGACCGCCGAGCGCTACGCCGCCATGATCCTCGCCAACAGCCAGCAGGCCATCCGCTCCGCCAAGGAAACCATCCTCAACATCACCGGCCTCTCCATCGACAAGGCCCTCTACCTGGAAAGCATGAAGGCCTACTCCTGCCTGGGAGATTTCACCGAGGCCCGCGAGCGCCTGGCCGCCTTCGCCAACAAGAAAAACCCGTAACCCCCCTTCGCCAAGGCTACGGGGGGCACGCCCCTTTCCCTTCCCAGGGAGGGTGGGATTTTCAGTGCAGGGCCGTCTTCTTGATGATCCCGCCGGCGGCGTCGGCCAGCGGGTGGATGACGACGAAGGCCGAGGAATCGACCTCGTCGACCACGTTTCTGACCCGCCCGATCTCCAGCCTGGTCACCACGCAGTACAGGATCTGTATCTCCTTCCCCGTCATTCCCCCTCTCCCGTGGTAGATGGTCACCCCGCGGCTCAGCAGCCGGATGATCCCCTCCCTGATCTCGTCGCTCTTCTCCGACATGATGATGATCGCGTTGTACTCCTCGATCCCGTGGAGGAGGAAGTCGACCGTCTTGGAGGCGGCGATGTAGGTGAGGATCGAGTAGAGCGCCTGATCGACCCCCATGACGAAGACGGCGCTGCCGAAGATGAAGATGTTGAGGATGAGGATGACGTCCCCGACCTTGAGGATGTGGCTTCCCTTGCTGATGAGGAGGGCGGCGATCTCGGTGCCGTCCAGGACGGCGCCGCCGCGGATGGCGAGCCCGATGCCGGCCCCGATGAAGAAGCCGCCGAAGACGGCGGTCAGTACGCTGTCCGGGGTGACGTCGGGGTAGCTGACGAACTTCAGGGCGAGAGCCAGCCCCCCGATGGCGAGGGCGCTCTTCAAGGCGAAGATGCCGCCGATCTGGCGGTACCCCAGGGCGATGAAGGGGAGGTTGATGACCGGGATCAGGATGGCGAGCGGCCAGCCGAGCGCGTTGGAGAGGAGCATCGAGATGCCGGTGACGCCGCCGTCGATGAAGTGGGACGAGACGAGGAAGCCCTTGATTCCCATCCCGGCGGAGAGGATCCCCGCGACGACCAGGGCGATGTTCAGAAGTTCCCGCAGCAGCTTTTTCATGACACTACCCTAGAATCTGGTCGCCAGGCTGAGGTGGAAGGAGATGTCGGGTGCCCGGTCGACGGTTACATCCTCGGAGACGCCGAGGTCGAGCGAGGTCTTGTCGGTGAAGGCGATGGTCCCCCCCATGATGAGGATGGCGGATATCGCGTTGAGCTCGACCAGGTCGCTCTCCTTGTAGAAAGGTGAGTGCGACGAGAGCTGCAGCTTGAAGGCGATGGAGTCCCAGGGGCTCCATCCGGCCCCGATGCTCCCGAAGCCGGCGAAGTTGCGCTGCTGATCGGCCAAGACGCTCCCCCGGGTCAGCGCCATCGCCCCGAGCGCCCCGAAGAAGGCGCCGGTGCCCGCGTCCCCGAGATCGAAGTCGTGATCGGCGGTCACCCAGAGGGCGAAGTCGGTACTGCCGCTGCCGGAAAGGTCGCCCGGATCCCCGGTGGGGACCTTGAGCTCTCCCCGCAGGGCCACGGCGCTGGCGGCATCGCGGAAGAGCTGCGTCGCCGCGGTGAGCCGAAGATCGCCCAGGCCGGCGTGGGAGCCGGTGAAGAGGAGCCTGGCGACGCCGTCCTTCTCGTACTGGTATAAAAGCCGGTTGCGCGGGTAGGCCGATCGGGTCCCGTTGGGTAGATGGAAGAAATGGTGCCATCCCTCGAGGAAGCCGTCGAGGACGCCGCCGCTTTGGTAGACGCCGGGTAGCTCCAGTCCCGCCTCCCACCGCTCGGAGAGGCCGCGGTAGCAGGAGAGGGTCCCGCGCACCGCCTCGCCGTCCAGCATGATGCTCTCCCGCTGGGTAGCGTCGTGGGCGAAGTCGTTGGACCAGTCCACCGCGAACCGGCACTCGGTTTCCCGGGGGCGGAGAAGCTTGGCCCTTCCCGGGGCCGGGAGCCCGAAGATCTGCACGAGCGGACTCTGGTCGAAGGTCGCAAAGGGGGTGATCTCGGCGGCAAAGGCGGGAGACCGCATGGCAGAGAGGAGTACGAGGGAAAACGCTATGAGAGCCAAGCTAAGCTGTGCGGGACGGTTCATAGTGGTCACGAGGCATGAGGTTTCGTTGTAAGGGGAAAGAAATAGAGTCGAGGTGGGCGGCAGTCAGGAAATTATGCCGTTGCATAATCCCTATGACAAGGGGTGGCGGGCAATTTAGCGGACCGGCCGCGGTAAAAATCCCCCCTGTCCCCCCTTCGCAAAGGGGGGGACGTCGGTTAGGCGGCTTTCCCGGGATTGCCGGATGGCTCAGATCATTTCCCAGCCGAGGAGACCCCCGCCGATGTCGAGTTCGGCCATGACGGTATCGCCTGCCTTGGCGCCGATCGCCTCGATCGCACCGAGGGTCAGGATCGCTTTCCCGTCATAGAGGTGATCGCTGTCGCTGGTGATGATGGTGACCGGAAACTTCTTGCTGACCTTGGTGGTCATGTTGGTGAGCTTCACCTTCCTGAAAGTGCCGGTCTTGAAATGGTCGCTCAACTGGACCGCGGTGGAGCGGTTCATGGCCACCGACGCGAGCATGCTGGCCCAGTAGGTGCTGGCTGTCTTCTCCTGCACGAGTACGGAGAGCCCGAGCCCCTTTCCTACCACCGGAATGGCGGCCGGGGCCTGCGGCTGGTACGCGGGGGCGGCCATCGGAGCCGCCAGAGGGGGAGCCTGGGGTGCCGCCTGCGGGGCCTGGGCGGCGCTCTCCCGGGCGGCCACCAGCCGGTCCAGCCGCTTGGCCGCGACGTTCAGCGACATGGTCAAAAGGGAAAGATTGATGTCCTTTTGGCAGAGCAGGAGCAGGTACGACTTGGTGAGGGTCTTCACCAGGACCCGGACGTCGTTGAAGCGGAGATCGAGGAATTCGAGGCCTCCGGTGGAGTGCTCCATGGCCAGCGCGCAGTCGGTGATGGCGAGGGCCGCCTCCTCGAGCATGGGGAGATCGTACAGCGGAGGAAAGGCCTGCTCGCTCACCTTGCCGTCGTCGCCGCAGACGAAACACCCCATCACCCCGGGGACACTGTTTATTTGTTGCATGACCGCCAACATAACCGTTCCTCCTGAGCTACTTCCTGGTAGCGAACATCTTGCGGATGTCGTTCTCGACGCTCACCGCGGAACTCCCCTTTTCCACCGCCACCCCGAGATAGCTGCTCTTGGAGTCGAAAAGGAGGAGGTGCTTGCCGTTGCCGTGGGCGACCGCCGATTTCACCTCTCCCAGGGCAAGCGCCCCGCCGATGGTGTTGCCGATCATGGCGAGGAAGGTGGCCTCGGCGGCCAGGGTCTCCCCGTCGAAGCTGCTGTCGTCGATCGGGGTGCCGTCTTTGCCGACCAGGATGGCGTATTCGACGCCGGAAATGGTGCTCACCGCCCCTGCCACACTCTGCCTGGCCTTTTCAACCGGTGGTGCGGCGGCTGTCACCGCGGCCGGCGCTTCCTTGGGCGCCTTGTTGTCCTCGTCCATCAGTCGCATTGCCTCCAACAGTAAATGGTTGAGGGTGGCCTTGATGGTATAGGCGGTGGTGGTCACCTTGGGCTGGAGATGGAACTTGCCTCCGGGCCAGCGGATGATCTGGTAAAAGGCCTGCTCGCCCGAAATATCCCCCTGCTCGGCGTGGATGACCTCCCCGTCCCGGAAAAAGATGCTCCCCGCACGGACGCCGTACTCGAGCGTCATGCACCCGGTGAAACGGTTATGGCCGTTCATCTGGATGACATCGGCAAGGGTGACGCCGGTCATGGCCCCGACAAAGCCGTCCGCATGATCCTGTAAGCGATCTTCGGCTGTCATAACATCCTCCATTTTGAAAGCATTCCACCGCAGTGACCCAAGGAGGTGGCGGAACCGGGACAAAATTATAACGCAGTTATACTAAGTGTCAACAGCAGACTGATTAGAAGTCGCGATTTAAACGATGGACTTTTGTTTTTGACATGTTAGGCGTGTTTTATTTCGGGACGGTTGTTTTGACCAAGGGGCGGGGTCCATCAAAAAAGGGGTATCGGATGAAAGCGTCCGCAGACGCCGCGGTCCACGCGCGCAGCGCCGCCCCGTTCGGCGTTCGTGGCGGCTGATAGCGGACTGCAGAAGGCGAGGCGGCCAGCATCGAGTAATATTCTACAACTCAGGGAGGAGGCCGGATTGGTTATGGAATCCGGCTCCAGGCGCGCGAGGAGGGCGGGATGAGATTCCTGCAGCCGCTCGCTTTCCTTCTGCAAGTCTATGGTCCCGGCGGCGCTTTTGGAGAAAATCTGAGGAAGAGAGGGCGCGGGGCGTGGGATATTCGACAAGCCTCGTGCCGCAGGCGGTTGGCCAGGAAAAATATTTGATGTGAAATCGACGGGTTATAGTTTTGGAAACGCGCTGGCACGCAGATGGCAGTAAGGGTAGGCAACGGGCAAAACGTCCGAATCTACCTTTGAAGGAGAAGCGATATGAACAAGGGATTGATTGCAGCGGTAGCTCTGGCGGTTGGGGTCCTTTCGGTGGGCGCGGTGAGCGCGTCGGCGGCAAACTCCTGCTGCGACACCGGCAACTGCCCCCAGTCCACCACGGCACCGCAGTTTAACAAGGACACTGCCAACCTGAGGCGCGAGCTGAAGGCCAAGGATCTGGAGCTGCGCGGTCTCTACGCCCAGGACACGGTGGACCCCCACCAGGTGAGCGCTCTCGAAGCCCAGATCAAGGAGCTGAAAGGCCAGATCAGGCAGGCCGCCGGGAAGTACAACATGCCGAATTGCTGCCAGGGGTAACGGGCGGCGCGGTGCGAGAGGGAGGGCCCCCAAGAGCCCTCCCTGAGCCACACCTCCTCTGTCTGCCGGTAAACCTGCCGTTTCCCCCCCGTCTCAAAGTCCTCGAAACACCCTAGATGGCCCCGACTCCTAGAAGCAGGCGCGCACGACGCCGCCGTCGACCCGCAGCGCCGCGCCGTTGGTGGCGGCGGATAGCGGGCTGCTCAGGAAGGCGACGAGCGGCGCCACCTCGTCCGGGGTGGCGAAGCGCTTGAGAAGCGAAGTCGGGCGGACGGTCCGGAAGAATTCCTGCTCGAATTCGGCCAGCGGCTTTCCGGCGCTGACGCTGGAAACGAACTCCTCGACCCCCGCGGAAAGGGTCGGGCCGGGGAGGACGGCGTTGGAGGTGACCCCGGTGCCGGCCAATCCCTCGGCGATACCCCGCGAGACCGCCAGCATCGCGGTCTTGGTCATCCCGTAGTGCACCATTTCCACCGGGATCTGGATACCGCTTTCGCTGCTGATGAAGATGATCCTTCCCCAGTTGCGCTGCTTCATCCCCGGGAGGTAATGGCGGGAGAGGCGGACGGCGCTCAACACGTTCACCTGGAAGATGTGCATCCATTCCTCGTCGCCGATCTCCTCGAACGGCTTGGCCTCGTAGATGCCGAGGTTGTTGACCAGGATCTCGACCTCGCCAAAACGGCGGACCAGGTCGCTGGCGGCCGCGGCGGTGGCCAGGTCGCCTGCGAATCCTTCCAGCCGCGCCTGCGGGAAGAGCTCCTTTATTCCTCTGATCGCATCGCTTACCGACCCCTCTTTTCTCCCGTTGACGATGACGCGGGCCCCTTCGGCGGCCAGCGCTTTGGCTGTCGAAAAACCGATCCCCTTGGTGGAACCGGTCACCAATGCGAGTTTCCCCTGTAGTTGCAGATCCATAACTTGATCCTCCTGATTGTTGTTAACACCTGGTGACCTCACTCTCCCCCATAATAATATTCATTCACTCCCTTCGGGGGAGGGGCTTAAGCCCCTCACCCCTCCCCCTCTCCCGGAGGGCGAGGGACAATCCATGAATGGACGAGGGGAGGTGATCCCTTGGTCGGTTAAATTGTGGATGCAAATGAAAGGTTGGCAAGTGAAGCCGTCAATTGAGCGGCAGGGGGAACGAGTAAACCTTGTCCTTGCCACGGGCTATGTGCTAAAAACACCGGCAAAGGCTGGGCGAAGGGCTTAATGCCGCTGGAAATGGCGCTGAGGCAGAAGGCCAACGGTTAAGGAGGGCAGGCCATCAGGGAAACTGTCGATGACATCTGGCGCCACCTGGGACGGGCCGTCATCTGCATCACGACCAACGGCCAGGTCTCGAAGAAGGGGAGTGCCGTGCTCGGGCGCGGCTGCGCGAAGCAGGCGCAGGAGCGCTTCCCGGATCTTCCCCTTCGGCTGGGAGCGCTCCTCGCGAAAGGCGGCAACCATGTCCATATCCTCGGAGACGGTCTGGTCAGCTTTCCGGTCGAGGAGACCCCCTGGTCCAACCCGGAGCTCCGCCTCATCCGGCAGTCGGCTAAGGAGCTGAGGGCGATGGCCGATCTCAACGGCTGGACGGAGATCATCGTCCCCCGGCCGGGATGCGGCGGGGGTGGGCTCAACTGGCAAGACGTGCGCCCGCTCCTGGAGGGCCTTTTCGACGACCGCTTCACGGTGGTTACCGCCAGCGAAGAGCGTGCGCGTCCTTGGCAGGTCTAGAATAAGGATGCAATCTATGAACGACCGGCAGATAGAGTGCGGCTGCTTGTTCAGCGAAGGACTGAGACTGTTCCGATGGCCAACTCTGTCACTACTGACATGAAGCCCGCCGGTACTTCAATCATCTTTGTCGACGATCGGGACCGGGTTCTGCTCCTTTTGCGGGACGACCGCCCGGACATCCGCTATCCCAACCGGTGGGACATCCCGGGGGGAAGGGGGGAGGAGGGGGAGACCCCCGAGGAGACCATCGTCCGGGAGATGAAGGAGGAGATCGGGCTCGAGCTTACGGGGGCGGAGCTCTTCGAGCGGCGCGAATTCCCCGACCGGATCGAGTACACCTTCTGGAAAAGGGCGAACCTCGTCATCGGGGAGATCGACCTCATGGAGGGGCAGAAGCTTCGCTGGTTCACCCGGGAGGAAGCGGCGGCGACCGAACTTGCCTTCGGGTTCAATCCCACCATCGATCGATTCTTTCAAGCGCTTCCCTCAATGTCGCGGGCGGCTTCGCATGAAGTAGGCACCAGACAGAGAGGAGAACGTGACCACGATGACGCAGAAAAAGAATGACCGCTATGTGACCTTCAAGGGGATCGACGGCGACGGCAATGCTAAAAGGGTCGTTGCCCTGCTGAGACGCCACATCGACGACCCGCAAAAGAGCAACCTCTTCTGGGAGAGATTCAAGGAGAAGCTCGCCGCGGCGGCCGATCCGGAGGCGACCGGCGGGAGGCACCTGGACGAGCTCTTCCTCGTCCATTCCTACCTCAACAACATCCGCGAGCTGTTCGAGGAGTACGGGGACCGGGAGGCCCTGGAGCTCCTCGACCAGCTCGAGACGGAATCCTGCTAGCGGGACGAAAAGGAGCAGACATGAAGCCGATCGAACCGGCCACCCTCGCTTCCGGCAACGCCATCTCCCTCTTGCGCACCCTCGACATCCACCTGCGCGAGATCGGCGACGACTACGCCATCATGGAGGTGACGGTCAGCGACATCCACCGCAACTACTTCGGCTGCGCGCACGGCGGGCTCATCGCTACCCTGATGGACACGGTATCCTTCTTCCCGCGGCCACTGCTTCCTTCCGGAAGACTCTGCACCACCACCAACCTCAACGTCACCTACGACCGCCCCGCCGGCGTGGGTGACGTCCTGACCGCCCGCTCCCAACTCGTTCACCACGGCAGGAGGATGGCCAGTCTCAACATCACGGTCACCAATCAGCACGGCAAGCTCGTGGCTCACGGTACGGCAAGCCTGATGCTGACCGCGTCATAGCCGTGCCATCCTTGCCGATGGTGACTGTTCCCGCCGCCGCTGAAAGCAAAACACCCGCCGCAATAGCACCGCCCATCCATAAAATTTGATTTTTCTAATCTGTATGGCACTCTTTATCCATCCGCTCTGATAACAGATCCACAATTGAATAACCGGTGATGACCTTGGAAACGCCACGGGCAAGGAGGTGGAGGATGCCTTTACACCGTCTGCAGTTTCATGTCACTCACGACTGTCCGGTCAGCTGCCGTGAGTGCGAGACGAAGTCCGGCCCGTGGAACGGTCCCTTCCTGGACGCACCCTTCATGATCGAGGTGATCGACGAGGCGTGGGTACTGGGATGCCTGAGCACCGTGGTCTTCGCGGGGGGAGAGCCGCTCCTCAAGCGCTACGAGATCGAACAGGTCCTCCTCCACGCCAAGAAGAGGGGGCTGAGGAGCCGGGTGGTCACCAACGCCTATTGGGCGGCCAGCCCCAAGGGTGCCTTCCATACCCTCTTCGACCTCCAGCAGGCGGGCCTGAGCGAGGTGACGCTGACCTGCGACGACATGCACCAGGAGCTGATCCCGCTCGACTACATAAGGAACGCCTTCCTGGCCGCCCGCGAGCTCGGCATCCCGGTGCTGATCTTCATGAAGTCGGCGCACAACTCGGTCATCACCCCCGAGTACCTCTCCGTATTGCTGGAGACCAACCTGCACGGCAGCGGCGAGGTCGGAGGCGATCTCCTGAAAGAGGGTGAATACCTGGCCTACCCGGATCCCGCGGCCTGGAACGCGCCCCGTAACGGCACCCAGATCCTGATGATCGTCTCCCCCACCAAGGACGCGCGGGTCTGCCAGGGGGTGAAGGCCCTGCCGGTGGCAACCCTGCCGCTGGGAAATCTGGGCTACCAGACCCTGGTAGACGTGCTCGGGCTCAGGCAGACGGCCCACTGATAGATGCGCGTTTCGCCGCCTCGAGGGGCGGCTGGTTGCCGCGCTCTTCCGGGTCGTCTGCCATGGCTCACTTTCCCCCGAAAACGGCCGCGTCGGCACCACCTACCGCCCGGGTCAGTAGTAGCTTCGCAAGGTTGTGCTGGTAGAGGCTGGAAAGCTCGGCCTCGTGGGCGGCGGCCACCGACTGCTGGGCCTGGACCACCGCGAGGTTGTTGTCGATCCCGGCGGCGAAGCGCTCCTGCGCCTGGGCCAGCGTGGCCTCGGCGAGCTCGGTGTTCCTGGTGGCAAGCTGGACCTGGCGGGCGGCCGCCTGCATGTCGAGGATGGCGGTCCGCACCTCGTACTCGATCCTTCCCCGCAGATCCTCCAGCTCGTCGCGGCGCTGCTTCACCAGGGCCTCGGCCCGCAGCACGTCCCCGTGGATCTTCCCCCCCTCGAAGATCGGAAGTGTCAGGCTCCCCACGATGTGGTAGGTCTCCTTCATGGTGGAGAGGGTGAGACCGGTGGCGCCGTAATCGGCATCGAGCACGAGGGCGGGAAGCCGCTGGGCGAGGGCGGCCGTGTGGGTCGATTCGGCGGCCTTCACGAGACGCTCGGCGGCCCGGTAATCGTCGCGGGAGGCGAGGGCGCGGGTGATCAGCTCATGAGCGGGGAGGACGAGGACCGGCTCGAAGGGAGCCTGGTCGGTGAGGGTCACTTCCTCCCCGACGGGGAGCCCGATCATCCGGTTGAGGGTGAGCTTCTGCTTGGCGAGGTCGTTCTCCGCCACGATCAGCTGCTGGGTCCTCGCCAGCACCTCCACCCGGGCCCGCAGCTCGTCGATCCCGGGGGTGACGCCGGCCTTGTGGAGCTCGACGGCGCGGTCGAGGATGGTGTTGGCGGTGACCAGCTGGGCCGCCACCGTCTGGACCCGGGCCTCGGCGGTCAAGGCCTGGAGGTAGGCGGCGCCGACGGCGACCACCACCAGCTCGCGGGCATCCTTTTCCGAGTAGCTCGCCGCCGCGACCTCGTGGCTGGCGGCGCGCGTCCGCTCGATCGCCTCCAGGTCGAAGATCCGCTGAGTGAGGAAGATCCTGCCGTCGTAATAGTTGAAGGGGCCGACTACGGAGGGGACGCCGGGGACCGAGATGCCGGTGATGGCGAGGCTTTCCTTGAGGTGATGGACGCTTGCCGAGGTGATGAGGTTGGGGAGGAGCCTGCTGAGCTCCACCCAGCGCCGGCCGCGGGCGGATTCGATCCCCTCCCGGGTCAAGAGCAGCCCCAGGTTGTTGGCGAGCCCGATCTCGATGGCCCGTTGCATGGAGAGGGGAAGCAGTTCGTCGGCGGCGACCCGGGGGCCGCGCGGGAGGCTGCCGCTGAACTCGGGAGCGACGTTGACCGCCGGGCCGGGAGGGATAATGAGTCCGGTGTAGGTGGACTCCTGGGCGTAGGACGAAGGGATGGCTAGGAGCAGGACGAGCAAAGCGGCCCACAGCATCGGAAAACGATTGGATGGTATCAGGCGCCTCAGGTGCATCAGCCGGAAACCTCCCGCGGGGGAAATCCTGACTCACCACAGCTACTTAACTACCATGAATCCTTTCTGCCGATCCCAGCGGTACCCTTTGCCGTTCCAGATGTCCTCTATGGTCTTCCAGTCGAGCCCGAGCCCCTTCATGTCTTCGCAGATGAAGTAGGCCGGCATGATCTCGTTGTCGTCGATGACGCTGTCGCCGTTGGCGTCCGCCCAGTGCCAGTTGCCGATCCGGACCGCGTCGCTGCCGCCGATGGTCTCGGTCCGGGTGTCGTTGCCGGTCCTGATCACGATCTCCCCCTTGAACCTCCCGGTCGCCGAGAGGGGGGAGTCGGGGACCCGGACCGTGTAGGAGAGCACCACCGGGGAGTTGCCGTGGGGGACCAGCCACTTCATCGAGGTGCCCGAGGCCGAGGTGGCCGGCATCGAGCTGAAGATCCGGAACCCGGCCGGGGCAGACTCCTTGACGATGAAATTCACCGGCTCGCCCGGAGGCCGCGAGAGCTTGATCTGGACCGGGATCAGCTCGCCGGGCGCAGCGAAGGACGGGGCCCAGCGGACGGCGACCGGCGGGGCGGACGGCCGGCGCGTGAAGAGGTATCCGGCCACCAGGACCGCTACCAGGACGGCAGCCAGCAGGAGCCGGGGGAGCTGGCGTTCGCGGGCGGGCTCGGGCGGGGGAGGGGAAGTCTCTTCGGCCGGCTCCTCCTGCCGCAGGATCTCCTCCAGCCCGACCTCCAGCGCCTGGGCCAGCTTCTCGGCGTTGTCGCGCTTGATGGTCGGATAGCGGTTGTTCTCCCAACGGGAGATGGTGTCGGTGGTCACCCCGACCACGCTAGCCACGTACAGCTGGGTCAGTTTCTTGGTCTCGCGAACGTTCCGGATCCTTGTTCCGTCGATGGCGACACTGGGGGGTGGAGTTCTATCGGGCCTGTCGGAAGCCTGGTCCATCTCTAAGGTTTCTCCTCCCGTCATTTCAGCACATTGGGGACCCGACATCGGGTCACACTGCTATAGATGTCGATACCCAGAGCGTACACGCAATGGTAGTTTTTGCTACAGTTCGCAGCAAAATTTACCAACCTGAAAGGAGCAGTACCATGAAAAAGTTTATCGCCTCTCTTGCAGTGATCGCCTTCAGCGCTTCCATGGCCATGGCCGCCGACGTAATGACATTCCCCGCCAAACCCGGTAACGTCACCTTCCCTCACAAGAAGCACCAGGAGATGCTCAAAGACTGCAAGATCTGTCACCAGAAGGGCCCCGGCAAGATCGAAGGGTTCGGCAAAGAGTTCGCCCACTCTACCTGCAAGGCCTGCCATGCAGAAAAGGGAGCCGGCCCCACCAAGTGCTTCGACTGCCATAAGAAGTAAGGCACCTTGGTTAAATCCAGCCCGCCTCCGCCTGAACCGATCCAGTGTCGCCTAAGCTCCTCCAGCTAGGATCGAGAAGGGGGGGGGACTGGGGCCACTCCTGAGCGAGCCGCCTGACGACCCCTCCCCTTCAAGGGGAGGGACAGGGTGAGGATGGGGGTGGACCGGTAAAAGAGAGAGCCTCGGCACGCTGCGCGCCGGGGCTCTTCCTTTTTCAACGCGATGGGCGACGGGAAAACCACCCTCACCCGGCCTTCGGCCACCCTCTCCCCTGAAGGGGCGAGGGTAGGGGAGTGCAGGGCCTTCGGCTCACCCCTGAAGGGGGGAGGGGATTTGGAGGCTAGATCCCGCCGCCGCTGTGCATCTTTCCGGTGCAGCAGGGCTTCGTCTCAGTGCTCACCGCCTCCTGGTGGGCCGGGCCGGACGGGCAGCCGAGCAGGTGATGGAAGGCGGCGGTGCCGCGCAAGGCGGTGGTGACTCCGAGCAGGATCAGGATGGCCCCTCCCGCCTTAGGCGCCCAGCTCCTCAGGTGCAGCTTGGTAATCCGGGTCACTGCCCCCAGGGTCAGCAGGGGTATGGAGGTTCCCACCCCGAGGGCGAACATGGTGGCCGTCCCGCTCATCACCGAGCCGGTCTGCAGGGCGTAGGCGAGGAAGGCAACCACGATCGGGCAGGGGAGAAAGCCGGTGGCCATGCCGAGCGTGAGGGCGGCGCCGGGGGAATTCCCCTTGAAGAACCTGCCGCTGAAGGATGCGATCAGGCCGGCGCAGGAGCTGAACGGGCCGGTGCCGCGGATCGGGAGGAGCCCAAGAAGGCTCAGCCCCATCAGGATGATGACTCCACCGGCAAGGTAGGTGAGGAGGTTCCGGAAGAGGGGGTTGTTGAAGAAGAGGGAGGAGAGAAAGCTTCCCGCATAGCCGGCCACGGCCCCCAACAGCGTGTAGGTGAGGATCCTCCCCCCCTGCCAGAGGAGCTGTCCGGCGATCATCCGGTTGCGGTCTTTTTCCTGGGAGAGGTGGAGGACGAAGCCGCCGCACATCCCGAGGCAATGGGCGAAGGCAAGGAGGCCGCCGGCGAAGCCGATCCAGAGGTTGTGGCTGACCATCTGCATGATGATGGGTCCTTTCTGTGGCTAATGGAGATGAGGAGCTCTTCGATTACATTAGATTAACAGGAACTTTGCAGAAGTCTCCCGCTGCCGACCGTTTTTTATGGGTTCATTCAGGTGGGGACCGGCTCCGCCAGGTGCCTGTCCCCTTGGGTTTGGAGGAAGGCGGCCGGGTTGAGATAGCGTTCCGCCAGGGGGACAGGCACCTACGGAGCCAGTCCCCTCTGCCTTCCGGCGGAGAGCGAACGGACGTGGAGGGCCAGGTACCAACGGTATTCAGGGGGGACTACCCGCTCCAGGACCGGTTCATGTCCCACCCCGGTCAGCATGGCGCGGACGACTTCGCCATCGCGGAAGCCCGCAACGTGCGCGCTCCTGAGATCGGCGGGGCGGGGGACGTAGCTTTCACCGACGGGGCCGTCACCGGCGCCGGTGTCGCCGTGACAAAAGACGCAATAGTAGAGGTAGTAGACCTGGGCGGCGGCCAGGTTTTGCGGGGTTGGAGGGAGCGGGTTTTTCAGCAGGGGCGCCTCCCCGGGAGATGGGATGCGGGCGGGAACCGTCACCGTTACGCTGTCGGCGGGGCGCTGCGGCATGATCATCTGGAACTCGCGCAGGTGGTGCTGTACGGTCATGCGCGGCCCCTCGTACAGCACGAAAAGGAACAGGGCGCCGAACAGCAGCGGGGGGATGACGATGGCCCCTATCAGCAGCTTCTTTTTCACTTTCTGGCTCCTTGCGGCTTCAACTCCGCCGGTACCGGGTTCTGTGGCTGGGCCTCGGGGAGGGGCGGTATCTGCCGTGGCAGCTTGCGCGCCACGGGTGGCGTCCTGGTTGAGTAGGGGGAGTCCGCCGGGGTGTCGGCGAACTGGCCGAAGTCCCAGTAGCGGGGAGCGTCGGGCACCACCACGTACACTATCCAGCCAAAGATCATGATCGCCGCGCTGAAGGCGATGATGATCAGCCAGCTGGCCAGGACGGAGATCTCCTGGTCCTCGTCGAATCGGGGAAATTCCATGTCGGCCTCACCAGTTTGGCGGATTAGCGCTCTTGGACATGACGGTGGCGATGGTGAAGATGGCGCTTCCGAGCACGATCAGGATCAGCACCCAGGGGACGAAGCTAAGCAGCCAGCGGAAGAAGTTGGGAGGCGCGGTCACCTCGATCTCCTCCGCCTTCTTCTCCACCCCGCGCGGGTGCCACATCGCCTGGTAAATGAGGCAGAAGAGGAGCGCCAGCGCGATGCCGGCCAGAAGGGTCGCCACGATCCACTGGTTTTGCTGGACGTAGATGTACAGCATCATGGCTGCGGCCTCCCGCTTTTGGTAGCCAGCGCACCCTGCTCGTCACCATCCTTGGGGATCCCGCTTTCCAGCGGGAGGTACCGGGCCCGGTCCTGGTCCTCGAATTGGCCGGAACGGATGGCCCAGAGGAAAAAGCCCCACAACCCCCCACACATGAGGAGAAAGAAGAGCGCCCACATCACCAGAAAGGTCGTTCCCTCGAAGGGGCTTGGCATCAGGTTCTCCTTTCACCGGTGGCCACGCCGGGCAGTCTGCATGCGGCACTGCAAGACAAATTTCCACTAATTCCCCCTTCATCAAGGGGGACCTCAAATACATCTCCCGAGGAACCTTCGGCGGGTCATCGGGCGGCCGGGGCCCCGGCGGGCAGGGCCGGCGGCTTGTACGGGTTTTCCCACTCATCCTCGTAGGAGGCGTCGATCCCCCTCGGTTCGATGTTGGCGTCGGTGTAGCCGACGAAGTAGACCCCGAGGTAGTTCGCCAGCTCCCAGATCTTCTCGGACTCCAGGTGCTTCTTGAAGTACGGCATGCCGGTGCCGGTGATGCCGTTCATGATCTGGTAGTAGAAGATCCCGCCGATGTACCGGTTCTCGACCAGGTGCCGCCTAAGGGTGGTGAAGTTGAGCGGCGGCGGGAAGACGTCTTTGGCGGCCGGCCCCTTGCCGTCGCCGATCGGGCCGTGGCAGTTGATGCAAAACTCCTGGTAGATCAGCTTCCCCCGCTGCAAGGCGGCCTGGGTGGCGGGATACGGGTTCGGCATCCTGCGCCAGACTTCGGGGACCTGGCTGTGGAGCCACTCGACGTTCTGGTCCGGCCCGGAGTTGTAGGCGGCGACGGCCAGCTCCTTCCACTTCTTCTGGCGCCGCTCCCGCCGGTCCGCCGCTTTCCCCCCCAGCGCCTGCACGTAGGCGGTCAACTGCCTGATATCCTTCTCACCCAGGAACTCCCAGGAAGGCATCAGCGAAATCGGGCTCGTGTAGCGGGGGTTCTTGAAGTGGGCAAGGTGCCAGTCGTCCGGGTGCTCCCCACCCTCCTGCGAGAGGTCGGGGCCGGTCCGCTCGCTCCCCAGGATCGCCGGTTCCACCCCGACGTAGTCGCCGCTCTGGGCGATCCTCTCGGCGCCGATGTCCCAGTCGCTGTTCCTGATGAAGAGCGAGTGGCAGTAGCTGCAGCCGTTGTCGACGTAGAGCCGGTGGCCGGCCTCCTCTTCGGCGGAGAGGGGGCGCCAGATCTCGGAGGGGGTCTCCTTCATGGTCATGGAGGGGATACCGACGATGATGAAGCTGGAGGCCCAAAAGACCATGAGCGCGCCGATGATGAGCAGGGCCGGGGTCATTTTCATGCCGCTTCCTCCGCCCGTTGCAGCTCCTCGGCCGAAAGCTCTTCGCCGCGCCACAGGGTCATCGCCAGGTTGTACAGGCCGACGAAGGCGGCGGTCAGGATGAAGATCCCGAGCGCGGCGCGGCAGATGAAGTAGGGGGCGAGCTCGGGGAGCACCCGGTAGACGGTCTCGCCGTTATGCCAGGCGCCACCCTGGATCAGGCCGGCGGTGGTGAGGACCAAGAAGAAGCCGGTGAGGCCGACGGTGATGAGGCCAAACTGCAGGCTCACCAGCTTTTCGCTGTAGAGGCTCTTCCCGGTGACGAGCGGGATCAGGTGCCACATGGTGCCGAGCGCGATGTAGCCGCCGAAGCCGAGCATGGCGATGTGGGCGTGCCCGACCGTCCAGTTGTTGAAGTGGGTCACCCGCTGCATGAAGGGAAGCGACTGCAACGGCCCCTGGATGCAGGTGACGATGTACCAGACGATCCCTCCCATGACGAGCCTCGCCGCCGGATCGCTCCAGACCCTCCCCCCGAAGAAGCGGGCGGTGAGCCAAAGGTTCAGGACGACGATGGAGACGGGGACGATCATGGCCACCGAGTCGACCACCGACACCGTCTTCAGCCAGTTGGGGATCGGGGACTGGAGGACGTGGTGCCCGCCGATGTGGGTGTAGAGCGCCACCAGGAACCAGAATCCCGCCAGCGAAAGGGTGTGGGAGTTGAGCGGGGCGCGGGCGGCGCGGGGGATGACGAAGTAGGCGGCGCCGGTGGCGAGCGGGGTGATCAGCAGGCCGGGGAGGTTATGGCCCCAGAACCAGAGGAAGAGGGAGTCGATGAGCCCCGGCATGGCCCCGGTGGAGGGATGCCACATCACGTTTCCCAGCGGATAGTTGCAGGCGGTCCATAGCAGGGCGGCGACCAGATACCAGACCGAGACGTAGAGCTGCTTCTCGCGCCGGTGGGCGATGGTCATCACGATATCCACGATCAGGCAGAGCACGGCGATCATAAGGGAGACGTCGGCCCAGAAGACGTACTCGCTGTATTCGCGCCCCTGGGTGTAGCCGAACGAGAAGCAAAGCGGGCCGCTCGCGATGGTGATGTTCCAGAAGACGAAGCCGACCCAGGCGAGCGGCTCAGACCAGAGGCGGGTCCGCAGGAGGGCGGGAACGTAGTAGAGCCCGGCGCCGATCAGCATGGTCCCGGTGAAGCCGTAGAGCATGGTGTTGACGTGGATGGGGCGCTCGCGCCCGAAGACCAGCGCCGGGATGTTGGAGAAGAATTCGGGGGAGACGAAGTGGATGGCCGAGACCATGCCGTAGAGGGCGCCGACCACGAACCAGGCGGCACCGGCCAACATGAAGGCCAGCGAGGCTCCCTGCGGTTTCTGGATGAACTTGATCATCACGGGTCCTTTCTCGATAACTGCCCGGCGCTCTAAATGGTGGGACTGGCTACCGGTGACAGGCGAAGCAGTCATGGGTTGCGTGGTGGTCGCGGTGACACTGGATGCAGAATCCCATCTCGAACTTCTTCGCCTTCACCACCCGGTCCATCCGGGAGACTTCACCATGGCACCAGCTGCAGTCGAAGCCGCGCTGGATGTGCATGGAGTGGTTGAAATAGACGAACTCGGGGAGCCAGTTGACCCGTTCCCAGACCACCGGGATATTGTGGTCGTAGTGGTAGCGGAGCTTCCTGATGAACGGGTGCTCGACGATGATCCGCGAGTGGCATAACAGGCAGGTCTGCAACGGGGGGATCCCCGCCCGCGAGGAGTACGTCACCCCCGTGTGGCACATCAGGCAGCTCAGCCGCTTATAGGTGACGTGAACCCGGTGACTGAAGGGGATCGGCTGGCGCGGGCCGAGGCCGGCCGGGTAGAGGGCCCCCAGGTCGACCAGGGCCGCCACCACCGCCAGCACGGCGATCACCACCGCGGCCAGGTCGGCCCAAAGCGGACGGCTCCGCTTCCTCGCTTGCTTGTCTTCGGCGCGGTCCCGCCTCATGGCCGTCCCTCATCACCTTCGCCGGCCACCGGTCGTTGGGGGAGGTAGCGGTGGAACATCTCCATCCCGAGTCCCAGGATGCCGAGGTTGGCGGCGGCCAGGGAGAGCTCGCTCAACCCGAGGGAGAGCCTCACCTGGAAGGTCGGCGCCACCAGCCACCAGCGCTCGATCCACATCCCCACCAGCACGAGGAGGCAGATCCCTCCAAGCGACCACCGGGTACGCTTGGCCTTGATGGTCAACAGGAGCACCAGGGGGCCGAAGTAGACCAGGCCGAGCAAAAGGTAGCTCACTCCCCGCCACGATGCGTTGTTCATGCGCGGCACGAGGAAGCGGATCTCCCTCGGGAGGTTCTCGTACCAGAAGGGAAGGAGGTGGGCGTACATCAGGTAGGTGCTCATCAGGCTGAAGGCGACCACGAGCTTGCCGATGTCCTGCAGCTGGTCCGGTTCCGCCTGCGACCCGAGGGTGGCCAGCAGTCCCCAGCAGGCGATGGCGATGTACAGGCCGGACATGAAGAAGTACCCCCCGGCCAGGTTGCTGTGCCAGTGGGGATCGAGCCCCATGACCAGGTCGAAACCCAGGAGCGAGAAGGTGAGGGCATAGACCAGCACGAGCACCGGCCCGGAGATCCGCGAGCGGCCGTGGCGGCGCCGGTGGAGGTAGAGGGCGGCGGTGGCCCAGAAGATCAAAAGCACGGTGAAATCGCGGCCGAAGAGAAAGGAGTTGTTGAGCCAGCCGCCCTGCGCGAACTGGCGCTGGTACCAGGGCGCCCAGGCAGGGCTCCCGATCCAGAGGACGACCAGGATGGCCAGGGAGGGGACGGCAAAGCCGATGCCCGCCGCCGGGAGGCGGTCGATCCCGAGGTGCCAGCGGCCGTTGCAGCTCTCGACCACCGCCGGCCAGACCACCAATCCCCCCGACAGCGAGGTGAAGAAGAGGAAGTTGATCAGCAGGGCGCGCCAGGCCCGCTCCGGGTCGGCCCCGTTGAGAAGCAGCGCCCAGAGACCGCACCCTCCCACCGCGAGGAGGAACCAGAGCACAACCCGGGCCGAGGCCGGAAGCGGGGGGTTACTGGTGGACATGGAATTCCTCCGGTAAGGCCGGCATCATCAGCTCCTTGAGCTTCGCCACCTCGTCGGCCGGGCAGCTCACCAAAAGACCGAAGCGGTCGCGGCTGAAGCGGTCGTCGTAGAAGGGGGCGGTCTTCAGCCGGTACAGCCGGGAATAGAAGATGAGGGCGGCCAGGTTGAAGAGGCTCCCGAGCAGGATGGTTCCCTCGAAGCCGATCACGCAGAAGGGAATCCAGGCCAGCGGCGGCTTTCCCCCCACGATGAGGGCGTTGACGAGGGCCGTTCCCCCGGCCAGCCAGAAACCGCCCAAAAGCCCGCTGATGCCGCCGATGAGGGTGATGACCCGGACCGGGCTCTTCGGCTGGCGGAGGACATCTTTGAGCTCCTCGATCTTCACCGGGGAGAAGGTTTCCATCACCCCGAAGCCGGCGTTGCAGGTTCTCTCGACCGCCTCCAGGAGCCGGCGGGGGCTGCGGAATACGGCCAGCACGCAGGGGGAGAGGGGATCGATGGCCTGGTGGACGATATTCAGGCACTCCCTGCCGGGCGCCATCTCCTCCTCGGCGACCTTCTCCTTCAGTTCGCTCAGCGGGACGGTCGGCAGCAGCTTCGTGAACCCGAAGAACCAGAAGAAGAAAAAGCCGAAGGATCCCAGGGTGATGCTGAGCTCCACCCAGGTCGGCAGGTAGCTTCCCCAGTTGTGGGGGAGAAAGTCGTGGGCGAGCGAGGTGAAGATGATCATCAGGCGCTCGAACCACATCCCGAGGTTTATGAAGAGCGAGATGACGAAGAGGGCGACGATGTTGGTGCGGACCTTCTTGAAGACGAAGAGAAGCGGAATGACGACGTTGCAGACCACGCAGAGCCAGAACATCCAGTCCACCGGGCCGGCGATCCGCCATTTGTAGAACTGCCACTCGACCAGGTCTCCCGAGTACCAGGAGATGAACCCTTCCACCACGTAGGCGTAGCCGACGATGGAGCCGGTGAGGATGATGGTCTTGGCCACCGCCTCGAAGTGGCGGACCTTGATGAGCCTCTCCAGGTGGAGGAGCTTGCGCATCGGGATGACCAGGGTGAGCACCATGGCGAGACCGGAGTGGATGGCGCCTGCCACGAAGTAGGGGGGGAAGATGGCGCTGTGCCACCCCGGGAGAAGGCTCATGGCGAAGTCCCAGGAGACGACCGAGTGGACCGAGACCACGAGCGGCGTGGCCAGGGCGGCGAAGAAGAGGTAGGAGCGGCCGTAGTGGTGCCATTGGGAGCCGGTGCCGGACCAGCCGAGGCTCATGGCGCGGTAGAGCCTGGTGCGGAAGGCGACGGGGCCGTGCCTGTCGAGGTAACGGTCGCGGGCGGCGGCCAGGTCGGGGATGAGTCCCACCAGCCAGAAGATGAGGCTCACCGTGAAGTAGGTGCCGACCGCGCAGACGTCCCAGACCAGGGGGCTCACGAAGTTCGGCCAGATCTGGCGCTGGGACGGGTAGGGGATGATGTAGTAGAAGGCCCACAGGCGCCCGAGGTGGATGAGCGGGAAGAGGCCGGCGGTCATGACGGCGAAGATGGTCATCGCCTCCGCCGAGCGGGAGACGGCGTTACGCCAGTCGGCCCGCAAGAGGTACAGGATGGCGGAGATCAGGGTCCCCGAGTGGGCGATCCCGACCCAGAAGACGAAGTTGGTGATGTAGACCGCCCAGCAGACCGGGCGGTTGAGGCCGGTGACCCCCATGCCGAACTGGACCTGGTAGGTCCAGCAGAGCGCTCCCCACCCGATAATCGCGGCCAGAAAGGCGAGGGCGAGGAAATAGGGGATCCCCGGCTTCTGCATCGCCTGGAGAACGTCGTCGTTGATCTCACCGTATCCGAGGTCCGCCACTGTATTCTCCCTGTTACTTACCCTCGCCCCTTTTAGGGGGGGGCCGCAGGCCGGGTGAGGGTGGTTCAAAGTTGTAGGGTGGAAACCCCGTGAGCTCCCGGACCACGGCACCCTCCCGTTCAAGGGGAGGGACAGGGTGAGGATGGGGTTACCCGTCGATATCCACCCGCCTGAGGAACGTCACCGCCGGCTTGGTGTTCAGCTCCTCCAGCAGGTGGTAGCGGCGCGGGTCGGTCCGGGTGAGCCGGGACACCTCGGAGTTGGGGTCGAGGAGGTCCCCGAAGGTGTAGGCCTTGGCCGGGCACGACTGCGCGCAGGCCGGCTGGATCTCGCCGTCGCGGACCGCCCGCTTCTCCCGCACCGCCCGGTACTCCGCCTGCCGGATCCGCTGGACGCAGAAGGTGCATTTCTCCATCACCCCCCGCGTCCTGACCGTCACCTCCGGGTTCAGCTGGAGGTCGAGCGGTTTGTGCCACTTCACGTTGCACCAGTTGAAGCGCCGCACCTTGTACGGGCAGTTGTTCGAGCAGTAGCGGGTCCCGATGCAGCGGTTGTAGATCTGGGCGTTCAGCCCCTCCTCGTTGTGCATGGCGGCGAAGACCGGGCAGACCGGCTCGCAGGGGGCGGCGTCGCAGTGCTGGCAGAGCAGCGGCAGCCAGCCGAGGCGGAGCGGGCTCCCCGGCTTGCGGTAGGGGGCCACCCGCAGCCAGGCCATCTCGCGGCCGTTACCCACCTTCTCCCGTCCGATCACCGCGACGTTGTTCTCCGCGTAGCAGGCCACCGCGCAGGCCCCGCAGCCGATGCAGCGCTGCAGGTCGACCACCATCGCCCACCGGTGCTTGGTGTACTCGCGCTTTGCGTACATGTCCTTGTCATTACGGTACCCCTCCGGCAGCGGAAGGATCAGCTCGTCCCCCTGGCCGGGGGCCATCTTCGAGAGGCGGGAGAGGGGGACCCACTGGGCGATCTCGCGCCCGATCTGGCTCTTGGTGGGGGCGGTCCTGACCAGGCAGTCGCCGGTCGCGGGACCGACCCGGCGGATCCGGCAGCGTCCGAACGGCGAGGCTCCCGCCGCCCCCGGCAGGAGCTGGAACGGGTTGGCGCCGATCCCGGCCGCGTTCCGCCCGAGGGCGCCGTGCCCCTCTCCGAAGGCGATCCCAGCCATCCCGTCGGAGATCTCCTGGGTGATCCGGACCGGCGCCTGGAGGCTTCCGAAGCTGGTGACCAGCTCGGCGAGGTCTCCGGAACGGATGCCGAGCGACTTGGCCCTCAAGGGGTGGAGATCGATCCAGTTCCCCCAGACGATGAAGGTCACCGGGTCGGGGGCCTCCTGCAGCCATCCCCGGTTGGCCAGGCGTCCGTCGAAGAGCATGATCGAAGGCCAGGCCCAGATCTCCACCGTGTCCGACTGCGCCGGTACCGTGACCGGGGGGGCGAAGGAGACGGTGCCCATCCCCGAGGCGGCCGGCATGGCGCCCCCCGGCAGGGTGCCCTTCCAGACGCCGCCGTTTCTGAGCGCGGTGGTCCAGAAGGATTCCTCTCCCCCGCTGGTCACCACCCCGCTCCAGCGCCTTTTCAGCCATTGCTCGAAGCTGGCCGGCGCCTCCCCGGTGCCGCGGGTGAGCGGTTTGCCCGCCCGGCGGGCGAGGTCGAGGAGGATGTCTCCCGGCGATCGGGTATCGTAGAGCCTCCCCATGGTCGGCTGCATGATCCCCTCGATCCCGGCGGAAGGTGCGTAGTCTCCCCACGACTCCAGCGGGTAGTCGGCGGGGAGGACCCAGTGCGCCCGTTTGGCCGTCTCGTCCATCATGGTGCCGAGGTAGACGACGGTCCCGACCCGGCCGAGCTGGGCGGTCACGCCGGGACGGGTGAAGACCGGGTTGCAGTCGTGGATGAAGAGGACGTCCTGCGGGCCGAGCGAGGCGAGCAGCGAGGTCACCTCCGCCTCGGTCGCGGTGGTGCTCAGGGCATGGGGATGGGTGAAATCGACGGCATCGGTCCGGGCCGCGTAGTTGAGGAGTCCGGCGCAGAGGGCGGCGTCGACGGCGGTGGCGCCGGTGGCGCCGGTGGCGCCGGTGGGCCCCGCGAGCGCCACCGGGGAGCGGGCGGAGATGAAGGCCCGGGTCAGCTCCTCGAGGGCGTGCGGGGATATCGAGGTCACCGGCCCCTCGGCCGCCAGCAGCGCGTCGATCTGCCGCCGGACCGCCGTGAGGTCGTTCTTTTGCCACCCCTTCTCGATGATGATCCGGAGCATGGAGGCGGCCAGCACCCGCTCGTGGCCGGCCGGGACCTGGATGAAGGTATCCGCATTGGCGGCCGTCATCGAGAGGCGGGGACCGGCGTAGGCGAAGCGGCTCATGCTCTTTCCGCCCCGGTAGGTGTGCATCACGGCGAACTGGGAGGCAAACGACACCGGCGAGACCCAGGTCTCCAGGTAGTCCGCCGACAGGCTCAGGATGAAGTCGCTCGTTTCCAACCGGTAGTTCGGGATGACCGCTCTTCCGAAAAGCTCCTGGTGGGCTACCCGGAGTGCCTCGTAATTAAATGGTTCGTAGAAGAGGATCCGGTTTCCCCCGAAGGCCCCGGCGAATCCCTTCATGACCTCGGCCAGCGATCCGGTCTGCAGGTTCGACACGATGGCCGCCCTTCCCCCGCCTTTGAGCGATCCGGCCACCGCCTGCATCGCCTCTTCCCACGACGCCTCGCGTTCACGCTCCCCCTTCACCCGCCGCACCACCCGCGTCAGCCGGTCCGGATCGTAGAGCCCCTGGAGCGACGACTGCCCCCGGGCGCAGAGCCCCCCCCGGTTGACCGGGTGGTTGGGGTTTCCTTCCGCCTTGGTCACCCGGCCGTCGCGATGCCACAGCTGCATCCCGCAACCCGCGGGACACTCCCGGCAGGTGGTGGCGAAAAGGGACCACTCTCCGGGGCGGATGTCCTCCGGCGGAATGACTTGCGGGATCAATTTATTGATGGCCTTTCTCGGGGCGTTGGAGGCCAGCGCGAAACCGGTCCCGCCGGTCAGCCACATGAAAGTGCGTCGGGACATCTTGGACATCGTGTACCTCGTGGCCGTCCGGATGGGTTGCCTGACGGAGGATCCGGGCGGAATGCCGGAGCGTGCACATCCCCCTGCGCCCTCGGCAAAAGGGGGTGCCGGCGTCCACCGATACCATGGCGAGCGCCCTCGGAAGTCGTGCGGTGATGGGGGGAGGTAATTAGGTGAAAATTTATTAATGTATTAACAGGGGCAACCTCATTGTCAAGGGAGGCCTCCGGGGATGGGGTCGGCCAAGCGCCGGGTGCCCGCGGTGCCGCTCCCCACGCCTTCTCACGGGAGGCGGCCGGTGGCCCGGCCGGGCGCGGTTGACAAATGGGAGCCGATCCCTAGACTTGCTAATAAATTAAAAAATTCAAATCGATGGCGGGGTTCCCATGGCAACGACGAGCGACTACTTGGTGCAGAGGCTCTACGATTGGGGTGTGCGGACGGTCTACGGCTTCCCGGGGGACGGGATCAACGGGGTGATGGGAGCCCTCAACCGGGAAAAGGAGAAGGTCACCTTCGTCCAGGCCCGGCACGAGGAAGAGGCGGCCTTCATGGCCTGCGCCCACGCCAAGTTCACCGGCCAGGTCGGCATCTGCATCTCCACCTCGGGGCCGGGGGCCATTCACCTGCTGAACGGGCTCTACGACGCCAAGCTCGACCACCAGCCGGTGGTCGCCATCGTCGGGCAGCAGGCGACCGCGGCCCTGGGGGCGGACTACCAGCAGGAGGTGGACCTCATCTCGCTCTTCAAGGACGTCGCCCACAACTACGTGCACATGGCGACCAACCCGTCGCAGATCCGAACCCTGGTGGACCGCGCCATCAGGATCGCCCTGGCCGAGAAGAGCGTCACCTGCATCATCCTCCCCAGCGACGTCCAGGAACTCGATGCGGTCACCTCGCCCGACCGAAAGCATGGCACCACCTTCACCGGGCTCGGCTTCACCCGGCCGGACATCGTCCCCGCCCGCGACGACTTGAAGCGTGCGGCGGATGTCCTCAACGCGGGGAGAAAGGTCGCCATGCTGGTGGGGGCGGGCGCCCTCGGGGCTTCCGAGGAGATCGCGGTGGTCGCCGAGATGCTTGGGGCCGGGGTCGCCAAGGCGCTCCTCGGCAAGGCCGCCATCTCCGACGATCTCCCCTACGTCACCGGCTCCATCGGGCTCTTGGGGACCAAGCCGAGCTACGAGATGATGATGGAGTGCGACACCCTGCTGATGGTCGGAAGCGGCTTCCCCTATTCCGAGTTCCTCCCCAAGGAGGGGCAGGCGCGCGGGGTGCAGATCGACATCAGTCCCCGCATGCTCGGCCTTCGCTACCCGATGGAGGTGAACCTCCAGGGGGATGCGACGCTGACCCTGCGGGCGCTGGTTCCCCTTCTGCAGCGCAAGGGGGACCGCCACTGGCGGGAGGGGATCGAGAAGAACGTCAAGGAATGGTGGGAGATCATGCAGGCCCGGGCCATGCTCCCGGCCAACCCGATCAACCCGCAAAGGCTCTTCTGGGAGCTCTCGCCCAGGCTTCCCGAGAACTGCATCCTCACCTGCGACTCCGGCTCGTCCGCCAACTGGTACGCGCGCGACCTTAAGGTGCGTCCCGGGATGATGGCTTCCCTCTCCGGCGGTCTCGCCACCATGTGCCCCGGGGTCCCCTACGCCATCGCGGCCAAGATGAACTATCCCGACCGGCCGGTGATCGCCATGGTGGGGGACGGTGCCATGCAGATGCTGGGGATCAACAACATGATCACCATCTCCAAGAACTGGAAGAACTGGTCGAACCCCCGCCTGATCATCCTGGTGCTGAACAACCGGGACCTGAACCAGGTGACCTGGGAGCAGCGGGTCATGAACGGCGACGCCAAGTTCAGCGGTTCGCAGGATGTCCCGGCCTTCCCGTACGCCCGCTACGCCGAGATGATCGGCCTGGAGGGGATCGAGATCAGCGCACCCGACCAGGTAGCGGCAGCCTGGACGGTAGCCCTCTCGGCGGACCGGCCGGTGGTGATCGACGCCCACTGCGACCCGGACGTCCCCCCGCTTCCCCCCCATATCACCTTCGAGCAGGCCAAGGGGTTCCTCACCTCGCTCATGAAGGGTGATCCCAACATGGGCGGGATCGTCAGCCAGTCGGCCAAGCAGATGATGTCCACCTTCCTGACGAGAAGCGAGAGGAAGGAGAAGTAACAAAAGCTGCCCTCACCCGGCCTTCAGCCACCCTCTCCCCCAAGGGGGGCGAGGGGACAAGAGGCAACGTTTCCCCTTAGAGTGAACAATAGGAAGGGCGCTTCGACCACCTCTTACGGGGGGCGATGCCCCCCCTCGCCCCTTCAGGGGAGGGGTGAGGGGTGAGGGAGGCCTTTCTTCTCGTAATCCGTGGTCGCTTTGAACCTTGGGGGGCCGAGCGGCCGGCGTAAGGTTCCCTCCCCTTCAAGGGGAGGGGCAGGGTGAGGATGGGGTGAGAAGCCGCAGGGGGAATCGATGACCGCAGCCAGCATCGACCGCATCGAAGTGGAGAGCTACCGGATACCGACCGAGCGGCGGGAGTCGGACGGGACCTACGTCTGGGAGGCGACCACCCTGGTGGTGGTGCAGATGAGCGGCGGAGGCGCCGACGGGATCGGCTACAGCTATGCCGATGCGGCATCCGCCGCCCTCATCCGGGGAAAGCTCGCCGAAGTGCTGCGCGGTCGCAGCCCCTACGATATCCCCGCCTGCTGGAAGGCGATGATCGGCTCCCTCCGCAACCTCGGCGAGGCCGGGATCGGGATGCTGGCGGTCTCCTGCCTCGATGTGGCGCTCTGGGACCTGAAGGCGAAACTCAGCGGCCTGCCGCTCGTCGACCTGCTGGGGGGAGCGCGGGAGTCGATTCCCATCTACGGCAGCGGCGGGTTCACCTCCTACAGCATCGAGGAACTCCAGCGCCAGCTCGTCGGGTGGGTGACGGAAGGGATCCCGCGGGTGAAGATGAAGATAGGCCGGGATCCCCAGGCCGACCCGGACCGGGTGCGGGCGGCACGCGAGGCGATCGGGGCGGAGCCGGACCTCTTCGTGGACGCCAACGGCGGCTACGACCGCAAGCAGGCCCTCGACGTGGCGGAGGTGCTGGGAGGCTATGACGTCTCCTGGTTCGAGGAACCGGTCGTCCACACCGATTTCGAGGGGCTTCGT
The DNA here is from genome assembly GCF_054784495.1 of Geomonas sp. Red276. NCBI lineage: Bacteria > Pseudomonadati > Thermodesulfobacteriota > Desulfuromonadia > Geobacterales > Geobacteraceae > Geomonas > Geomonas sp. Red276. Next base: position 58,791 of record NZ_BLXW01000005.1, read on the forward strand.
CTCATGAGGGATCGGGCCCCTCCGGGGATGGAGATCTCGGCCGGGGAGTACGGTTTCAGCGTGGACTATTTCCGGAGCATGCTGCAGGCGGGAGCGGTGGACGTGCTGCAGGCCGACGCGACCAGGTGCGGAATCACAGGTTTCCTCACCGCCGCCTCCCTCTGCGAAGCATTCCACGTGCCGCTCTCCTCCCACTGCGCGCCCTCCCTGCATATCCCCCTCTGCTGCGCGGCACCGGCGGCGCGGCATCTCGAGTACTTCCACGACCATGCACGGATCGAGCGGATGCTTTTCGACGGTGTGGTGGAGCCGGCCCACGGCGAGCTGGCGCCGGATCGTTCCCGCCCGGGGCTGGGGATCGAGCTGCGAGAGGAGGAGGCCAAGGGCTTCCGGATCTGATGGACAACTCCTTCAGGAGGTAACAACCCGATGGCGCGACCCGAGGAGAGCGAGAAGTTCGTGGCCGACAACCTGAATGCGGGCGCGCTGGAGGCCGACCTCAAGTACGAGGTCGACGGCGAGGTCCGTTTCGACTCAACCAGCCGGGCACTCTACTCGACCGATGCGTCCAACTACCGCCAGATCCCGATCGGGGTGGTCATCCCCCGGACCAGGGAGGCGGTGGTCAAGACGCTGGAGATCTGCCACCGCCACCGCGCCCCCGTGGTCTCCCGGGGAGGGGGGACCGGCCTCTGCGGGCAGACCTGCAACGTCGCCGTGGTAATCGACCATTCCAAGTACCTCAACAAGATCCTCGAGCTCAATGTGGAGGAGCGGTGGGCCCGGGTGGAGCCGGGAGTCATCCTCGACCACCTGCGCGACCTCGCCGAAGAGCACCACCTCACCTTCGGGCCGGACCCGGCCACCCACAACCACAACACGCTGGGGGGGATGATCGGCAACAACTCCTGCGGGACCCATTCCGTCATGGCCGGCAAGACGGTGGACAACATCCTGGAAATGGAGGTGGTCACCTACGACGGTGTCCGCCTGACGGTGGGACCCACCTCGGAGCGGGAGCTGAAGGAGATCATCGCCGAAGGGGGGAGAAGGGGGGAGATCTATGCCGGCCTGAAGGAGATCCGCGACCGCTACGGCGACGAGATCCGGGCCCGCTACCCCAAGATCCCGCGCCGGGTCTCCGGGTACAACCTCGACGAGCTTTTGCGGGAGAACGACTTCAACGTGGCCCGCGCCCTGGTCGGCTCCGAATCCACCCTGGTGACCGTCCTGGAAGCGAAGGTACGCCTGGTGCACAGTCCGCCTGCCCGTTCCGTGCTGGTCTGCGGCTATCCCGACGTCTACAGCGCAGGCGACCATATTCCCGATCTCATGAAGTTCAAGCCGGTGGCGCTCGAAGGGCTCGACAACCTGCTGGTGGATTTCATGAAGAAGATGGGGGAGCATCTCGAGGACCTCACCCTCTTGCCGTCCGGGGGCGGCTGGCTGGTCGCGGAATTCGGCGGGGACACCAAGGAGGAATCGGACGGCAAGGCGAAAAAGGCCATGGAGGTCCTCTTCAAGGCGGACAACCCGCCGGCCATGAAGCTCTACGTCGATCCCAAGGAAGAGACGCGGATGTGGGAGATCAGGGAGTCCGGGCTGGGGGCGACCGCCAACGTTCCGGGACTGCCGCTCAGCTGGCCGGGGTGGGAGGACGCGGCGGTGCCGCCGGACAAGCTCGGGGGATACCTGCGGGAATTCAAGCAGCTCCTCGACGACCATAAGCTGATCGCCTCGCTCTACGGCCATTTCGGGGATGGCTGCATCCATTGCAGCATTTCCTTCGAACTCGCCTCCCATGCAGGGGTGAGCAGCTTCATGTCGTTTCTGGACAAGGCCTCCGATCTGGTGGTGAAGTACGGCGGCTCCTTCTCCGCCGAACACGGGGACGGACAGTCCAAGGCGATCTTCCTCAGGAAGATGTTCGGCGACGACCTCATCGAGGCGTTCAGGAAGTTCAAGTTCCTTTGGGACCCGCAGTGGAAGATGAATCCGGGGAAGATCGTCGATCCTTACCTCCCGGACCAGAACCTCCGCCTGGGGCTGGATTACAACCCCAGGCAGCCGGACACCTGGTTCAAGTACCCGAGTGACCAGGGGAGTTACGCCACGGCGTCGCTTCGCTGCGCCGGGGTCGGCAACTGCCGCCGGACCCACGACGCCTTCATGTGCCCGAGTTTCCTCGCCACCCGCGAGGAGATGCACACGACACGCGGCAGGGCCCGGGTTCTCTTCGAGATGATGCGCAACAGCTTCATCAAGGACGGGTGGAAGAGCAAGGAGGTGCGGGAGGCGCTGGAGCTGTGCCTTTGCTGCAAGGGGTGCAAGGGTGAGTGCCCGGTCAACGTGGACATGGCGACCTACAAGGCGGAGTTCCTCTCCCACTACTACCGGCATCGCCTCCGTCCGCTGGCCGCCTACTCGATGGGGCTCTTCGGAGTCTGGGGAAGGGTGGGCGCCAGGATGCCGCGCATCGCGAATTTCTTCACCCACGCACCGTTTTTCAGCACGGTGATGAAGGAGATAGGCGGCATCGCCGGCGAGCGTGAAATGCCGGTGTTCGCCACCGAGAGCTTCACCGACTGGTACCGGCAGAGGGAGAAGCAGCCGGACACCGGCCGGAAGGTGGTCCTCTATCCCGATATCTTCAATGACTGCTTTTTCCCGGAAACCCTCAGGGCGGCGCTGGAGGTCCTGGAACGCTTCGGCTACAGCGTGATCGTCCCGGACGACCCTCCCTCCACGGTCCGCCCGCCCATGGACTACGGGATGATCGCCTACGCTAGAAAGCGCGTGTTGAAGGTGGTCGAGCAGATGAGCACCTTCACCCGGCGGGGGATCCCGATCGTGGTCATGGAGCCGAGCACGGCGGCGGTCTTCCGGGACGAGCTTCCCAACCTCATGCCGACCCACGAGGACGGCAAGCGGATGACCGCCAACACCATGGTGCTCGCCGAATACATGAAGAAGGAAGGGCTGGAGGGGCCGAAGTTCCCGGCCAAGGCGCTGCTGCAGACCCACTGCCACCAGAAGGCGGTCCTCGACGGGGAGGCGGAGCGCGAGGTCTTGCGGAAGATGGGGGTGGATTTCAGCGAGCCGGAGCAGGGATGCTGCGGGATGGCGGGATCCTTCGGGTTTGAGAGGGACAAGTACGAGGTGTCGATGAAGATCGCGGAACAGAACCTTCTGCCGGCGGTGAAAGGGGCCCCCACCGAAACCTTCATCATCGCCGATGGCTTCAGCTGCAGGACGCAGATCATGCAGGGGACCAACCGGCAGGTGATCCATCTGGCCGAGTTCCTGAAGCTCGCCTTCGACCGGGCGGAGGAGGCCGGGATGGTCACTCCCCGCGATATCCCCCCTGCCCTTAACGTTTGAGTCCCGCAGCTGCCGGACCGCTTGTTACTCTTTGCGCCTATGGAGAGGAGAACCTTATGAACAAAGCTGGCAGCCGTGAAGTGGTGGTAGTCACCGGGGCCTCGGCGGGACTTGGGCGCGCGATCGCCCACGCCTTCGCACGCGAGGGTGCGCGGGTGGGGCTGATCGCCCGCGACCTGGAGAGGCTGGAGGCGGTCAAGCGCGAGGTCGAGGAGCTTGGCGGCGAGGCCCTGCCGCTGGTGGCGGATGTCGCCGCCCCGGAGCAGGTCGAGCACGCCGCCTCCCAGGTGGAAGACCAGTTCGGTCCCATCGACATCTGGGTCAACAACGCCATGACCACCGTCTTTGCCAACTTCCGCGACATCAGGGCGGAGGAGTTCAAGCGGGTCACCGAGGTGACCTACCTCGGCACCGTGTACGGCACCTCGGCGGCCTTGAGCCGGATGATCCCCCGCGACCGCGGCGTGGTGGTGCAGGTCGGCTCCGCCCTTTCCGAACGCAGCATCCCCCTCCAGTCGGCGTACTGCGGCGCCAAGCACGGTATCCGCGGCTTCACCGACTCCATCCGCTGCGAGCTTCGCCATGACCGGAGCAGGGTCCACATCACGATGGTCCAGATGCCGGCTCTCAACACCCCGCAGTTCAGCTGGGTCATGTCGCGCCTGCCGAAGAAGGCCCAGCCGGTCCCCCCCATCTTCCAACCCGAAGTCGCGGCCCAAGCGGTAGTCTGGGCGGCCCATCACCGGCGGCGCGAGCTTTTCGTCGGGATGTCGACCGTGAAGGCGATGTTCGGGAACCGGGTGATACCCGGCCTGCTCGACCGCTTCCTGGCGGGGAAGGGGTACGACGCGCAGCAGACGGAGGAGCCGGAAGATCCAAACCGGCCGAATAACCTCTGGCATACGGTCCCCGGCTCATTCGGAGCCCACGGCAGTTTCGATGACAAGGCCCATAGCCGAAGCCCGGAGCTCTGGATGGCGGAACGGAAATGGTGGGGAATGGGGCTCGCGGCGGCGGGGGTAGCGACGGCCGCTGCCCTGATGCTCAGGAAGAACGGCCGGATGGCCGGCCGCGCACGAACCTCGGAAAGGGGGGGCAGCCATGGGAGCGATGGTGATTGGTAAACGGCACTGGGCGATCGCGGAAGGTTACATCCCGAGCTGGAGCCATGGACCGGAACCGGAGATGACCAGCCATGAGACCGCCTGCTTCTTGAATGCGAACCACGTCGAGGCGAAGGTGGAGATCACCATCTTCTTCAGCGATCGGGACCCGGTCGGCCCGTATCGCGTGACGGTCCCGGCGCGGCGGACCCTCCACCTTCGTTTCAACAACCTGGTGGATCCCGAGCGGATCCCGAAGGGTGTCGATTACGCGTGCACCATCGATTCCGACGTCCCCATCGTCGTGCAGCACACCCGATTGGACTCCCGGGAAGCGGAGTCCACCATCATGACAACCATTGCGTATGCCGAAGACTGACCCTCGTCCTCACCCTGTCCCTCCCCTTGAAGGGGTGGGAACCTATGCCACGCCCGCGTTTCCTCCTCCCCATCAGCCAGGCTGCCGAAGGCACTTCTTAAATATACCCTCGCCCCTTTACCTTTAGGGTGGCCGAAGGCACTTCTAGATATACCCTCGCCCCTTTAGGGGAGAGGGTGGCCGCAGGCCGGGTGAGGGAAGATTCTAGCCCCCCCTCCCTCCCCCTAACCCTAACCCCGCTTTTTCGTTGATCCTGCCCGAGTAATCGGATACATTCCCGCCATCGCCTGGAAAGGAGAAGACATGGACGTCATCCTCAACGACATCGAGGTGCGGGTGCTTGGTTCCCTCATCGAGAAGGAGCTCACCACCCCGGAGTACTATCCCCTTTCTCTCAACGCGCTGGTCAACGCCTGCAACCAGAAATCCAACCGCGATCCGGTGATGAACCTGGACGAAAGCGAGGTCAGCAAGGCGCTCGATTCCCTGAGGTTCAAGCAGTTCGCGTTGATCTCCGGGGCAGGGGGACGGGTCGCCAAGTTCCGCCACGCGCTGGTCGAGAAGTTCCGCTTCTCTCCGGCCGAGCTGGCCATCATCTGCGAGCTCCTGATCAGGGGGGCCCAGACGGTCGGCGAGCTGCGGACCAGGTGCGAACGGATGCACGCCTTTGCCGACCTCTCCGACGTCGAGGCGGTGCTGAACGACCTGATGGAGAGCACACCCCCGCGGGTGATGAAGCTCCCGCGCCAGCCGGGGCGCAAGGAATCCCGTTACTGCCACCTCTTCTCCGGCGAGCCCGACCTGGCCGCCCTGGAGAGCGCCGCGGCGCGGGAGACCGGCGGCGGTCGCGGTGGCGCGGACGAGGAGCGGGTGGCCCGGCTGGAAGGGGAGGTCGCCGAACTCCGTCAGGAGATCTCCGCCCTTCGCCAGCTGTTGGAGGATTTCAGGAAAACTTTCGAGTAAAATCCCGGACCGCCAGGTCCGCCTTTTTGGAGAACGCTTGCCAATGACGGTTACCAAAGAAGAAATGGCCACCAAGATCGACATCACCGACTGGTTTTCCCTCCGCGCTCACCTCGAAAGGGGAGGGGTCATCCTGGTCGACCCGATGCTCGATCTCGCCGAGGTCGGCGTCAGGATGGCCGAAGACGACGTGAAGACGCTGGAGCGCTGGGTTTCCAGCGGCATGGTAGGGAAGCCTTCGGCGGAGCAGATCGGGCGCTGGGATGCGGAAAAGAAGAAGGGCTTCCGCTGCGTGATCGTTTCGCCCTTCGTGTTGGTGCAGGAAGAGTCACCCGAGAAAGGGTAAAGGAGGGGGTATGGAAAACGAAAACGTCGGCGCGGTCTCCTGCTCGCGCTGCAGTGCGGTCTGGCAGAAGAGCGGCACCACCAACTGCTGGAGTGGCGACCCCGAAACCGCCCCTCCCCGTCCCGGTAACTGCCCGGCCGGCACCTGTCCGGAGCTCATCCAGGATGCCGCCGAAATGATGAAGGGGGAAGCCGAGGATGCCAAGCTCGCCTACGTGGCCGCCCGCGTGGAAGGGCTCTGCTACCAGCCCACCCCCGGCTCGGACGCCATCGTCGCCCGCTGGACCCGGGTCGAGGACACCATCGCCCTCGCCAAGCTGATGGGGTACCAGAAGATCGGCATTGCCACCTGCATCGGGATGCTCGACGAGTGCGAGCGGTTGGTCTCCATCCTCAAGGCACAGGACCTCACCCCCTTCAGCGTCTGCTGCAAGGCGGGAAGTCTCGACAAGAAGGAGTTCGGCCTCAAGGAGGAGGACAAGGTCCGCCCCGGCACCTTCGAGCCGGCCTGCAACCCGATCGCCCAGGCCGAGATCTGCAACTCCATCGGGACCGACATGAACATCATCCTCGGCCTCTGCGTCGGCCACGACATGCTCTTCAACAAGTACTCCAAGGCCCCGGTCACCACCCTGGTCGTCAAGGACCGGGTGACCGGCCACAACCCCATCGCCGTCCTCTACGGCCAGAACTTCTACTACAAGAGGCTCCAGAAACAGAAGATGAAGGTGGAGTGAACCTAACACCGGATCTCGGGAACAGGGGGGACTGGCAATGATGCCGGCCCCCCTTTTTATTTGGCAACGCTCCAGGTGCTGCCCGTGACGATATTTTGACTCTTAGGCGGGAGGTATCCTAACCCACTTTTTTGACAGGCAGTTCTCGGCCGGGTGGCAGCGGGCCCGGCGGTCGACAAATGGGTGGGTGGGAGAGGGGTGAGGGGCGATTTTTCCCGGCGGCGAACAATTTTTTTTACGAATCCCGAAGGCGATCATTCATTGAATAAAGACGGTTGGTTACCTAATGAAACGGGGGGCGATCGGAAAACAGATGAGGGAGATGGAAGGTCTAAACCGGCGGGCGGCGCACGGGGATTGGCACGCATGCTGAATGGAGGGGTGCCTATCGGCCGCAGAAGGCACACCGGCTAGAATCGCCGGAACCCAAAATCCAAGGAAGGAGTAAGCAACATGACCGTTAGCGACATCTCTCTCACCGCAGGCATGAGGACCAACCTCATGAACCTCCAGAACACGAGCCAGCTTCTGAACAGAACGCAGCAGAGGCTCTCGTCAGGCAAGGCAGTCAATAGCGCGCTCGACAACCCGACCAACTACTTCGCTGCGCAGAATGCCAACCAACGGGCCAGCGACCTCTCCGACCGCAAGGACGGACTGGGTCAGGCGGTCCAAACCGTTAATGCCGCCAACGCCGGCATTACCGCCATCACCGGTCTCATCAGTGCAGCAAAAGGTATTGCGCAGTCCGCCCTTTCCACCAGCGACACCAACGTCCAGTCCAAGCTGGCAGGGCAGTACGACACCATCCGCAGCCAGATCGACAACCTTTCCTCCGACTCCGGCTACAGCGGCCTCAACCTGTTGAGCTCGGTCAACACCCTGACCGTCAACTTCAACGAGAACGGCACCTCCGCGCTCAACGTGGTCGGCTTCCTGGCCAACGCCACCGGGCTCAGCCTCACCGGTGCCAGCAACAACTGGCAGACCACCTCGGACATCACTTCCGATACGGCGAAGATGGACAGCGCGGTCACCACGCTGCGCACCAACACCCAGACTCTGGCGGCCAACCTGAACATCATCACCACCCGCCAGAGCTTCACTGACTCCATGATCAACACCCTTCAGACCGGTGCGGACAACCTGACCCTGGCCGACATGAACCAGGAAGGTGCCAACATGCTCATGCTGCAGACTCGCCAGAGCCTCGGTACCACCTCCCTCTCCATGTCCTCTCAGGCCGCCCAGGCCGTCCTCAAGCTGTTCTAAGACCCGCAGTCGATCCGGAGGGGCATACCCTCCGGATCGATTACTTTTGAAGCACCCCTCCTCACCCTTTCTCCTTAATTTCCCAGCCCAAGACATATTTTTGACTTCCCCAGTCGCCAAGCTCGCGGTTGCCGACGAGCCGAGTCAATATTATGGCGCCGCCCCCACCCCCTCCCCCGGAAGGAGGGGCGAGGGGGTGGGGGATGCCTCTCGGCGGCTCTTCTCGAAGGTGTTCCGGCATCTTCCTGGCGGGGCCCGGGATCACGAGCCTCGTTGCTGATCGCTGGCGGTATAAACGGCTTCCTGCGTATGGAGGGCGCCGTTTCGGGAGAGGGTGCTCGAGTAGAGGACGAAGCGGTCGACCTGGAAGGTGGGGCAGACGAGCTCGAGATGCTCCTTCTCAAAGCGCTCGACCGCGTTGGGGGGAGCGTCCTTGAGCCGGGCCAGGGTGATGTGCGGGGAGAAGGGGCGGTCCTCCGGCGGGATGCCGGTTCCGATCAGCACCGCCTCGATGAACCGTTGAAGGGAAAGTAGCGGCTCGCACCGCGCCATTCCGACCCAGACCACGCGCGGGTGGCGCCCGGGAGGGAAGTGCCCGATGCTGCGAAGGGTCAGGGGGAATGCCGAGAAAGTTACCTGCTTGAGGGCGAGGGCGATGGCCGCGAAGGTATCGTCGTCCACCTCCCCGATGAAGCGCAGGGTCAGGTGGAGCTGGTCCGAGCTCACCCACCTGGCCATCGGGAGCCCGGCCGGCAGGGGGGCGAGGAGTTCTTTTACCTGGTCGGGGAGGTCGAGGGCGATGAAGAGCCTGGTCATGTTGTCCGATCCTCTCACCACCGGCCCGGCAAGTCATAATGGATGGGATAAAAGTATCAGTACGGGAGGTTGTTGGCAAAAAAGCCCTTGACGAACCCCGGTCCGGATGCTAGACAGTATAGCTTTGGTAATCGCGAAGTAAAGGTGACCTGGATGCTCGACGTCAAATACATACGCGAAAATCTGGAAACTGTCGAAGCCCGTCTCAAGACCCGCGGCGAAGGGGTGAGCCTCGCTCCTTTCCGTGAGCTCGACGATCGTCGCCGCGAACTGCTCCAGCAGAGCGAAAGCCTCAAGGCCATGCGCAACAAGGCCAGCGAGGAGATCGCCCGCCTGAAGGACAAGTCCCAGGCCGAAGAGCTGAAGACCAAGATGCGGGAGGTCTCCCAGCAGATCAAGGGGATCGACGAGGAGCTGAAGGTCGTCGAAGAGGAGCTCCAGAGCTTCCTCCTCACCGTGCCCAACACCCCGAACCCGACCACCCCGGTAGGCAAGTCCGAGGCGGACAATCCGGTGGTGAGGACCTGGGGCGAGCGCGGCAACTTCTCGTTCCAGCCGAAACCGCACTGGGAGATCGGCGAAGAGCTCGGCATCCTCGACTTCGAGCGGGGCGCCAAGCTGACCGGCGCGCGCTTCACCCTCTACCGCGGCCTCGGCGCCCGCCTGGAAAGGGCTCTCATTAACTTCATGCTCGACCTCCACACCGGCGAGCACAATTATATTGAAATGCTCCCGCCCTTTATGGTAAATAGGGAGTCCATGACCGGTACGGGTCAGTTGCCGAAGTTTGAGGAAGATCTCTTCCACCTGGAAGGGGTCGATTTTTTTCTCATCCCTACCGCAGAAGTCCCCGTAACGAACATCCATCGCGGTGAAATCCTGAAGGGATCGGACCTCCCGATCAACTACGTCGCCTACACCCCCTGCTTCCGCAAGGAAGCCGGTTCCTACGGCAAGGATACGCGCGGGCTCATCAGGCAGCACCAGTTCAACAAGGTTGAGCTGGTCAAGTTTGCCGACCCGGCGACCTCCTACGACGAGCTCGAGAAACTGCTCGCCAACGCCGAAGAGGTGCTGAAAAGGCTCGGGATTCCCTACCGCGTGGTCGAGCTCTGCACCGGCGACATCGGCTTCTCGGCCGCCAAGACCTACGACATCGAGGTCTGGCTCCCCGGCCAGGATTGTTACCGTGAGATCTCGTCCTGCAGCTGTTTCGAGGATTTCCAGGCCCGCCGGGCCGGGATCCGGTTCAGGCCGGAAGAAAAGGCGAAGCCGGAATTCGTCCACACCCTTAACGGGTCAGGACTCGCAGTCGGAAGAACCGTGGTGGCGGTGCTGGAGAACTACCAGCAAGCCGACGGTTCGGTGCTGATCCCCGAAGCGCTCAGGCCCTACATGGGCGGGGTGGAACGGATCGGCTAGGACTTTGGAGGAATGGCCGAGTGGTTGAAGGCGGCGGTCTTGAAAACCGTTGAACGAAAGTTCCGTGGGTTCGAATCCTACTTCCTCCGCCAATAATGGTTCACAGGCAACAAGCGGTAGCGGTTGATACGGAGAGATGGCCGAGTAGGTCGAAGGCGCTCGCCTGCTAAGCGAGTATACTGGGTAAACCGGTATCAAGGGTTCGAATCCCTTTCTCTCCGCCACTTATCGCTGAAGGCCCATAGCAGTAGCGGAGGTGTGAGTGACGCGATTGATGAAACTGCTGGTTTTGTCACTGCTCGCTCTGGCTGTAGCAGGTTGCAACGAAAAGGAAAGTAAGCCGCCGCAAGTATCGCACCCGCAGCCGGTTAAAACCGCCTCAGTAGTTGTAGTACCCGACAGCGTCAAGGGAAAGTGGAAGGCGGTCAAGATCCAGGTCGCCGACAAGTTCGCCAAAAGGCAGCACGTCTACACGCTTCCCATCGGATCCGAGTTCAAGCTTCCCGGTTCCGACCTGACGCTCCTGGTGGCCAATTTCCTCCCCCACTTCGTCATGGAGGGGACCACCCTGACCTCGCAGTCGAACGAGCCGAAGAACCCGGCCGCTCAGCTGGTGATCAAGGAGAACGGGAAGGAAATCTTCCGGGGATGGCTCTTCAGCCTGTACCCGACCACCCACGCGTTTCAGCATCCGCAGTACGGTTTCACCCTGGTCGACTTCATACCGGCCAGTTGATAAAAGTTGCGCCCGTAGCTCAGCTGGATAGAGCACCAGACTACGAATCTGGGGGTCAGGAGTTCGAATCTCTTCGGGCGCGCCATACAGAAGGAAAAGGGTTACGAGATCACTCGTGACCCTTTTCCTTTTTCGGCCTGGCCGACCTCCTCTCCTTCTCTCCAACCCGCCATTTGTTCCCGAGCCTCCCCTTTCTAATAATTCGAACGTTCGAAGAAATCTTGTAACACCTTAGTATTGTTAATAAAAATGGAATTTTTTTTGGAGGGCTGATTCGGTTGACAAGGGGCCGCGGCGAGATACAGTTTACTGGTTTTGTGGTTAATGAAGTTTAATTTACATCCCGCGACAGGGTCCCGGCGTACGGGACGGGGAGGTGGCCATGGTGCAAGGAGTAAAGAAATATCAGAAGGGAAAGCTCTACCAGGTAAGCCCCGCAGAGCTGAGTCCCGACCCGGACCAGCCGCGCAAGTACTTCGACCCCACGGCGCTCGAGGAGTTGACGGAGTCGCTCCTGAAGCAGGGAGTGCTGCAGCCGATCCTGGCCCGCAAGGTGCCGCCGGAGGGGAAACTGGTCGTCGTTTCGGGGGAGCGGCGCTACCAGGCGGCGGTGAAGGGGGGGCTATCGACGGTCCCGGTCATCGTGACGGACGGGGAGCCGCTGGAGGTTTCCATCGTGGAGAACCTGCTGCGGGAAAATCTGACCGCCATCGAGGAGGCCGAGGCAATCGAGCGCCTGAAGAGCCGCAACGACTACCAAATCACCGATCTCGCCGCCATGCTCGGCAAGTCCCAGGCCAGCCTCTGTGAAATCCTCTCCCTCACGAAGCTTCCCGCCAGCGTGAAGGAAGATTGCCGCAACGAGCCCAAGACCCCACGGTACGTCCTCGTTCAGATCGCCAAGCAGCCGAGCAGCAAGAAGATGGAAAAACTCTACCAGAAATACAAGGAGAGCGGGCTGACGGTAGGGGCGCTCCGTTCGAGCGAGCGGGGGAAACTCGCCCCGGGCGCGGCCGCCGTGGACATCGCCTTCATCGCGGCCTTCCTGAAGAAGCTCGACGGCCTCGACGTGGCAAGGCTGGACCCGCAGCAGGTCGCCCAGTTGACCGAGCATCTCGGCAAGCTGCAGTCCGCGGCGCTGGCCAAGCTGGGAGCGGTCAGCTCACTTCCCGCAGGGGGGACGATCCCTTCTTAGTGTTTTCAAATAGTTGCCGTGGCGCCGCCCTTGCCTTCCGAGGCCGGGGCGGTGTACCATGGATTCATGAGAGCCGAAGAGATCCATGCACGTCTTCACAATTACAGCAGGGCCGAGGAACTGGCCAACTGCTTTACCCACGGACTCGGGGTGCTGCTGAGCATCTTCGGAGGGGTGGCGCTCATTGGCCTGGCCGCCGGGCAAAACGACCAGAACCGCTTCTTTGCCGCCTGCGTCTACGGCATCGCGGTGGTCGTTTTCTACTCCCTTTCCACCGCCTACCACAGTGTCAGGAAACCCTACGCCCGCTATATATTCCGCATCCTCGACCACATCGCCATCTACATCATGATTGCCGGGAGCTATACCCCCTTTGCCCTCGTAACTCTGCGGGGACTGGTGGGAAAGGTGCTTTTCGGCACGGTCTGGGGGCTCGGCGCGGTGGGAGCGATCCTGAAGATCTTCACCGTACACCGGATGCGGGTGGCCGGGCCGATCATCTACCTCGGCATGGGATGGCTCGCGCTGGTGGTTCTCAAGCCGCTGATGGCGGCCATGCCGGCCACCGCGCTCCTATTCTTCTTTCTGGGAGGAGCGGCCTACACCATCGGGGTGATCTTTTACCTCTGGGACCGCCTTCCCTTCAATCACGCCATCTGGCACCTCTTCGTCCTGACCGGCAGTGCCTGCCATTTCTGGGCGATCTTCCACTACGTGACCCCCCTGCACCTGTAGGGTCGCCACCCCCGTGCCCACGCGGTACCAGGTCCCATCCTCACTCCGCCCAGAGGGAGTGCCGGCTGAGTCCGGGGAAGAGGTGAAGGAAGCGGTTGGGCCTTGGCCAAGGACAAAAAAAGGGCGAAGGCCAATCAGGCCCTCGCCCCGCGGGGTCGCTTACGCGGCGATGCCTACTTCTTGTGGCAACCGCTGCAGCCGGTGGGGCCTTTACCCTTTTCCTGGTGGCACCCTTTGCAGGTCTTGTGGGCCCAATCCTTGCCGAGGGCCGCGATTTTCCCGCCTTTCTCGGTCTCGTGGCAGGCGGTGCAGGCCATCATTTCCTGATGCTTCTTGTGCGGGAAGGTGACGTCCCCTTTAGAGGCATGGAGGATTACCGTGGCCTCGCCCGCTGCCAGGGCGGTACCGGCGCAGAAAATGGAAAGGGCAACGGCGGCGATGATTTTCTTCATTTGAGATCTCCTTTACACTGCTGATTGATAAAGTAAGTGACAAGAGAATACCCGCTCTTGCCAATTTTGCAAATCCTAACAGGCACTTTGTGCCTTGACAACCGCGGCCTGACAGTAAAAAGTACCCTTTCAGCCAATGACGATGCGGTGACCGCATGCACCGCGCAGGAAAACGACCGCTCCTTTGATCCGTTACGGTTCCTGCTCCCCGGTACTCCCGTGAAGAACAAGACAGAGCACGCCATCATACTTTCCCTGGGGGACTTCGCCCTCCCCGTGCCGCGCACCGGCAACCTTGAGGCCCCCTCCGGCTACGGGCGCTCGACCGCGCAGGGGCAGGAGATCCACCAGCGGGTCCAGCGGAAACGGGCCAAGACGGATCCCCTGTACCAGGCGGAGGTCGCGGTCACCCGTACCCTCACGGCCGGTGGTTTCTCCTTCCGGATCAACGGGAGGATGGACGGCATCTTCCGCCACGACACCCCGCTCATCGAGGAGATCAAGAGCACCTTCAACCTCGGTGAGCTCAAGCGCCGGCTGGCCGGGGACCCGCTGGAGCATCCCTACTCCCTGCAGCTATTGACCTACGGCTACTTCCACTGGCTCGAGCACGGCATCGTTCCCGCCCTCTCCTTCCACCTGGTTTCCTCCCGTACCGGCCACAGCGCGGAACTCTCGCTCGAGCTCGACCTCGAGCGCTACCAGCAGTGGCTCGACCTCCGCCTCGACGAGCTGGTGATCGAGGCGGAAAAGGGGCGCAAGCAGGCAATCCGCAGGCGCAAGCTGGCGGCCGACTTCGCCTTTCCCTTCTCCGCACCCCGCCCCGGCCAGATTGGCCTCATCGAGGAGATCGAAGCGGGGATGCAGGAGGGGAGGCCGATGCTGATCCAGGCGCCGACCGGACTGGGGAAGACGGTCGGGGTGCTCCATCCGGTTCTCAAGGAGGCGCTCTCCCGGGGACAGCAGGTCATCTACCTGACCCCGAAGAACAGCCAGCACGCCGTCGCCGAGGATGCCGCCGAGCGCTTTCGCGAGGGAGGCTCGGCCGTCCGCTCCACCACCCTCACCGCCAAGGCCAAGATCTGCCTGAAGGAGGAGCCGCTCTGCACCCCCGAGTACTGCGAGTATGCCCGTGACTACTACGGGAAGCTCGGCCGTGAAGGGGTCATCGATATTCTGGCCAAGAAGAGAAAGCTCAAGGCCAAGACCTTCCGGGAGGTGGGGGAGCGCTACGAGGTCTGCCCCTTCGAGCTGCAGATCGACTCGGCCAAGCTCTCCGACCTGGTGATCTGCGATTACAACTACGTCTTCGCCCCCCGCTCGGCGCTTGGCCGCGCGCCGGGACTCGCGGTGGACCAGGCGGGAAAGCCCAACCTGGTGATCGACGAGGCCCACAACCTTCCCGCCCGCGCCATGGAGTATTACTCGCCCCAGCTTTCGAGCCAGGTGCTGGAGGGATTCCGCGAGCCGCTCAGCTCACTGCCGGAGCGTTTCGCCCGGGAGGGGGTGGAACTCCTCGACGGCTGCCTGGCCACCCTCTCCTCCTGCCGCAAGGGGGGACAACCGACCCGGATCGATCCCCCCTTGGCCCCCTTTCTGGAGCGCGATGCCGCCCTCAGGACCTTTCTCGCCCGCTACCTGGAGGCGGACCACGAGCTCAAGGGGGAAGATCCGGTTCTGCGGCTGGCCGGCTACTGGGGGGAGTTCGCCCAGATGCTGGAGCTCGCCGTGCGTTCCGAGCGCCAGGAATTCTTCGCCACCTTCCATCCCCACGGCGGCGGGGGGAGCCTCCGGGTCACCTGCTGCGACGCCTCGGCGATGCTTTCCGACTGCTACGGCAACTACCAGCAGATAGTCGGCTTCTCCGCGACCCTCAAGCCCTTTTCCTACTACGCCACCCTCTCCGGCCTCGATCCCGCCAAGGTCCGCACCGCCGAGTTCGCATCGCCCTTCTCGCGAGAGAAGCGAAAGCTCCTGGTCATCCCCCAGGTCTCCACCCGCTACTCCCGGCGCGAGCAGAACTACGGCAAGGTGGCCGAGGTCCTTCAGCGGGTGGTCTCGCTGCACCCCGGGAACTACCTCGCCTTCTTCCCGAGCTTCGATTTCCTGGAGCGGGTGGCCGCGCTCTTCCGTCCCCCGGAAGGGTTTGCCCTGTTCAAGCAGGAGAGGAACATGAGGCAGGCCCGGGTGGACGAGATCCTCGACCATCTCAGGGAAGGCTCCTCCCCCACCGTGCTTCTGGCCGTGCAGGGGGGATCGTTCGCGGAGGGGATCGACTACCCCGGCGAGATGGTGATCGGCGTCTTCGTGGTGGGACCGCCGCTTCCCACCTTCGACCTCGAGCGGGAGGAAATGCGCGGCTACTACCAGCGTCACTACGGGGCGGGCTTCGACTACGCCTATGCCATCCCCGCCATGGCCAAGGCGGTACAGGCTGCCGGCCGGGTGATCCGCTCCGAGCACGACCGTGGCATCGTCGTGCTGATGGACGACCGCTTCCTGGACACGGAGTACCGCTGTTCCATGCCCTCCGACTGGTTCGACTCCCACCCCTCCGAGCTCGTCTCCACCTCCATCCTCAGCGACCTCGCCGCCTTCTGGAGCGAGGAATAAAAAAGCCCCCGATCTCTTCAAGGGGATCTTGAAGCGAAAGGGGGCAACCGTTCGGCGCTCCTCCTGCACTCATGACGGGGGAGGCTATCTACACCGGTGGCTTAGCTACCGGGTCAGTTCGATGGTGGTGCGGTCCTGCTTTTTGCCGATCTTGGACGAGCTGTAGTTGAGGAGCGCCACCCCCTTGATGTCGCGGTTGGAGGCCTCGGCGTCGATGGCGATCGCCAGGCCGTTTTTTACCGGCGAGCGGAGCGAGAGCTTCCCGTCCTTGCAGCTTCCCTCCAGGGGGAGGTCGGCGCCGATCCTGGTGAAGACCATCTTCCCAGTCACCGCCTCCCGATCCTGCCTGAGGGTAAAGGCGAGGTCGGGGAGGGTGCTTCCCGTCGCCGCCAGCGTGATCTTCCCTTTCCACTCTCCCGACAGATCGCTCGACTTGGTGCATCCGGTGGCAATAACCAGCCCAGCCAGCACGAGAGCGATCCCTTTCCTGCGGTTTAACATTCACCTGCTCCTCAAGGTTAATAGCGGGGAGGGCGCAAAGGCCGCTCCCTCCCCGCTGGTCGATTTAGTTGCCCTGCCCGGCCGCCATGACCATGAACGGCCGCATCATGTCGTTCTCCTCGTGGGAGAGGATGTGACAGTGCCACATGTAGGTCCCGATCCTCGGGAAGGTCATCCGGATCTTGACGTAGCCGGGGTTGACCACCGTCCCTGGACCCGGGGTGCCGGCGGGAGGGACCATCACGATATCCTTCCAGATGGTTTTCTCGTTGTCCGCCAGCCGGTACAGGGAGCCGGCCGGGGCGGATCCCGCGGCCCCTCCGGGTTCGGCGTCGGGAACGAAGGCGGCCGGATTGGCGACCTTAGGCATGGCAATGCCGTCGGCGCGGGTAAAGACGCCGGGGAAGTTCACCGTGTCGAGGTATCCCTTTTCGACCACCTCGAACTTGACCAGGTGCACATGCATCGGATGGACGTCGGGCGTGGTGTTGATCATCACCCACTCCTCGGTACTGTTCAACTGCGGCATCTCCGTGATGGGATCGCTGAAGAGGCGGTCGTTGAGGAGCAACTGGATGCGGGGCATCGCCTGACCGGTGGTCGGATCCAGGAAGGAGAAGGCCGGATCGGGGCGCTCCTGGAAGTCGAGGTAGCGCGGACCGGCGGCGCGGTCCGGGGTCAGGTGCGGGAAGGTGCCGTAGGGGACCAGGGAGCCTGGCTGCATGATCGATCCGCTGCCGGTTTCCGCCACCAGCGGCGAAGGAGTTCCGACCGTGTTGGCAACCTTGAAGAGCATGATCTT
This sequence comes from Geomonas sp. Red276, assembly GCF_054784495.1. NCBI lineage: Bacteria > Pseudomonadati > Thermodesulfobacteriota > Desulfuromonadia > Geobacterales > Geobacteraceae > Geomonas > Geomonas sp. Red276. The sequence continues at coordinate 76,243 of NZ_BLXW01000005.1, forward strand.
GCCGGTGGTCTTCGCGTCGATGGTGGTCGGGTCCTCGGCATCGGGTCCGAACTGCCCACCGAAGGGGGCCGGGCAGTCGTTGCGGAGGACGATGTTTCTCCCTTTGAAGACGGGGTGGCCGAAGTCGATGATGATGTCGGCGCGGGCACCGGGGGGAACCAGCAGGCCGTTGTGTCCCGGGCCGGTCGCGACCTCGACGCCGTGGTCGGCGTACCCCTGCTCGGCGGCGATCTGCACCACCGGCCAATCGAGGGTCGGGGCCACCGATTCGGCAAGCTCGGGGGTAATGACCTCGCCGGTGTCCTTATCCTGCAGCCAGAGGTTGTAGACGCGGGAGTCGGAGCCGTTGAGGATACGGAAGCGGTAGGCCTGGGTCTTCACGTTCTTGTAAGGCCACGCCTTGCCGTTCACGGTGATGACGTTACCGAACATCTCGGGGCGCAGCGACGGAATGACGTTGCCGTTGGCGTCGTGCAGGGCGGCGTAGGTGTAGTCGCTCAGGTTGTTGAAGGTCGGGAAGACCAGCGAGCCGTCGTCGGCGAAGTCCTTGTCCTGGATCACGATGGGGAGATCGAACTCGTCCGATTGCAGGCTCGGCACCACCGGATTCGCATAGCGCCCTTTCGGGAGGTTGGCGAGGTTGCCGCTTCCTTCCACGGCGGGGTCCTTGATCAGGTAAAAGGCAGCCACGCCGGCGTAGGCGTTGAGCCGGGTGATCCCCATCGAGTGATCGTGGAACCAGAGGGTGCAGGCCTCCTGGCTGTTCGGATAGAGGTAGGGGGGCTGCTTGTTGGTCGAGGGGCGGCCCGGGAAGCCCATGGACGGGTCGGCCGGGGCGGCCCAGAGCGCCTGGACGGCGGGATCGTTGGCGACCCAGGCGTTGGGGTGCCCGTCCGAGGTCCATTCGACGTCGCCGCCGTGCAGGTGGGGGACCATCCGGCACTCGGGCTCGCCCATGTTGGTCCCGTCGATGGTCGGGTCGACCTGCAACAGGTGCTTGGTGAGGTACGGTCCGGTTCCCTTCTGGCCGTTGATCTCGGCGCGGAGGTCGTTGGAGTAGTTGAAGGTCAGCTGGGTCCCCTTGGTCGCCTCCACGGTCGGCCCGTAGATCCCGAGGAAGACGCCGTTGACGTCGTACCCCCAGGTGGTGGTCACGATCGGCTTCCCGGTGTCGGGATTGATGATCGGGGTTCCGTCCATGTTCCGCAGGCCGAAGTCCCAGCTCCCCTGACGCATCGAGACGTTGTAGGTGGTGGGGTTGCCGGGATTGACCGGTGCGATCGGGATCTCCACCAGCGGGTTGGCGAACTGCTGGAGTTTCTGCGGGGAGAGCGGGGCGCGCTGCGTCGTGCTTCCCGTCTGCTGGACCACCCCCGCCGCGGGGGTACCGTTACTGCACCCTTGAAAGAGCAGGGTGGCACTCGCGAGCAAAGCGAGTGCGGCGATTGTCTTGAGCTTTTCCATCCGTGACCTCCTGAGCCTCCCGGCCGATCATGTTGCTGACGGGCCGGATATCATGATGCCGGGCTTCTCCCTCACCGGATGGTGGAAAGCGCGCGGCTGGGATTGCATTGGTTTTACAAGGGGGACACAGAGGTAGCGTGCGGGTGCCGCTCTACCTAGAGCAGGTACCGTACCAATCGCGTAAAGATTGGTAACCGCTTGATCTGTGGAGGGAAAAAGGGGTATCGGAAAATTAACGTATGCAGGAAGGGGTGCTAATTAAATTACTCCCCCCTTGGAGGGGTGGCGGCTAAGGTGCCGGATTTCAGCCGGATTTCCTCCCTCGATGGCAAAGAACGTCCGGTTACTTTTTCTCACCCCTCCGGCAGAGGGAGAGATAGGCCGGATGGGGAGTGGCACGGGCAGGATAGGGCAGAGGTGAAAGGAGTGGGCAGCTGAGGTGGCTCCGGCGGATCGGGGGTGAGGTGGCTTCCGCGGGCTCTGGGGAATGGGGAGGCTCCCCGCGGTGGGGGAGCCGGTCTTTTCCTGCTGGGGAAATGAGAGACGCCGACCGGCGTCATCAGAACCTTCAGCCACCGCCCGAGGAGGGGCGGCAGGAGCCGGAGCCCGAGGCCGGGGCGGCGAAGGAAGACATCACCTTCCGGACCTCCGATGAGCCGCAAGCCGGGCAGGTAGCCGCCTCGCTACCTTCCGATTTGCAGAGTTTTTCGAAACGGTGATCGCAGGAGACGCACTGGAACTCGTAAATGGGCATAGGGTACCTCCAAAAGGTATATATCGATTTTCATATATAACCAGATGCGCCCCCGCTGTCAAGAAATCTCGCAGGGATTGAAGCCGCCGCGATCGAACGTACAATGCATGGAGGTACTTCCCGGCATCCCTTCGCGTGATAACGGTGAGGGGGAAGGAGGAAGCGATGAGCAAAGTGCCGCTGAAATGGGCTCCCCTGCTGGTCCTTTTGCTGCTGGCGGGTTCGGTCGCGGTTGGGCAGGCCACCTGGTCGCCCCCCCCGGGGCGGTCGGTCCCCTGGCAGGGGAACGTGGGGGTGCTGCACGATCTGCCGCTTCGCTCCGCCATCCACGCCACTTTGTATCCCTCCGGCGGGGACGACGCCCAGGCCATCCGAGGCGCCATCGCCGGTTGCCCCGCCGGGAAGGTCGTCATGCTCGGCCCCGGCGTCTTCTCGCTCGGCTCGGCGGTCTCCGTCACCTCCGGGGTCACCCTGCGGGGATCGGGGATGGGGATTACCGTTTTGAGGGGAAGGCGGGGGATGGCCGGCCCCTTCGTGGTGGGGATCGGCGACCCCGCCTTCGGCGAGGAGAGGGGGGTGCCGCTTCGGGGAGCCCTCTTCAAGGGTGGCGACACGGTCACCACGGCTTCCCCTCACGGCTGGCGTGCCGGCGATCTCGTCATGATCGACCAGCTGAACGACCCCAAGGGGGATCCGCCGGTCACCAACGTCGGGGTGGGCACCTCTTCCTGGAACGGCCGCGCACCTGACCGCTCCCTAGGCCAGCTGGTCTCCCTCAAGGAGGTGACCTCCACCACCGCCACCCTCGAGATCCCGCTCTACTGGAGCTTCGTCTCCCGCCTGCGGCCGGCGGCGGCCAGGATTGGCGGGGTCACCTCGGGAGCGGGGATCGAGGAGATCACCGTCGACAACGGGGAAAGCGGCAGTCCCGCCCAAAACGACAGCGGCGGAACCATCGTGATGAAGGGGGTGGCCAACTGCTGGCTCCACAGGGTGGAGGTGATCGGCTCCTGGCAATCCGCCGTCCGGGTGATCGCCGCCTACCGGAGCACGATCCGCTCCTGCCGCATCCACGAGGGGATTCCCGCCCTTCCCGCCGGCGGGCCGCAGTACGGCCCCCGCCGCGCCTACGGCATCTTCATCAGCCCCTACGCCTCGGCCAACCTCTTCGAGAACAACGAGATCTACCACCTGGTCTCCCCGTTCCTGATCGCCGGGGCGGTCTCGGGCAACGTCATCGCCTACAACTACCTTCCCGACCCGTACTACAGCGATCCAAACTGGATCCAGGTCACCATCGGCTTCCACGGCCCCCATCCGGTGATGAATCTCATCGAGGGGAACTACTCGGTCGGCCGGATGGCACCGGACAACTACTGGGGAAGTTCCAGTCACAACACCTTCTTCCGTAACCGCAACCGTCTCCCGGAAGGCAAAAGGGGAGCCCCCTGGAACTTCGATCTCCAGCATCACGCCCACTACTACACGCTGGTGGGAAACGTTATCGGCGAGCCGGGGACGGAGGAGGTCTACCAGTTGCAGGGTGTCGACCTGGCCGGGGAGAAGGCCGTCTACCGACTCGGGTACCACTCGGACGGCGACGGCTCTCGCGAGGGGAACGACAAGGGGGTCGGCGCCACCCTCCTTCGCCACGGCAACTGGGATAGCGTCCATGGTGCCACAGTCTGGAACGGGACCGAGGACCGCTCGCTGCCGCCCAGCCTCTACCTGGCCGGCAAACCGGCCTGGTGGGGGGATGCGCCCTGGCCGCCGATCGGGCCGGACCGGGTGCCGATGTATCCCCCGGATCCGGGAGTGGGGAGAGGGACGCCATGGAGCCTGCAAGGGGGATAGCCGGTGAGCCGCCCCGGCGCGAAGCGGCTCTCTAAGAGGATCCCCCTGCCCCCCTTATCAAGGTGGGGACGGGCTATCTGGCGGAGATGTGCGGGAGGACGTCAGGTACGGTTCGCTGAGAAGTAGACGAGGAGGGCGACGAGGGAGCCGTAGAGGAGGATGCCGAGCGGCCGGGAGGCGGCCAGCTTGAAATCCTCGCGGGAGGGGATGGAGCTGTAGCTCAAAAGGTAGACCGTCACGTACATCCCCAGGGTGTGCAGCAGATCGGGGCGGAACCAGCTCCACCAGTGCTCGTAGAGGTAGAAACTGACGCCGAGCAGGGCCAGGGGCGCCAAGGCGGTGGGGAGCGCGGAGATCGGGCTTGGGCGGCTGACGGTGACCGAGCCGAGCACCCAGCGCTGGTTGAAGCCGGACCCTCCCCCGGGACGCGGGAAGATGCTGAATCCGACCGGGCGCCCTCCGGTGACCAGGGCGACCAGCAGGTGCGAGAGCTCATGCAGGATGGTCCCGGGGAGCGACCAGAGGATCATCCAGATCGGGCCGACCCTCCCGACCTGGACCTGCCAGATGCAGAGGAGGATGACCAGCAGGATGCCGGCGAAGTGATGCCAGCTGGCCGGGCCGCCGGCCAAGAGCGTGTGTGGAAGGGTTAGATGCATTCGGTTCCCCGTAACAGTTGCGGGGGAGGATACTATCATTTCCGGAGAGTGACAACGGGTAAGCTCACTACGTCCGGGCCTGGTTGCTCACAGCGGTCCCCTCTGTTATGGTTGTAACTTGTAATCGTTACGTCTGAAAGGAGGAGTGCATGCTGCAGGAAGGACAGAAAGCACCGGATTTCGAGCTGGAAGGAAGCGACGGCAAGAAGCACACCCTCAAAGAGTACGCCGGGAAGCTCGTCGTCCTCTATTTCTACCCGAGGGACAACACCCCCGGCTGCACGAGCGAGGCAGTGGCCTTCAGGATGCTCAAGCCGGAGTTCGACCAGCTGGGGGCGGTGCTGGTGGGGGTGAGCAAGGACTCGCTCAAGGCGCACGGCAAGTTCATTGCCGATCACCAGTTGAACTTCACCCTCCTCTCGGATCCCGACGCGGCGGTCATGACGGCCTACGGCGCCTTCGGTGAGAAGGTGATGTACGGCAAGAAGACCACGGGAATCATCCGCTCCACGGTCGTCATCGCCCCGGACGGCACGGTGGTCAAGCACTGGGCCAAGGTCCCCAAGGCAGCCGAGCACCCCGACAAGGTGCTGGAATTCGTGAAGTCGCTGGCCTGAAACCACCTAAGCCTACCCCGCGAGAGTGGGTGGAGTGTCCCGATGACCGATAGAGAGCTGATCGACAACCTCTTCTGTGCCGCCCTGGCGGCGGTGGATCCCCTGACCGCGCTCCCCCGTCACCTGAGGGAGGTGGCGGAACTCTACCCGTCCGGCCCCTTCGACCGCCTGCTGGTCGCGGGGTTCGGCAAGGCCGGGGGGGGCATGGCACTGGCCGCGGAGGAGTGCCTCGGGGAGATGATCACCTCCGGGCTGGTGATCGTTCCCCACGCGTCGAACCTCTCCCCGCTGCCGCACCGCATCGAGCTTGCCGCCGGCGGGCACCCCTATCCCGATGCCGAAGGGGTGGCCGCCACCTCCCGGCTGATGGAAATGGCCCGGGGCGCGGACGACAGGACCCTGCTGCTGGTGCTGATCTCCGGTGGCGGGTCGGCGCTCTGCTCCGCTCCCGCGGAGGGTATCACCCTGGAAGAGAAGCAGGCGACCTGCCGGCTGTTGATGGAGGCCGGCGCCGACATCCGGGAGCTCAACACGGTGAGAAAGCACCTCTCCCGGGTCAAGGGGGGGCAGCTGGCCGCCCTGGCCATGCCGGCCCGCACGGTGGCGCTGACCATTTCCGACGTACCCGGGGACCTCCCGGAGATCATCGCCTCCGGCCCGGTGGCTCCGGATCCTTCCACCTTTGGGGAGGCTCTCGCGGTGATGGAGCGGCTCGGGATCTCGGGCCGGGTGCCGGAAGCGGTCCTCAGGCGGCTGCGTCTGGGCGCGGCAGGGGAGATCGCCGAGACACCCAAGCCGGGAAGCGCTCTCTTCGACGCGGTGACCACGGTCATCGCCGCCTCCAACGGCTGCGCCCGGGCCGCGGCCGCCCATGCCGCCCACCAGCGGGGGATCCGGCTACGGGTGCTGGACGATCCCGTCTGCGGCGAGGCGAAGGGGGCCGGCCGGCGTCTCGCCGAGCTTGCCCTGGCGGAGAGGAAGAAGCTCGCCTCCGGCGAACGGCTCTGCATCGTCAGCGGCGGGGAGACCACGGTGCGGGTGACGGGAAAGGGGAAGGGGGGGAGAAACCAGGAGCTGGCGGTCGCCTTCGCCCTCGGCATCGAGGGGGTGGACGGCATCACCTTGCTGTCGGCAGGAACCGACGGCATCGACGGCCCGACCGACGCGGCGGGGGCGATCGTGGACGGCACCACGGCGGCCAAGGCGACGGGGGCCGGCTTCGATCCGGTCGCCTCCCTGGAGGAGAACGATACCTACCGCCTGCTGGAGAGTTGCGGAGCCCTCTTGAAAACCGGCCCTACCGGCACCAACGTCATGGATCTCCAGATCATCCTGTTACGGGGGTGATCCACGCAAAACTCCCCGTACCCGACTCCCGTTTGGGAAGTGGGGCTCGGGGAGTTTTGCGTGGGAAGTCGATCGGAGGGTGGTCAGTCCACGTAGTTGAAGTTGGTCTCGGCGTCAAGAATCTTGACCAGCGTCTCGGGGGTGTACGGGTACTCGGGCAGCCTCTCCTCCATCTCGGCGTTTTCCGGTGGAGAGTAGAGGATGACGTAGCTGCCATCTCCCCGGTCCACCCTGGTTGCCCGCCCTTTGGTCCGCTCCTCGATAACCTGCCACATCTCCTCCTGGTCGATCAGGTTGAACCCGGAGATGTCGGTACCGTAATCCACGGTGTCCAGAAAACGCGCCACCAGGTCGAAATCGATCCAGTCCTCCTCGTTGCGCCACCATTTGATGAAGACCCTGTCCGGATGTTTACTTCTCTCCGTGCGGATGCTCTTTGCCAGTTCATACCCTTGCATGGTCAGCCTCCATGGGAACCGATGTCCTCATACCAGAGCCGGCTACTGTCATAAGAGTTGCGGATGAAGAAAGCGCCGGATGCCTCTGCCGGGTGTCTGGGCGGGTGGCAGTAACTCTGGATGAGGCATCCCCCTGGTTCAATTATAATTAGCTGCCGGTATATTGCAATGGGCTCCTGGTGAACAATTAATGCCATGTTTTCGGGTGGTTGCGGCCATAGCCCGATGGTCGGCCGGCACATGAGCGGGGCTCGGCCCAGCCGTTCATGGGACGAAGGCCAAAATCCCCCCTGGCCCCTGCTCGCAAAGGGAGGATCCGTTAGCACCGCTGGCCGGGGTGCGGTCGGGGGATGAGGACGTACCTCCCTCCCGTGACTCCTTCTCCTTAGCAGAAAAAGCAGCCGTCTCTCTTTGTTATAGGCCCACCCCACCCGCCCCGGCGCGACTTCGACCCTCCCCGGCCGGCAAACCCCCAGCCTGGCCGGTATCCACCGTGTTTCATGTTGACATTGTCCGGCGTGCACTCTAAATTATCGACGCCAAAAAGATTTCCCGGAGATTCAACGGCGACTGAGACAGAGGGGATGCCATCCTCTGACAGTCGGTACGGCGGCCTTTGATTGCCGCCGAGGCGAATCGACGGTTCAATGAGGAACGGCAGGGGGGATTTGCAGATGAAGTTAGGCGAGCTGCTGGTAAGTGCGGGGAAACTGACCCCGGAACAGGTCGAGGAGACGCTGAAAGGGCAGGCGATCTTCGGGGGAAGGTTCGGCACCAACCTGGTGGAGATGGGGTACATCGACGAGATCGAGCTCGCCCACTTCCTGAGCAGGAAGACCGGCGTTCCCGAAGTCTCCCCCGACCAGCTCATGGACGTCCCTCCGCAGGTCCTCAAGCTCGTCCCCGAGGAGATGGTCCGCAAGTACCGGGTCATCCCGGTGGGGCTCAACAACCGCAAGCTCATCCTGGCCATGGCCGATCCCTCCGATTTCGCCGCCATCGACGAGATCTCCTTCGTGACCGGGTACATCATCCGGCCGGTCATCACCCCGGAGCTCCGCCTGATCACCGCCCTGGAGAAGCATTACAACATCCGGCGCGAGATGCGCTACATCAAGGTGGAAGGGGGGGGACGCAACCGCGGCCGCCAGCTGGGAGCCCAGCAGGAACCCGCCCAGACCGCCCAGGCCCAGGCGGTGGCGGCCAAGGCGGCCGCTGCGCTGCAGGCGCAGGAGGATGAGGAGGTCCTGGAGCTTCCCCTCCTGGGCGAACTCGACAGCTTCCCCGAGCTGGAGGAGCTCGAGTTCCAGATGCAGCTGAGAACCGAGCCGGCCGCCCCGCCGGCCCAACCCGCTCCGGTCTCGCCCGCGCCGTCGGCGTTCGCGCCGCCTCCGGCTCCCGCCCCGGCTGAGAAGGACTATACCCTCAACGGCGTCTTGCGCGGTTTCACCAAGGCCGACGACCGCGACGACATCGGGGACCTGATCGTCAACCACCTGGGACGCCAGTTCAACCGGGTCGGCCTCGTGCTTCTCAAGGGGGGGAGGGCCAACGGCTGGTTCGCCTGCGTCAACAAGCAGCCGGTGGCCGATTTCGACCGGCTGGAGATCTCCCTGGACGAGCCCTCCATCCTCAAGCTGATCGTCGACAGCAAGGATTACTACCTGGGCCCCATGCCGGTTACTCCCGCCAACACGGCGCTGGTCGGGGCGCTCGGGGGAGGGACTCCGGTCAACAACCTGCTGGTCCCGCTCATGATGGTCGGTCGGGTGGTGGGGGTGCTCTACGTCGAGGGTGGGATGACCAACCTGCTCGACCAGGTGGCCCCGCTGCAGAAGCTTTTGGGCAAGGCATCGATGGCCTTCGAAATCCTGATCATGAAGAACAAAATCCTTTTGACATAGCAGGAAATCGCTGTCATAGTGCGCCTGAGCACGGGATATGAGAAAGCTCTGATGTACAGGACTTTTCCCGAGTCCGGCTGCCAAGTACTGTACCAGGTAGGTCCGCCTGCCTGGATCTGTCTTACTTTTCCCCACAACATGTTGGACTAGTGTTTTCCCCTCCGTCTTCTGAAAGCATGAACGTGTTTTCGGCCGGCCGGCCCGGCCCGTTTTTAAGCATCGTAAACGCTATCATCACACAGAACCGTCTTCCCAGCACCAAAAGCAGCAGCGTGAAATACCTTCCAGTCTGCGAAAACTGAAGCCGGCACCGTTGACTTTCCCGGTCTCTACGCTAGATTTAAACGGTATCTATCCTCCGGGTATCACTCACAGAATTGGAAAGGGCGCCATGCCGGTATCCGCACAGCAAGTCGAACTCATTCCTCTTGCCGTCTATACCCTGATCGCCGTTGGACTGATCGGCGGCCTGCTTATGGCTGCCTGGCTCCTCGGGTCCGGCAAGGACGCGCCCGACAAGGGGATACCCTACGAGTCGGGGGTGATCCCCACCGGCACCGCCCGTCACGCGTCCCAGGTCCCCTTCTATCTGATCGCCATCTTTTTCATCGTCTTCGACGTCGAAGGTGCCTTCATCCTCACCTGGGCGACGGCGTGGGACCTTTTGGGCCTTTCCGGGCTTCTCCACATCACCGTTTTCATCGTGGTGCTCTTGCTGGGGCTCGTCTGGCTCTGGATGAAGGGGGGGCTCGACTGGGGACCCTCCGCCTCGCGCGGGAAGCGGCCGACTCGTTAGATTTGTGACCGAATTTTCGGGATCTTCCCAATGGTCCCGGACGGTTATCCCTGGATTTCGGCCGGCCGAAATGGGGGGCAAATAGGGTGGCACCCCGTGCCCACGCGGAACTGGAATGGAACTGCAATGCCATAAACTGGAGAACCCTTGAGTCCGACCGACGAGAAAATACCGGACGGCGTCATCCTCGCCTCGCTCGACGACCTCATCAACTGGGGACGCGCGAACTCGCTGTGGCCGATGTTCTTCGGCCTTTCCTGCTGCTTCGTCGAAATGATGACCTCCTTCACCTCCCGCTACGACATCTCCCGCTTCGGCGCCGAGGTCCTGCGCGGCACCCCGCGCGAGGCGGACCTGATGGTGATCGCCGGCACCGTCTTCAAGAAGATGGCCCCCAGCATCCTGAGGCTCTACGAGCAGATGGCCGAGCCGAAATGGGTCATCTCCATGGGGAGCTGTGCGAACTCCGGCGGGATGTACGACGTCTACAGCGTGGTGCAGGGGGTGAACCAGATCCTCCCGGTGGACGTCTATGTCCCGGGATGCCCGCCGCGTCCCGAGTCCTTCCTGGAGGGGCTCATCCTCCTTCAGCAGAAGATCAAGAGCGACGAGCGGCCGACCCGCCGGGTCCTCCACATGCAGGGGGGGACCCAGGGGACCACGGCGCCGGTCCTGGTGGACGGGGTGAGCAAGTCGAGAGACCCGCGCGGCACCGGCATGGAGGGGATCGCGGTGCGGGGGAGCGAAATGCAGCAGCCGTACTTCCCGGCCCCCCGCTCGGACGAGATGTGGCGTCCCCCCCAGCCGAAGCTACCCTACCCGGACTTCGGCCTCGCCGAGGAGATGAAGGCCCTGTTCGGCGGCGAGGTACGGCTGGACGAGGCGGCCTGCGACATGCAGACCTACCGAGCCCCGGCCCGGCTGGTCCCGGATGTGCTGAAATTCCTGAAGCATCACGGCAGGGTGCCGTTTCGCAGGCTGGAGGACATCGCCTGCGTGGACGAGTCCTGCCGCCGCGACCGCGACCGCTTCCCCGATTTCACCCTCAACTACCATCTCACCTGCTTCGAACGGCCGGGCAGGCTGCGGATCAAGACCGATCTGCACGGCGACTACCCGGAGACCGCCAGCATCACCCCCGTCTATCCCGTGGCCAACTGGTATGAGCGCGAGGTCTACGACATGTTCGGCGTCCGCTTTGCCGGGCACCCGAACCTCTCCCGGATCCTCATGCCGCACGACTGGGAAGGTCATCCGCTTCGCAAGGAGCACCCGTCCAGGGGGACTGAGCTTCCGCCGTACACGCGGGAGGACGCCTTGAGGCACAAGGCGGTGCCGGCCGGTGACTTCTTCGACCGGGTGGACGAGGAGACCCTGATTCTCAACCTCGGCCCCCAGCACCCCGGCACCCACGGCGTCATCCGCTTCATCCTGAAGCTCTCCGGCGAAGAGATCGTGGACATGGATTCCGACATCGGCTACCACCACCGCGCCGCCGAGAAGGTGGGGGAGCGCCAGAACTGGCACCAGTTCATGCCGTACACCGACCGGATCGACTACCTGGCCGGGGTGCAGAACAACCTCGCCTACGCGAGCTCGGTGGAGGGGCTCTGCGGGATCGAGGTCCCCGAGCGGGCCCAGTACATCCGGGTCATGCTCTGCGAGCTCTTCAGAATCGCCAACCACCTGGTCTGGCTCGGGACCTTCGCCGCGGACATCGGCGCCATGACCCCGGTCTTCTACACCTTCACCGACCGGGAGAAGATCTTCGACATCGTGGAGACCATCACCGGCGGCCGCATGCACCCGGCCTGGTTCCGCATCGGGGGCGTGGCGGAGGATCTCCCCGAGGGGTGGCAGGAGAAGGTGAAGGCACTCCTCGAGTGGCTCCCGCCGCGGATCGACGAGTATGAGCGGCTCTTGACGGGAAACCCGATCTTCCAGGCACGGCTGAAGGGGGTCTCGGCCATCACCCTCGACGAGGCGCTGGAATGGGGAATCTCCGGGCCGAACCTCCGTGCCTGCGGCTTCGATTGGGACCTGAGGAAGAAGATGCCCTACGGCGGTTACGACCGCTTCAAGTTCGAGGTGGCGGTGGCTGAGGGGGGAGACTGCTTCGCCCGCTACCTGGTCAGGGTGGAGGAGATGCGCCAGTCGCTCTCCATCGTGCGGCAGGCGGCCGAGGGGATGCCGGGAGGGCGCTGGATCTCCGGCGACTACCGCTACGTCCTTCCCCAAAAGCGCGACACCCTGAACGACATCGAGTCGCTCATCCACCACTTCGTGAACTCCACCCGCGGTATGTCCCCTCCCAAGGGGGAATGCTACTGTCCCATCGAGGCTCCCAAGGGTGAAAACGGCTACTTCGTCGTCTCCGACGGGCTGCACACCGCCTACCGGATGCGGATCAGGACGCCGAGCTTCCCGCACATCCAGGCGCTCCCGGTCTTGAGCCGCGGCTGGCTGGTGGCGGACTTCATGGCCATTATCGGGTCGCTGGACTTCGTGCTGGCGGACCTCGACAGATAGGAGCAGGGGATGATCCCTGAGGAATTGAAAAAATCGCTGCAGCACCGGGTCGCCACCGCGGTCACCGCGCGCGAGGCGGCGGTGGACGTGATGAAGGAGCTGCAGTCCCACTACGGCTGGCTGACCGACGAGGCGGTGGGGGAGGCGGCGGAGATCCTGGGGCTCTCCACCCTGCAGGTGGACGAGCTGGCGACCTTCTACGAGATGATCTACCGGCGTCCGGTGGGAAAGAAGGTGATCCACGTCTGCGACTCCATCTCCTGCTGGTGCGCCGGGTTCGAGCGGATCATGGAGCACCTGAGGGTGAAACTCGGGGTCAAAGAAGGGGAAACGACCGCGGACGGCATGTTCACCGTGATCCCCTGCTGCTGCATGGGGATCTGCGGCGACAGCCCCGCGATGACCGTGGGGGGGAACTTCTACGGATCGGTGACGCCGGAGAAACTGGACGAGATCCTGGAGAAAGAGCGAAAGGATACCGGCGGGTAACACCGTAAAACCAATAGAACGCGGATGACGCGGATTGAGCGGATTTACGCGGATAAACCAAAACTCCGGGTTAAACCATAACGTAGGGTGGGCACCCCGTGCCCACGCGGATCTTTGAGCCTCTCAATCCCCTCGCCCCTTTAGGGGAGAGGGGCAGGGGTGAGGGAGGTTTTAAAATCTACCCTCACCCGGCCTTCGGCCACCCTCTCCCCCAATGTGGGCGAGGGAAGAGGAACCGGATCTTGGAGACACGGTGGGCAGAGGGCTGCCCACCCTACACTGGTACCATCCCCTTCAAGGGGAGGGACAGGGTGAGGATGAGGTTACTGACCTAACTTAATGGAACTTCTTCTCTTCAAACATAACCGCCCCGGGCGCGTCTGTACCTTCGAGGAATACTGCGACGGCGGCGGGTTCGTGGGGCTCAAGAAGGCCATAGCGATGGCTCCTTTGGAGGTCCAGCAGGTGGTCATCGACTCGGGCCTGCGCGGGCGCGGTGGCGCCGGCTTTCCGACCGGCAAGAAGTGGTCCTTCGTCCCCCGCGACCTTCCCGGCCCCCGCTGGCTCATCTGCAACTGCGACGAGATGGAGCCCGGCACCTACAAGGACCGGGCGCTCCTGGAGGCCAACCCGTACAGCCTCATCGAGGGGATGACCATCGCCTGTTACGCCTTGGGGGTCAGGCACGCTTTCATCTTCATCCGCAAGGGGTACGAGACGGCGGCCGCCAACCTTGCCAGGGGGATCGAGGAGGCCAAGAAGGCGGGCCTGCTGGGTGAGCGGATCCTGGGGACGGAGTTCTCGGTGGATCTCGACCTGCACCTCTCCGCCGGCCGCTACATCTGTGGCGAGGAGACCGCGCTTATCAACGCCCTGGAGGGGAAGCGCCCCAATCCCCGCGTGAAGCCGCCGTTTCCGGCCATCAAGGGGCTCTGGAACAGCCCGACGGTGGTCAACAACGTGGAGACTTTGGCCAACGTCCCGGAGATACTGGCCAACGGCGCCGCCTGGTTCAAGGGGCTCGCCAAGAATCCGGAAGGGGCAGGGAACAAGCTCTTCTGCGTGAGCGGCTCGGTCGCCAAGCGGGTCTGCGTCGAGCTACCGATCGGTACGACGCTCAGGGAAATCATCGACGTCCATTGCGGCGGCATGCGGGACGGGAAGAAGTTCAAGGCCTGCATCCCGGGCGGCGCCTCGACCCAGTTCCTGACCGCCGACCATCTCGACGTCCCGATGGATTTCGACACGGTTGCCAAGGTGGGATCGCGGCTCGGTAGCGGCGGGGTGATCGTCTTCGACGAGACCCACTGCCTGGTGGCCGCCACCCTGAACCTGATCACCTTCTTCGCCCGCGAGTCCTGCGGCTGGTGCACGCCGTGCCGGGAGGGGCTCCCCTTCATCAAGGAGATCCTGCAGCGGATCGAGGTGGGGCGCGGCGAGGAGCGGGATCTCGAGATCCTGCGGGAGCATATCAAGTACCTGAACTACTCCTTCTGTGCGCTCGCACCCGGCGCGGTGGCCCCGCTCGACGGGCTGCTGAGAAGCTTCGATGACGAGGTGCGCGAGCACATCCTGAAAGGGAGATGCCCCTTCAAAAACGAGAGAGTGTAACAACCCCTCGCCCCTTCAGGGGAGAGGGTGGCCGAAGGCCGGGTGAGGGCGGTTGTTGCCCTCGAACCTAGAACCGATTTTGAGACCTACATGCCGAAGCTAACTATCGATAACATACCGGTTGAAGTCCCCCAGGGGACCAGCGTGCTGGAGGCGGCCCGCAGCGTGGGGATCACCATCCCCCACTTCTGCTATCACCCGGCCCTTGCCATCGCCGCCGCCTGCCGCCTCTGCGCCGTCAAGCTCCTGGACGGGCCGGTCAAGGGAATCCAGATGTCCTGCTCGCTGGCGGCGCAGGACGGCATGGTCGTCTCCACCACCGACCCGGAGGCGATGAAGCTCCGCAGCCTGGTGATCGAGTGGCTGATGATCAACCATCCCCACGACTGCCCGGTCTGCGACGAAGGGGGCGAATGTCTCCTGCAGGATTTCACCATCGCGGGAGGGCATGGCCGGCGCCGCTACCAGGGTAACAAGCGGACCCACATGAACCAGTATCTCGGGGAAGGGATCTGCCACGAGATGAACCGCTGCATCCAGTGCTACCGCTGTGTCCGTTTCTACCAGGAGTACGCGGGAGGGACGGACTTCGGGGTGATGGGAAGCGCGGGGCGGGTCTACTTCGGCAGGTTCGAGGAGGGACAGCTGGAATCCCCCTTCTCCGGCAACCTGGTCGACATCTGCCCCACCGGGGTCTTCACCGACAAGACCGGGAGGTTCCGGGCGCGCTACTGGGATTACCAGTTCTCTCCCGCGGTCTGCCAGCACTGCTCGGTCGGGTGCAACACCTCGCCGCAGGCCTTCCAACGGGAGCTGATCAAGATCGTGGGGCGGCGCAATGACAACGTGAACGGCTGGTTCATCTGCGACCGGGGACGCTTTGACAAGGAGTACCTGAACACTCCCCTGCGCCCCCGGGACCCGATGGTGGACGGCACTCCCTGCGAGTTCGAGGAGGCGCTGGCGGCGTTGGCGGCCCGCATTGCCGATCTCGCCAAGGTACACGGCCCGGAAAGCATTGCGGTGGTCGGTTCCCCGCGGCTGTCCCTGGAGAGTGCCCTCATGCTCACCGAGCTGGCCGAGCACCTGAAAGGGGCGACCCTCAGTTTCTATGCCGACGCGGCTCGATCGGAGGTAAGCCTGGGGGCGGTCAAGCTCTTGAACGAGCAGAATGCCGCCACCGTCCGGGATCTGGAGGGGGCGGACTGCGTGGTCCTCTACGAGCTCGACCTGATCGAGGAGGGGGCCATGCTCGCTCCGGCGGTCCGGAAGGCCGCTGTGCGGGGAGCCCAGGTCTACCTGGTGTCGTCAGGGCCGCTTACCCTCTCCAAGCCGCTCCCCTTTGCCTACCGCCAGGTGGCCTCGCTCGACGAGGTGATCATCGAAGGAGGAGCGAAAGGGGTGGTCATCTGCGGGGCGGCTCCCAAGCCCGCCGATGAAATGGCCCAGATCGCCTCACTTGCCGCGAAGCTCATGCTGCTTCAGCCGGGCCCCAACGGTTTCGCGGCGGCAATGGTGGCGATCGAGTCGCGGGCGGTACCGCTTGCCGAGGTGCTTTCGTCGGGAAAGGTGAAGGCGTTGCTGGCCTTCGAGCCGGAGTTGCCGGACCGGCTGCCGGAGGGGGTGACTCTCCTCGCCTGCGCGGACTGGCGGGCGAGCGAGTTGAGCAGGCAGGCGGCAATTTTCCTTCCCACCGCCACCTGGATCGAGTCGGATGGTACCGCCGTCAACTTCGAGGGGAGGGCTCAGCGCTTCCAGCGTAGCTTCAGGGCCGGTCTCCCTCTGAAAGGGCTCGATCCCAAGTACTACCAGCACCAGGGTCCGGTACCGCCGCACCCTCCGCGCATACCACATGGTGAGATTCCCGGCGGCAAGGAGCGGGATTGCTGGAAAGTGGTTGCCCAGCTGATCGAGAAGATGGGTGGCGGGAGCATGACCGAGCCCTTGACCGGAAAGTGGGGGAAGTTGAGAGAGCTCGACCCCGAGGCGGGCGGGGTTCGGGTGTTTGGGCTAAACGAAACATAGGCAGGGGCCCTTCCTGAGGTCCCCCCCTTGATAAAGGGGGGAGTGTGGTGAAGGGGTACGGCAGAAGGAAAAGGGATGACCTGGAATTACATCGACATAGCGCTGATGCTGGTGAAGATCCTGCTGGTGTTCTTCGTCATCCTCACGCTCGCCGCCTACCTCGTGCTGGCCGAGCGGCGCATCCTCGCCTGGATCCAGGACCGCATCGGCCCCAACCGTGTCGGCCCCTTCGGACTTTTGCAGCCACTGGCCGACGTGATAAAGATGCTCACCAAGGAGGACCTGATCCCGACCTCGTCCGATCGCCTCCTCTTCTCGCTGGCCCCGGCCATGGCGGCGATTCCCGCCATCCTGACCTTCTCGGTGGTTCCCATGGGTGCTCCCCTGCATATCATGGGGCACGAGGTGAGCCTCCAGGTGACCGACCTCGACGTGGCCGTTCTCTTCTTCCTGGCCCTCTCGTCGATCGCGGTCTACGGCGTCGCCCTCGGCGGATGGGCGTCGAACTCGAAGTACGCGCTGCTCGGGAGCATCAGGGGGCTGTCCCAGCTGATCTCCTACGAGCTTTCCATGGGGCTCTCCCTGGTGCCGGTCGTGATGCTCGCCAAGTCGCTCAGGATGAGTGACATCGTCAACGCCCAGGCATCCATGCCGTTCATCGTCTACCAGCCGCTGGCCTTCCTGATCTTCCTGGTGAGCATCTTCGCCGAGTGCAAGCGGATACCCTTCGACCTCCCGGAGGCGGAAGGGGAGCTGGTGGCCGGCTTTCATACCGAATACTCGGGGATGCGCTTCGGGCTCTTCTTCGTCGGGGAATACATCAACATCATTGCTTTGGGCGCCCTTGCCTCGGTCTTTTTCCTGGGGGGATGGCGCGGCCCGTTACTGCCGCCGATCGTCTGGTTTTTCATCAAAGTTGCCGTCTTTTCCTTCCTGTTCATTTGGGTCAGGGGCACCCTGCCACGTCTCCGCTACGACCAGCTCATGCACCTGGGCTGGAAGTTCCTGACACCGCTTGCGCTGATCAACATTCTTGCCACCGGATGGTGGCTTGCTCTGCGATAAGTGGCGATGTATTGACGAGGACACTCACCAAAGGAGGAACACGATGAAAACGCACGTGGAAGTCGAGTCTGGGGAGGGTTTCATCAAGCAGGTGGAGATGGTGGACAAGGACGGGCACACATCATTAATGATTGCCGCCAAGGCTGGTGACCTTGAAGCAGTCAGCGCACTTATCGATCGCGGAGCAAGTCTGGAGGCAAGAAGCAACAAGGGGAAAACGGCGCTCCACTACGCCGCGGCCCACGGGCAGGCGGAGGTGGTCCGTCTCCTTTTGGGCAACGGAGCCAAGGTCGATCCTCGCGACCGTGACGGCTTCACCCCGTTGATGCTTTCGGCCAATTACGGCTGCGACGAGACCAGCGAGATTCTGCTGAATAACGGCGCCGACCCGATGGCCATGTCGTACTCCGGGACCACCGCTCTCGGGTACGCGCAGAACAACCGGCACGCCAATACCGTCGGCATCCTGATGGGGACCCTTCGTTCCCATTAGCACCACCGGCGTGGCGTCCATAGGGTAAATCCCTCTTATTCATGCTCTTTTTCTAAAGGGATGCATCCTCGAGAAGGCGGCAGCTTGGGCCGTCACCCTCTAGGTTTGCGCCAAAAAAACCAAAGCTACCCTCACCCGCCCTTCGGGCACCCTCTCCCCTGAAGGGGCGAGGGGATAAAGTGATGCCCGCTCCCTACAGGGGCGAGGGGAGGCGTCAGGAAAACAATGGGCGTTCTCAGGGACATCAAGGAGATCATCACCGGGCTGGCCATCACCTTCGGCCACATCTTCCGCAAGCCGGTGACGGTGCAGTATCCGGAGGAGCAGCGGCCGATGCCGGCGCGCTTCCGGGGGAGCATCGTTTTGACCCGCGACCCGGATGGGCAGGAACGCTGCGTCGCCTGCTACCTCTGCTCCGGCGCCTGCCCGGTCGACTGCATCTCCATGGCCGCCGCCGAAGGTGAGAACGGCCGGCGCTATGCGGCGTGGTTCCGGATCAATTTCTCCCGCTGCATCCTCTGCGGACTCTGTGCCGAGGCCTGTCCCACGCTCGCCATCCAGATGTCGCCGGAGATGTTCCACTGCAAGCGGGAGATCATGAACATGGTCTGGGAAAAGGAGGATCTCCTGATCGATGGAACGGGGAAGGACCCCAACTACAATTTCTACCGCCACGCGGGGATTGGCGTCGTCAATCTCCGCGGCGAAAACCCCGGCGAAGATCCGCCGGTAGACGTGAGGACGCTGCTGCCGTAACCAAGAAAAAATCCCCCCTGTCCCCCCTTCGCAAAGGGGGGGACCATGGGGCCAGCGGTTCTTTCAGGATCAGATGTGACAGTGAGGCCTGCGCCTCCAAAGGTTTAAGACACGATGGAAGCCATTCTCTTCTACATACTTTCCGCGGTGACCCTCACCGGGACTCTCTGCGCGATTACCGCGCGGCAGGCGGTGCGGGCCATCGTGTACCTGGTGACCTCCTTCTTCTCACTGGCGCTCATCTTTTACCTGCTCGGCGCCCCGCTGGTGGCGGCCTTCGAGGTCATCATCTACGCGGGCGCCATCATGGTACTTTTCATGTTCGTCATCATGATGCTCGACCTGGGGCACCCGGAAAAGCTGACCTTCCCGAAGATCAGGGACTGGTGGCCGGCCGTTCTCCTCCTTGCCGTCATCGCCGGATCGGTCCTCATCCTGGCCGTGAGCCGCGAACCAGCCACCGCCCCGGGGTTCACCGCCATCACCGTGCGTGAATTCTCGCAGGCCCTTTTCAGGCGGTACGGGGTGGCGGTGGAGATCATCTCGATGCAGCTCCTCTTCGCCCTGGTGGGAGCCCTTTATCTCGGGAGGCGCAGATGACGATCCCGTTCTACCACGTCCTCATCCTCGCCTCGCTCCTGTTCGGGATGGGGCTCGCCTGCGTGGTGGCCTGGCGAACCAACGTGATCATGATGCTGATCGGGATCGAAATCATGCTGAACTCGGTCATGCTCACCTTCGTCGAAGGCTCCGCCCGCTGGGGGATCGCCGATGGCCAGCTCTTCTCGCTGATGCTGATCGCCCTGACCTCCGCGGAGGTCTCGCTGGCCCTGGCCATGGTGGTGTATCTTCACAGGCGTAAGCAGTCGGTCAATACCGACGACTTCGCCTCCATGAAAGGCTAGATGGTAAAGTCCCCCTTTGCAAAAGGGGGATTTAGGGGGATTTCGAGTTTTGAAAATCCCCCCTGCCCCCCCTTTTACAAAGGGGGGAGATAAGGCAAGGAAGGCTGAATGACCCTCTACCTCGCACTCATGCTCCTCTTCCCCCTGGTCGGGGGGACCGTCAGCGCCGTGGCGGGAAGGAAACTTCCCCGCCGGTTGGTGGAGGTCGGCGTTTGTGCCGCGGTCTGGGCCAGCTTCGTCTGTGCGGTTCTCGCGGCGGCGGCCTACCGGGGTCCGGTCTCGGTGGAGCTTGGCCGCTGGCTCTCCGCCTTCGACCTCAAGGCCCCCATCCTCCTCTATCTCGACCCCCTCTCGCTCTCGCTGTCGGTGATGATCTGCTTCGTCTGCGGGCTCATCCACGTCTATTCGGTCTACTACATGGCGGACCAAGGCGATTACTCCCGCTTTTTCGCCCTTTTGAACCTCTTCGTCTTCGCGATGCTGACCCTGATCCTGGCCGAGAACCTGCCGCTTCTCTACCTCGGGTGGGAAGGGGTGGGCCTTTGCTCGTACCTGCTGATCGGCTTCTGGTACACCGACAGCAACAACGCCACCGCGGGCAGGAAGGCCTTCATCACCACCAGGATCGGCGACACCGCGCTGCTGGTGGGGATCGCCTGGCTGTTCCAGCTGTTCGGAACCTTCTCGATCCCCCAGATCAACGGGATGGGCTTCCTCCTTCCCCCCGGCATCGTCACCGCCATCGGCATCCTCTTCCTGGTCGGCGCCATGGGGAAATCGGCCCAGGTGCCGCTCATGGTCTGGCTTCCCGACGCCATGGCCGGTCCCACGCCGGTCTCGGCCATGATCCACGCCGCTACCATGGTCACCGCCGGCGTCTACCTCCTCTCCCGTATGTTCCCCTTCATCGGGGGATCCGCCGTTACCTGCGCGGCCATCGCCCTCACCGGGGGCGTCACCGCCTTTTACGGGGCCACCTGCGCCTTGGCGCAGCGTGACCTGAAGAAGGTCCTCGCCTTCTCCACCATCAGCCAGATCGGTTACATGATGCTCGGGGTGGGGGCGGGTGCCATCACCGCGGCGACCTTCCACCTGCTGGTCCACGCCTTTTTCAAGGCGCTCCTGTTCCTGGGCGCCGGCTGCGTCATCACCGCCATGCACCACGAGCAGGACATCTACAAGATGGGGGGGCTGAAGGAGCGGCTCCCGCTGACCTTCTGGCCGTTTCTGGCGGGAGCGGCATGCCTGGCGGGGATCCCGCTGACCGGCGGCTTCTTCAGCAAGGACAGCATCCTGGCCGCCGTTTTCCTGAAGGGGGGGGAGCTGTACACCTCCCTGTACCTGCTGGCGCTCCTCACCGCCCTTTTGACCTCCTATTACAGTTTCCGGCTCATCTACCTCGTCTTCTTCGGCAGCCAGGTGCACGTGCACACGCACGGGGAATTGAAGGTGATGCAGTGGGTGCTGGTCCCGCTCGCCCTGTTTGGCCTCTTCGGCGGCGTGCTCAATCTTCCCGGTTACCTCGGGGGGGGATTCCTCGACAGCTTCTTCGGGCACCAGGCGAGCGGGGAGGTGGGGCATTCAGCCGCCCAGGAGGTGGCACTGCAAGGGGTGGCCGCCACCCTGGCGATCTTCGGCCTGCTGGCCGCCCACTGGCGCTACGGCGGAAAGTCGCGGGTCGACCGGGTCCGGGAAAGCAGCACCCGCCCGTCCCCCTTGTACGCGTTCTTGTTGAACGGGTGGTATTTCGACCGTCTCTACCGCGCGATCCTCATCCGTCCCTACGAGTTCCTTTCCGGAATCTTCTGGGAAAAGGTGGACGAAGGGGTGATCGACGACTCGCTGGATGGGATGTCCAGCGGGCTGGGGAGCACCGGAAGCTGGCTCGGGCGCTGGAGTAACGGCAAGGTTTCCCTCTACATCCTGAGTTTCGCCGCGGGGAGCGCCCTGGTGCTCGGCTACCTCGCCTGGCTCAACCTGTAACCGAATTTTGCGGCGCGTAAGGCGCCGAGCTCAAACGGGACCAATTCCAGATGCCGACCGACTTTCCGATACTGACTCTGCTGGTATTCCTTCCCCTCGCCGGGGCGCTGGCGCTCTTTGCCGTCCGCAGGAGCGAGGAGCTGGTGAGGACGGGAGCGCTCGTGGTCACCCTCCTCGAGCTTGCCCTCAGCGTCTGGGCGTGCGGAGCGGCGGGGGCGGGTGCGGCAGGGGCTCCGGCGGGGTTCTTCCTCTACCAGGATGCGCAGTGGATCGACCGTTTCGGGATCCGTTACACGCTGGGGATGGACGGCATCAGCCTGGTCATGGTGCTCCTCACCTCCTTCATCACCGTGATCGCGGTGGGGGTGTCGTGGCGGGGGATCAAGGAGCGGGTGCCGTTGTACTACTCGCTGCTGCTGGCGATGGAAAGCGGCATCCAGGGGGTCTTTCTCGGGCTTGACCTGTTCCTGTTCTACCTCTTCTGGGAGGCCATGCTGATCCCGATGTTCTTCCTGATCGGTATCTGGGGGCACGGGCGGCGGATCTATTCGGCGGTCAAGTTCTTCCTCTATACCTTCTTCGGCTCGCTGCTTATGCTGGTGGCCATCATCTCGCTCTATCTCCGCCACGGCGCCCAGACCGGCAGCTACAGCTTCTCGCTCTTCGAACTGATCCACACCACCGTCCCCTATGAAGTCGCGGTCTGGCTCTTCGCGGCGTTCCTGTTCGCCTTCGCCATCAAGTTCCCGCTCTTCCCGCTGCATACCTGGCTTCCCGACGCCCACACCGACGCACCGACCGCCGGAAGCGTGATCCTGGCGAGCCTCCTTTTGAAGACCGGCGCCTACGGCCTCATCCGGTTCGGCTTCCCGCTCTTCCCGGAGGCCGCCCGCGCCTGCGCGCCGCTTATCTACACCGTCTCGGTGATCGGCATCTCCTGGGGGGCCTGGATCGCCTTCGCCCAGCGCGACATGAAACGGCTGGTTGCCTATTCCAGTGTGAGCCACATGGGCTTCGTCGCCCTTGGTATCGCAGCCTGGAGCCCGGTAGCCCTCTCCGGCGCGGTGATGCAGATGGTTAACCACGGGGTCACCACCGGCGCCCTCTTCGCGCTGGTCGGGATGCTGGACGAGCGGACCCACAGCCGGGAGATCGCGACCTACGGAGGGATCTGGGGCAAGATACCCGCTCTCTCCTTCTTCTTCCTGTTGTTCTGTATGGCGTCTGCCGGGGTGCCTGGGCTGAACAACTTTGTCGGTGAGTTCATGGTCCTCATGGGGACCTTCAAGGTTTCCCCCGGTGCGGCTGCCGGCGCCTTCTTGGGGGTAGTGCTGACCCTGATCTATACGGTGAGGCTCGTGCAGGAGATCCTGTTCGGGAAGGAGAAGAAGCCGCTGGAACTGGCCGATCTGTCGGTAAGGGAGGGGGGCGTGCTGGCGGTTCTCGGCGTGGCGGCCATTTACCTCGGCGTCCACCCGGCCCCGGTGCTCGATATCATCAAGGTGCCGATCGCCCTTTTGACTGGCGTGAGGTAACCGTAGGGTGGGCACCCCGTGCCCACGCGGATCAGACAAAAGAGGTGGGCAGAGGGCTGCCCACCCTACGAATCTGTTGAACCTCCCAAGGAGTTGTGATGTCCCTGAGTGATGCGCTTGCCATAATGCCGATCCTGATCGCCGCCGGAGCCGCGCTCTTTGTGCTGCTGGCGGGGCCGCTTTTACAGGCGCGCTCGATCAGCTGGATCGCGGTCATCGCCGCGGCCGCCGCCGGCGTGTGGGCGGTGGTGTATCCGGCGGCAGGCGCCACCGTCACTTTGCCGGGGCTGGCATTCACATCGCTATCGCAGTTCCTTATCCCCGTCTTCTCGGCGGCAGCCACTTTGACCCTGCTCTTGTCCCACGACTACAACCAGCGTCGCGGCATCAAGGGAGAGGAATTCCAGGCTACCGTCCTCTTCACCCTCTTCGCCCTCTGCGTGCTCGCCTGCGCGACCAACCTCTTGATCCTCTTCCTCGCCATCGAGTCGGTTTCCTTCGCCTTTTACATCCTGGTCTCGCTCGACCTGGAGCGCGAGGAGTCCGGAGAGGCGGGGCTCAAGTACCTCTTGATGGGGGCGGTGGCAGCGGCCATCGTGGCCTTCGGGATCTCCCTCATCTTCGCCGGGACCGGCACCCTGGCCCTCACCGGCGCCTTCGCTCCGGCGGCCACCCGCCCCATCGTCTCCGCCGGATGGGGGCTGGTCGTGATCGGCATCGCCTTCAAACTCTCGCTGGTGCCCGCCCACCTCTGGACGCCTGACGTCTACCAGGGGGCACCGGCGCCGGTGGCGGCCTTTCTCTCCACCGGCTCCAAGGTCGCCGCGGCCGCCTTTTTCCTGCTCCTTTTGGCCTTCTCCCGCCCGCTGGCCGAGATCCACCTGCCGCTCTATCTCCTTTCGCTGGGCTCCATGGTGATCGGCAACCTCGCAGCGCTCCTCCAGAAGAACATCAAACGCATGCTGGCCTACTCCTCCATCGCGCACATGGGTTACCTGGCGTTGGCGCTTCTCACCGGTAGCCGGGAAGGGTACTCCGCCGTCCTTCTCTACGGGGCCATCTACACCGCCATGAACCTGGCCGCCTTCGGCGCCATCGCCTCGCTTTCCGGTGCGGAAGAGCGGGGAGAGCTGACCGCCTACACCGGGCTTGGGCACACCGCCCCCTTCCGGGGGGCGATACTCGCCCTGGCGATGCTGGCCCTGGCCGGCATCCCTCCGACCGCCGGATTCCTCGGCAAGTTCTACATCTTCTACGCCGCCATCCGCGGCGGCGAAACCACCCTGGCCATCATCGGCATCGTCACCGCCGCCATCTCCGCCTATTTCTATCTGAAGGTGGTGGTCCAGCTCTACATGCGCGAGCCGGAAGGCGCCGCACCCGCCGCTCCGCACCCAGGTACACCGGCCGAATCGCTGGCCCTCACCTGTGCCGCGGTAGCCATTCTCTTCATCGGTATCTACCCCTCCCCGCTTCTGCGCGCCCTCGACGCCGCCCTCCTCCCGTAGCGTGCTTGTATGCCTCTCCGGCACCCTGCCAAAGTGATGGTTG
The DNA here is from genome assembly GCF_054784495.1 of Geomonas sp. Red276. NCBI lineage: Bacteria > Pseudomonadati > Thermodesulfobacteriota > Desulfuromonadia > Geobacterales > Geobacteraceae > Geomonas > Geomonas sp. Red276. The sequence goes on from NZ_BLXW01000005.1 coordinate 101,038, forward strand.
TAATCTGTTCTCAATAATGCTGCAAATGTAGTAATTTTGAGAACGCAATGGGGGCGGTCGAGATGAAAGCTTCAACTCTTGCTGAAACTCTTTTCAGTAGCTATCGGCGTCGGGTCCTGGCGCTGGCCCTCCTACGCCCTGACGAGCATTTCCACGTCAGGGAGATTGCTCGACTTACCGATGTCCCAGCCGGATCACTCCACCGTGAGTTGAAAGTTCTAGCCGAGGCGGGGTTATTGGTCTCCCATGCTGCCGGCAATCAAGTCCGTTACCAGGCGAACAAGAATTGCCCCATTTTTGAGGAACTGGCCGGAATCTTCATGAAAACCTCGGGGCTGGCGGATGTGGTGCGAGACGCATTGCTGCCGCTATCGGATCGAATCGACGTCGCCTTCATTTTCGGCTCGGTAGCACAGGGGAAAGAACGCGTCACCAGCGATGTCGATGTCTTCCTGATTGGTACACTTTCTTTCTCCGATGCAGTACAGGCTCTGGCTATGACGCATGAGCGACTGGGGCGTGAAATTAATCCGGTGGTGATGGCGCGGGAGCGTTTTATAGACAAGTTTGCGGCTGAGGATCAGTTCGTGCGGCGGGTAGTGGATGAATCCAAAATCTTCCTGTTAGGAGGCGCCGATGACCTTGGAAAACTTGTTGAAGATCGGTCAGCTTAAATCTCACGCGACAGGTAAGAGTGAGGTGGGGAAACTATTAAACGCTGCACGACGCAATATCGCCGACGCCGAGGTCGATGTAATCAGTACAGAGACCCGATTTGACAGCGCGTATAAAGCGGTCATGCAAAGCGCCCTTGTTGCCTTGATGGCTAATGTTTTCCGGCCGGACACGAACCGTCCAGGACACCACATGACCGTCATCCAGACTCTTCCGACGACGATAGGGCTACCGAAGGGACGCATGGTGGTTCTCGATGCTCTACGCCGCAGAAGGAATATGACGGACTATACCGGCGATGGAGTTGATGAAGGAACAATGGAGAGTTGCATCGAGGAAGCAAAGGCGCTACTGAGGGACGTCGAGAGGTGGCTAATGGACAACACACCGGAGTTGTTGGAAGGTTGAAGAAAGATTAAGCCGTCGTGTCGTACATAAAAAGGGGCCGCAATTTGCGGCCCCTTTCGTTTTTTCACCTTTGGTTTCCTACCAGGTCTCGTCCGGCTCGCCCCAGAGGTTGTGGGCGATGTCGTCCAGGAGCGCCTCGATCCCTTCGCCGGTGGCGGCGGAGATCGGGAACACCTTGATCCCCCGCTCCTCGAAGTAGGGGAGAATCTCTTTCAGGTTCTCCCTCACGTTGGGGAGGTCCATCTTGTTGATGACCACGGTCTGCCGTTTCTCGGCGAGCTCCGGGTTGAAGAGCGCAAGCTCCCGATTGATCGCCTCGTACTCTGCGATGGGATCGCGCTCCGGCATCCAGGAAAGATCCAAAAGGTGCAGCAGCTGCCCGGTACGTTCCAGGTGCTTAAGGAAACGGTGACCGAGGCCGGCCCCTTCGCTGGCGCCTTCGATGAGCCCCGGGATGTCCGCCATCACGAAGGTCCGGTAGTTCTTGTAGCGCACCACGCCGAGATTGGGCACCAGGGTGGTGAAGTGGTAGGCGGCGATCTTCGGGCGGGCCGCCGAGACCTTGGTGATCAGGGAGGATTTCCCGACGCTCGGCATTCCCAATAGCCCGACGTCGGCCATCAGCTTCAGCTCGAGCCTGATCCAGAGCTCCTCGCCCGGCTCCCCCGGCTGGGCGAAGCGGGGCGCCTTATGGGTGGCGGATTTGAAACGGGTGTTTCCCTGGCCGCCGCGCCCGCCCTTGAGGAGCACGATGGAGGAATCGGCCTGGTCGAGATCGGCGAGGATCTCATCGGTCTCGGCGTCCTTGATCACCGTTCCCTGCGGAACCAGGATCTCCAGAGGCTGGCCGTTGGCGCCGTGGCGCTCCTTCCCCATCCCGTTTCTTCCCTTGCCGGCCTTCTGGTGGGGATGCTGGCGCAGGTCCAGCAGGGTGGAGAGTTGGGGCGACACCTTGACCACCACGTCCCCCCCCTTGCCGCCGTCGCCGCCGTCCGGTCCGCCGAACTCAATGAACTTTTCATGCCGGAAGGAGACGCATCCCGCCCCTCCGTCGCCGGACTTTACGTGAATTTTTACTTCATCGATGAAACTCATGACGTGTGGTTCCCATGCAAACGGCAAAAGCCCGGACCATTGTGGCTCCGGGCTTTTGCACTGGTATGTAGCGGCTATTAGCTGGCCGGGTAAACGGAGACCTTCTTGCGGTCTTTACCCATCCGCTCGAACTTCACCACGCCTTCGATAAGGGCGAAGAGGGTGTAGTCCTTGCCCAGCCCGACGTTGTTGCCGGGGTGGATTTTGGTGCCGTGCTGACGGTAGATGATGTTGCCGGCTTTAACCGTCTCGCCGCCGAACTTCTTGCAGCCTAGTCTTTGGCCGTCGGAGTCACGTCCGTTCCTGGAGCTACCGACGCCTTTCTTGTGTGCCATTTCACTTTCCTCCTGCGGGAGGTTCCGCCTTTATCAGTGCGGGTACCGCGCCGCCTTTTTTAAAATTACCAATTAGGCGTTGATCTTTTCGATCTTCAGGATGGTCCTGAGCTGGCGGTGCCCGTTAAGCTTCCTGGAATCCTTCCGGCGCTTGGACTTGAAGACCAGAATCTTCTTGTCTTTGCCCTGCTCGACAATTTTGCCGACCACAGAGGCGCTGGGCACTAAAGGTGTTCCGATAACGACCTTATCGCCGCCAACCATCAGGACTTCGGAGATCTCGACGGTATCACCTACCGCGCCCTCCAATTTCTCGACTTTCAAAAAGTCGCCCTCGGAAACTTTGTACTGTTTCCCTCCGGTTTTGACTACTGCGTACATTCGACTTCACCACCTTTACTCTGGATTTACTCTGAGCGGCAAACCTTATCTTGAAAAAGACCCAAAGTCAAGGGGTTTTCAGGATCAGGCGAAATTTTGTAAGGGGACTGGCTCCGTCAGGTGCCTGTCCCCCTGTCCTGGAGCCTTACGCCACGTCGACGTAGATCTCGTCGCCGCGGATTTCCACCGGGTAGATCTTCAGCGTGCATTCCGGGTGCCCCTCGCAGGCCCCGGTTTTCAGGTCGAAGCGGTAGCCGTGCCGCTGGCAAGACAGTTTCCCGGCCTCCTTGACGACGGCACCTTCCAGCGGGGCTCCCTGGTGCGGGCACTCGCGCTCGCACGCGTACACCACCCCTTTCATCTTCAGGAGCAGGACCTGCTGGCCGGCAATCTCGACCAGTTTCTTGCCCCACTCCGGGACATCAGCAACTTTGGCAGCGAGAATCATGAATTCCTCCCTTGGTGTTTCCACTGGGTCGGGCGGAGGGTGGCAACGTAGGTGCCGCCCCTACCGCCATCCTCGCCCTGTCCCTCCCCTTGAAGGGGAGGGGACGACGGGCAACCTGCTCAGCCGGCACTATTTACTATCGGCACCGGGAGCGAGCTAGACGTTGGCGATGGTGACGGCGTGGGCAGACTCTTCGGCACGCTTCCTCGCATCGTCGGTGTCTTTGCCGAAGCAGAGGGCAACCCCCATGCGGCGCCCTTTGCGGGTGTCCGGCTTACCGAACAGCCTGATCTTGGCGGTCGGGACCGACAGCGCGTCGGCGACTCCCTGGAAGGCGACCTCTTCGGCCGTGTCCTCGGCCAGGATGACGTGGGAAGCGGCGGGGCCGAGGTTCTCGATGGTGGGAACCGGAAGCCCGAGGATCGCGCGCACGTGGAGCTCGAATTCGGAGACGTTCTGGGAAAGAAGGGTGACCATGCCGGTATCGTGCGGGCGGGGAGAGACTTCGCTGAAGAAGACCTTGTCCCCCTTGATGAAGAACTCGACGCCGAAGATGCCGCGCCCCCCCAGGGCGGTGGTGACCGCCTCAGCCTGCCTTTGGGCCTCGGCCAGGACGGCCGGATCCATCCCCATCGGCTGCCACGACTCGTGGTAGTCGCCGTCGATCTGGCGATGGCCGATGGGAGGGCAGAAGGAGGTGCCGTTCTTGGAGCGGACGGTGAGGAGGGTGATCTCGTAATCGAAGGGGATGAACTCCTCGACGATGACGGTATCGGAGGCGCCGCGGGCCCCTTCCAGGGCATAGTTCCAGGAGCGCTCGAGAAGCGCCCGGTCGCGCAGCACGCTCTGCCCTTTCCCGGAGGAGCTCATGATCGGTTTCACCACGCAGGGAACGCCGATGGCGTCCACCGCGGCCCGGAACTCTTCCAGGGTGGAGGCGAAGCGATAGGCGGCGGTCGGCAGCCCCAGTTCCTCGGCGGCCAGGCGGCGGATCCCCTCGCGGTTCATGGTGAGGTTGGTGGCCCGGGCGGTCGGGATGACGTTGAACCCTTCCTTTTCGAGCTCCAAGAGGTAGGTGGTGTCGATGGCCTCGATTTCCGGGACGATGTAGTCCGGCTTCTCCAATCGGACCACACGCTCCAGTTCGGCGCGGTTGAGCATGTCGATGACGTGGCTGTTGTGGGCCACCTGCATGGCCGGTGCGTTGGCGTAGCGGTCGACGGCCACGACTTCGATACCCAGCCTCTGGGCCTCGATGACAACCTCTTTGCCAAGCTCGCCCGAGCCCAGCAGCATAATCTTGGTGGCGCCTTTCTTAAGCGGTGTTCCGATCATTGCCTCTCCTTTGCGAAAATCCTACTCGTGAAAGTTCAAAAAGTCCCCCTTTGGGAAAGGGGGATATAGGGGGTTGTATCTCTTTGCGGGCGGTGCCGAATCCCCCCCGGCCCCCCTTTTTCAAGGGGGGCGTGCTTAGAAAAGGGGGAGGGTAGGGCGGCGCAAGGCGAGCCTAGCTGACGGCGACCTCGAACTGCTCCTGGTGGAACCCGGGCTTGGCGCGGACGGTGATCCGCTTCTTGAAGTTTTTCTCCAGCTCTTCCAGGCCGCGGCGCTCCTCGTCGTAGAGGAGGTCGGCCACCTGCGGATGCACGGTCAGCATCACCTTGGTGCCTCGGATGTCCAGCATCTCCCGGCGCAGCTCGCGGAAGATCTCGTGGCAGACGGTGATCTTGGACTTCACGTAGCCCCTTCCCTCGCAGTAGGGGCACGGCTCGCACATCATCCGCCCGAGGCTTTCGCGGACCCTCTTCCTGGTCATCTCCACGAGGCCGAGCTCGGAAATCTTCAGGATGTTGGTCTTGGACTTGTCGCTTTTGAGCGCCTCCTCCAGGGCACCGTAGACCTTCTCGCGGTTCACCTCCTTCTCCATGTCGATGAAGTCGATGATGATGATCCCGCCCAGGTTCCTGAGCCTCAGCTGGTAGGCGATCTCCTTCACCGCCTCCAGGTTGGTCTTCAGGATGGTGTCCTCGAGGTTGTGCTTTCCGACGTAGCGCCCGGTGTTCACGTCGATGGCGGTCAGCGCCTCGGTCTGCTCGATGATGATGTAGCCGCCGCTTTTGAGCCAGACCTTGCGCCCCAGCGCCCGGCTGATCTCCACCTCCAGGCCGAAGTGGTCGAAGATCGGCTCCTCCTCGTCGTAGAGCTCGATCGAGTACTTCATCTTCGGCATGAAGGTGCTGATGAACTGGACGATCTTGTCGTGCTCGGGCTTCGAGTCGACCACGATCCGCTCGACCGACTCGGTCAGGATGTCGCGCACCACCTTCTGGGTCACGTCCAGGTCCGAATGGATCAGGGTGGGGGCCCCCGCCTTGTCCTTCTTTTTGACGATCTCTTCCCAGAGCTTGGTGAGGTAATGGAGGTCGGCGACCAGGTCTTCTTCGCTTTTCCCGTCGGATACGGTGCGGACGATGAAGCCACCCCCCACCGGCTTGATCCGGTCGACGATCTCCTTCAGGCGCTCGCGCTCGACCTCGTCCTCGATGCGTCGTGAGATCCCGACATGGTCGACGGTCGGCATGTAGACCAGGTGGCGCCCGGGGAGCGATATGTGGGCGGTGATGCGGGCCCCCTTGGTGCCGATCGGCTCCTTGGATATCTGCACCAAGAGCTCCTGCCCCTCCTGGAGCAGCTCCTCGATCGGGTGGAGCGGGTGGGGCACCGGCTCCTCACCCTCCCGTTCTATGAAGGTGTCGTACTCCTCGACCGAGTCGAAGACGTCCGCCACGTAGAGAAAGGCGGCCTTCTCCAGCCCGATGTCGACGAAGGCCGCCTGCATGCCGGGCAGCACCCTGACGACTCTTCCCTTGTAGATGTTGCCGATGATCCCCTTGACCCTGCTCCTCTCTACGTACAGCTCCGCAATGGTGCCGTTTTCGATGAGGGCGATACGGGTCTCGTGGGAAGTTGTGTTGATGACCAACTCGTTTCCCATACAAACCCCTTCTGCATCATATATTTGAAATTAAAAAATAAACCGATTGGGAACGAGTCCGTCCCGGGCACGCCGGGGTTACTGCTCGTCGCTGAAGATGACCTCGAGCTTCTCCAGGCGGGCGTCTTTCAGCTCGTCGGTGGAGACCCCCAGGATGGCGGCGGCGTACTCGGCCGGCTTGCCGCGCCCGACCACCATCTCGATGGTCCGCCCTGTCCCGGAAAGCTCGGAGAGCTCCTCCCGGAGGTCGAACTCGATCACCTTCCCTTTCTTCTCTCGGCGAAGCGGGCAGGAGTCGAGCGCCAGGAAGCTGGCCACCTTCTCCTCCAACCCGGCTTCCATCCCCTCGGGGAGGGTCACCCGGTAGCGCACCCGCTCCATTATGACGGAGAGTGCCGGCGCCTTCAGGCCGATCTCCCGCGCTTCCACCACCCGCACCCCTTCGGGAAGGGCGGCGTTAAGGGCGGTCTGCAGCTGCTCCGCGCCGTATCCCTGCTCGACCTCAAAGTCCATGTACTCGGCGTAGGACTCCACCCCCACCGAGAGCGCGGTGGCGAAGGAGAACTTCGGGTGGGGATGGAACCCCTGCGAGTAGCGGATGGGGATCGCCGCCCGCCCGACCGCGCGGGTGAAGAGGGTCAGCATCTCCAGGTGGCTCAGGTAGCGCATCCTTCCCAGCTTCTCGAAACGGATCCGGATCCGCTGCCCCTGCTCGCCCGGCTCCTGCCCGGCGTCCTGGCAGGCATAGGTGTCGAAGGAAACCGCCTCGTGGAGTCTCAGCCTGATGGTGTCGAAGTCGCAGACGCCGCAGCCGGTGCAGACGCCGTCCCGGCAATCAGGTGTGGCGGCTTCCACGAGGGCCGCCTGCCGCTCGGCCGCCAGGAATTCGCGGGTGACGCCGCAGTCGATGTGGTCCCAGGGGAGCGGCTCGTCCAGTTCGCGCCGGCGGTGATAGAAGCGGGGATCGAGGCCGGTGGCCGCGAACGCCTGATTCCACTTCTCGCGGTCGAAATGCTCCCACCAGCCGTCGAAGCGGCAGCCGGCCCGGTGCGCCTCCACCAGGAGCTTGCCCAGCCTACGGTCGCCGCGGGCGAAGACACCCTCCATGACGGAAAGAGAGGACTCCTGCCACTTCATGATGAGCTTCTTCTGCTTGAGCGCGCCCCTGAGCCAGCGCTGCTTCTCGACGATCTCCTCCTCGGAGATCTGCGCATCCCACTGGAAGGGGGTGTGGGGCTTGGGGACGAAGCTGGAGACGGAGACGTTGACGTCGCCGCCTGAGCCGGCGAATTTCCCCTGCCGCTTCACCTCGCGGGAGAGATCCACGATCCCCTGCAGGTCGTCCATGGTCTCGGTCGGGAGCCCGATCATGTAGTAGAGCTTGATGAGCCGCCACCCCGAGCCGAACACCGCCCGGGCGTTGTCGAGCAGGTCCGCCTCGCTGATCCCCTTGTTGATGACTTTTCTCAGCCGCTCGCTCCCCGCCTCCGGGGCGAGGGTGAAGCCGGTCTTCCTGACCCGCCTGATCTCCTCGGCCATCTCGGGACTGAGGCTCCCGACCCGCATGGAGGGGAGGGACACCGCCTTCTTGCGGGCGGCGTAGCGGTCCATCAGCCCCTTCAATAGGGGAGTGAGGCAGCCGTAGTCGCCGGTCGAGAGCGAGAGGAGGGAAACCTCGTCGTAGCCGGTGTTTTTGAAGGCCTCTTCGGCGATCTCCAGCACCCGTTCCGGGCTCCGCTCGCGGACCGGGCGGTAGATGTACCCCGCCTGGCAGAACCGGCAGCCGCGCGTGCAGCCGCGGGAGATCTCCACGCTGACCCGGTCGTGCACCGTCTTCAGGAAGGGGACCACCGGATCGGTCGGGTAGTAGGCACTGTCCAGGTCGGCCAGGAAGCGCCGCCGCACACTCCGGTAGCCCGGCTTGAGCGGGGTGATCTCCTTGATCCGCCCGTCGTCCTGGTAGCTCACCTCGAAGAAGCTGGGGACGTAGACCCCCTCGATGCGGGAAAGCCGCTCCAAGAGCTCGGCCTTGGAGAGACCCGCCTCCTTGGCGCTCCGCACGCAGTCGGCCAGCTCGACGACCGCCTCCTCCCCGTCGCCGATCAGGAAGGCGTCGAAGAAGTCGGCCAACGGCTCCGGATTGTAGGCGCAGGGGCCGCCGCCGATCACCAGCGGGTAGCCGCCGTCCCGCTCCGCCGCCAGCAGGGGGATCCCGGCCAGGTCGAGCATGTTGAGTATGTTCGTGTAGGAAAGTTCGTACTGCAGCGTGAACCCGAGGATGTCGGCGGAGGCGAGCGGGAGCCCGCCTTCCAGGGTGGTCAGCGGCCGCTGTTCTGCCCGCAGGATCGCCTCCAGGTCCGGCCACGGGGCATACACCCGTTCCGGGGCGATCCAGGGAACTCCCTTCAATACACCGTAGAGCACCTGCAATCCCAGGTGGCTCATCCCTATCTCATATACGTCGGGAAAGGCGAGGACGAAACCGATCCCCTCTCTCTTCCCGGTGGTGGCACCCATTTCGCCGCCCATGTAGCGGGCGGGCTTCTCAACTGTCAAAAGCAGGTTGTCGCTCAAAAAACCCCCGAATTTCTTTTACAATGACCGGCCATATTACCAAATATGCTTCCCCGCTGGCAAGCAATATGCCCGAGGCGCAGGGAGAAGCTGGCCGGCCAAAGTTATCATGAGTATACCTCATTTGCGGTATTCATTGGCGGATATCGGGTTCGTTTGGTGCGGTGGCGACAGTGGCTAGCGGATTCTTCTCATGAAAAGTGCAAAGAAACAGGGATTTGTGACATTCATGAAAATTTGGCATGCCGCGTGCTAATGGAAAGGCTATCTAACATTTCTCAAAGGAGATTCAAAATGAAAAAAGTTCTGTCCTCCGTAGTTGCCGCTCTCGTTGCTGTTGCTTTCGCTGGTGTTGTTTTCGCTGCTGACGCTGCTCCGGCTGCTGCTCCGGCCGCTGAGAAGAAAGAAGAGAAAGCTGAGAAGAAAGCTCCGGCTAAGAAAGCCAAGAAAGCAAAGAAAGCCAAGAAAGCCAAGAAAGCTGAGAAGAAAGCCGAGAAGAAAGAAGAAGCTCCGGCTGCTCCGGCCGCTCCGGCTGCGAAGTAATTCTCTTTCCGGAGAATTCGAAAAGGCCGCATCGAAAGATGCGGCCTTTTTTTTCGTCCAGCTTTTGCCCACAAAAAAGGGGGATCAAGATCCCCCCTTGCCATTTCCTCTCGGTCACCGGCCGCTATGGCCGCTCCAGGTTACCCTTTCTACTCCTTGCGCCACACGTACGGGGGATCGATCAGCGGATCGTAGAACCCCGGAGTCGACACGAAGAAGGTCATCGTTTCGGCCACGCCGGAAATCGTCCGTACCAGGGTCATGCCGATACCCTTGAGCGGGCCGACGGCAATCCCTTTGCCGACCCCTTCCTCCTTGGAGGTGTTCACGATCTGTTTCGGGAATTCGAGCCAGCCGGTGGCGATGTTGGCGACCCCGCGGGCGAACTTGTTGGCCATCCCGTCCACAACCTCCTGGGCGGAGGCGTTTTCGATGGTCTGGCTTTCCAGCGCTCTCGCCGAAGGTGCGCAGGTCAGCAGGCAGGTGGCCAGGACCACCGCCGGCAGCGTCAGGCGTGCCATCTTCATGTTACTCCCCCTTGTTCTCGGCACTCTGTTCCGGGCTCTTTTGCCGCGGCTCGACCCGCTTCTCATCCCAACCCTGCCAGACGAATTCCGGCTGGATCATGGAGTCGTAGTACCCCGGCTGCGGAACGGCGAAGAAGACGGTCTCGGTAAGGCCGGTAAAGAACCGGTAAAATCCCATCCCGAGTCCCTTGAGAGGCCCGACCACGTAAGCGATGCCGCCGCGGTCCCGTGCCATCAGGTAGGACTGTTTGGGTATCTCCACCACCGAGGTTACCGTGTTGGTCACGCCTCGCACGAGCTTGAACGCCATCTTCTCGGCGATCGCCTCCGGCTGCGGTTCGTCCAGGGCAAAGGACGGTGTGGCAGAGAGCATGACCAGCAACAGGGGAAACAGCATGACGTTCCTACGCATCGTCTTCCTCCACACGGGTACCTGGCGGTTAAAAGCTATGTCCTTTTAACATAGTTGCCCCTCATTGGCAAGCCGCAAGGGGATTTACGGCGCTGGAGAGGCCGGCTTGCAAGGGGCTCTCTGGGGGGGGGAGCCTTCCCTAAAGAGGTTGCAGGAAGGGGGGCTCGCCCAAGGGGCTACAAAAAGAAACGGCGCGGCCCCCTGCCAAGGGCCGCGCCGTCTCGAGAAGAAGGATCCGGAACGAAATTTATTTGCCGCTACCGTGAGTTCTCTTCAGGTAGGTTTTTACTCCTTCGTTAGATGCCTTCATAGCTTCGTCACCTTCCTGCCAGTTGGCCGGGCAGACTTCGCCGCCGTGGGTCTCGACGAACTGGAGCGCGTCCAGCATCCTCAGCGCCTCGCTGACGCTCCTGCCGAGCGGGAGGTCGTTGATGACCGAGTGACGGACGACGCCTTTGGTATCGATGAGGAACAGGCCGCGCAGGGCGACCGACTCGTTGAGCAGGATCCCGTAGGAACGGGCGATGTTCTTGTTGAGGTCCTCGACCAGCGGGTACTGGATGTTCCCGATGCCGCCGTTGTCGACCGGGGTGTTTTTCCAGGCGAGATGGGTAAAGCGGGAGTCGATGGACACGCCGATCACTTCGCAGTTTTTCTCCTTGAACTCGGCCAGACGCTTGTTGAAGGCCAGGATCTCGGAAGGGCAGACGAAGGTGAAATCGAGCGGGTAGAAGAAGAGCACGACGTACTTCCCGCGGTAGTTGGAAAGGGTCATCTCGGCGAAAGTGTTGTCAGGCATAACGGCCTGGGCGGTAAAGTCGGGAGCTTCTTTGGTAACCAGGGTGGTAAGGCTCATTCGCTGTCTCCTTTGCTCGGAAATAAGTTCTAATGGGGGAAACTGTACCAGCCTCCTAATCCCTTGTCAATGGAAAAAGACAAAAATTATCCTTTTTGTCCCGTAGAAAATTTAGACGAAAAAAAGGCCGGTTAGGGACCGGCCAGGGAACCCCGACCGTTTCCGGAAGGGGAGGAGAGTTGTATGGGCGCCTACTTGACGTCGCCGCGGATGCCGATGGTGACCTCCTTGAAGGGGATCTCTTTCCCGGAGGCGGCCAGCGCCTGGCGTGCGGCCATGACGATGCCGCCGCAGCAGGGGACTTCCATCCGCAAGACGGTGATGGATTTGATGGACGAGACCCGGAAGAGCTCGGTCAGCTTATCGCGATAGGCGTTGTTGTCGTCGAGTTTGGGGCAGCCGACCACGACGGCCTTGCCGGCCAGGAAGTCGCGGTGGTAGTCGGCGTAGGCGAAGGGGACGCAGTCGGCGGTGATGAGGAGGTCGGCATCCTGGAAGTAGGGCGCGGAGACCGGCACGAGGTGCAGCTGGACGGGCCACTGGGCGAGCTGGCTTTGCTGCTTGGCGCCCGGTGCCGCCGGGGCGGCCGAGGGAGCCGGTGCAAATGAGGCCACCCGGGAGCCGGGGCAACCGCCGTGGCCGGCGTGATGGGGCGCGGGAGCCGGCTTCTGCGGCGCGGCGGCCTGGGGCTGGGTATGGAGGTGCTTCTCGACCGCTTCCTCGTCGAAGGCGTCGGCCTCCCGTTCGATGATGGTGATGGCGTCCTGCGGGCAATCGCCGAGGCAGGCACCGAGCCCGTCGCAGAGGTTGTCGGCGGCTATCTGCGCCTTGCCGTCAACGATCTTGATGGCGCCTTCCGCGCAGGACGGCACGCAGAGTCCGCAGCCGTCACACTTGTCCTGGTCGATATGCACAATTTTTCTGATCATCTTCATCCCCTTGGAGCTTTAGAAATTCGGGTTCGGCAGGTCTCGAACACCATAACGGATTAAAAGAAATAGTGCCACAGGAGATCGAGGCGCCCCCTGAGGAGCAGCCGGCGCCCCGAGTAGGCCATCACCTCGCGGATGGCGGCCCGCTGGTTCTTGCCGTAGCAGTGAATCGGGCAGTGTTTGCAGTCGGGCTTGGGATCGAGCGGGCACCGGGACCGCTTCGTACGTGCGTAGGCGAGAAGCTCGGCGCAGCTCGGGCAGAGTTCCCCTTTGCGGGAGCCGTGCCTGCCGCGGCAGTAGACACCGATGAAGGCGTCGAGGACCTTGATGTCATTGGCCTCTTTGGCAGCCTTGCGCTCACGCTGTTTCTGATCGATCGACCCCGCTTGCACGGGAGGTACGTCATTCATGGAAGCCACCGGGAACCTCGCAAATCACTTACAGCGCTAGCGCGTCATCTTTGCCGGCCGCGCTCCGCTTTCCTTGATGATGGTGACCATACCGCTAAAAGTCACTTAAAAGCATGACTAAAATCAAGAAACAAAAGTCAGCACCCTTTGCCTTTGCGGATAATCTGTGATATTTTTGGCCGCAATGAACACCAACATGCCCACAGTCGTCATACCTCGCGCGGAACACGGTATCTCGCGCTCCCTTCTCAGTCAAAACAGCGTACGGGTCCTTTACAAGCTCAAGGAGCAAGGTTTCATCGGCTACCTGGTCGGCGGCGGCGTCCGCGACCTCCTCCTCGGCCGGGAGCCCAAGGACTTCGACGTGGTCACCGATGCCACCCCCGGTCAGCTGAAAAAGCTTTTCCGCAACTGCCGCCTGATCGGCCGCCGTTTCCGGCTCGCCCACCTGCACTTTCACGACGAGATCATCGAAGTCGCCACCTTCCGCTCCACGGTCGACAGCGCGGAGGCTGCCGAAGCGGCCGAGCCGGCCACCGCCGAAGCGGCCGAGCCGGCCACCGCCGAAGCGGCCGAGCCGGCCGCACCCGTCGAGCCCCGCGACGAGGCGGAGCAGATCGCCCGGGACCGCGACGCCCGCCGGCACGGTCCCCGCCTTTTGAAGAGCGAGGACGGGATGGTGCTGCGCGACAACGTCTTCGGCACCCCGGAGGAGGACGCCGTCCGCCGGGATTTCACCGTCAACGCGCTCTTCTACAACATCGCCGACTTCTCCATCATCGACCACGTCGGGGGGATGGAGGACCTGAAGAGGGGGGTCATCCGCACCATCGGCGATCCCGTGGTCCGTTTCACCGAGGACCCGGTCCGCATGCTCCGCGCGGTCCGCTTCGCCTCCATGCTCGGCTTCAACATCGAGGAGAGGACGGCGGCCGCCCTCCACGAGCTCTGCTCCACCATCAGCAAGGCCACCCCCCCCCGCCTCTACGAGGAGATGCTCAAGATGCTCCTCAAGGGGGAGGGTGAGCGCACCTACCAGATGATGAGGAGCACCGGGCTCTTTGCGCCGCTCTTCCCGCACTTCGATGCCTGGCTGGCCAGGGAGTCGGGGGGCTTCCCGCACGCGCGGGTCGGCAAGGCCCTGGAATGGGTGGACGAGAAGGTGGGGTGCGGGGAGCCGGTATCGCCGCAGCTCCTGATCGCCCTCATGTTCGGGGAGTACCTGGAGGAGAAGATCGCCGCCTTCCGCGCCGAAGGGGCCGCGCCGCAGCTCGCCACCGACATGGCGGTGGCCTCTTTTGCCGGGGAGCTCGGCCTCACGGTGGCCATCCCCAACCGGGTACTGATCGCCGTGCGCGAGATCCTCTCCTGCCAGCACCGCTTCCAGAAAACCCCCGGCCGCAACGGCCGCGGCGTGGTGGCGAGGGCGGTCTTCCCCGACGCCCTCGAATACCTCCGCTTCATGGAGAGCATCACCCCTGCCAAGAAATCGCTGGCGCAGTGGTGGGAGCGTTTTGCCGCCGAGCAGCCGGTTGCCGAGGCACCGGCCACCGAAGAGGGGGCAGCCGGCGAAGAGGCGCCCGCCAAGAGGAAGCGGCGCCGCAGACGGCGGCGGAAAAAGCCGGGCGGCTCACCGGCACCGGCCACGGAATAATGAGAAGGGGACCGGCACCACAGGTGCCGGTCCCCTTTTATTTTGCCCTTCTGTATTATTGCCCTTCAGGGGCGGCCGAAGGCTTTTAATTATACCCTCGCCCCTTCAGGGGAGAGGGGAGAAAGTTCCAGTGCCCCGTTAGGCGAGATCACCCTTTCGCGAGCTCCCCCGTTTCCAGCCGCTTGATGCGGTCGCGCAGCTCGGCGGCGCGCTCGAACTCCATCGCCTTGGCCGCGGTCAGCATCTCCTTCCTCAGCTTCTTCACCAGCTTCGGAATGTCCTTCACCTTCTCGACCTCGTCCGGAACCGTCGGCACCGTCACCCAGTCGCGCTCCTCCGGCGCCTGCAGTGCGTCGCCGATCACCCTCCGGACGCTTTCCGGGGTGATGCCGTTCTCCACGTTGTAGGCGGTCTGCAGCTCGCGGCGGCGGAGCGTCTCATCGATGGCATCCTGCATGGAGCCGGTCACCTTGTCCGCGTACATGAGGACGCGGCCGGAGACGTTACGGGCGGCGCGCCCGCAGGTCTGGATGAGCGAGCGGGTGGAGCGGAGGAACCCTTCCTTGTCGGCATCCAGGATGGCCACCAGGGAGACCTCGGGGAGGTCGAGCCCCTCCCTCAAAAGGTTGATCCCGACCAGCACGTCGAACTCGCCGAGCCTGAGCTCGCGGAGGATCTGCATCCGCTGGAAGGTATCGATGTCGGAATGGAGGTAGCGGACCTTTACCCCGAGCTCGCGGTAGTAGTCGGTCAGTTCCTCGGCCATCCGTTTGGTCAGCGTGGTCACCAGCACCCGCTCGCCGCGGAGGGCGGTCTCCCGCGCCTCGTGCAAAAGGTCGTCGACCTGGCCGGCGGCCGGACGCACCTCGATGGCGGGGTCGATGAGGCCGGTGGGACGGATCACCTGCTCCACCACCACGCCTCCCGAGGCCTTCAGCTCGTAATCGGCCGGGGTGGCTGAGACGTAGATGACCTGGCTAAGCTTCTTCTGGAACTCCTGGAAGGTGAGGGGACGGTTGTCCAGCGCGGAGGGGAGCCGGAATCCGTAGTTGACCAGGGTCTCCTTGCGGCTGCGGTCGCCGCGGTACATCCCCCCCACCTGGGGGACGGTGATGTGCGACTCGTCGATCACCATCAGGTAATCGGGGGGGAAGTAGTCGAGCAGGGTGTAGGGGGCCTCCCCCGGGGCGCGGCCGTCGAAGTGGCGGGAGTAGTTCTCGATCCCCTGGCAAAAGCCCATCTGCTCGATCATCTCGATGTCGAAGAAGGTCCGCTGCTCGATCCGCTGCTCCTCGAGGAGCATGTTCTGTCCCCGGAAGTAGCGGAGCCGCTCCTCCAGTTCGAGCCGGATCTGTTCGACCGCCCGCTCCTGGGTGGCGCGGGTGGCGACGTAGTGGGAGGCGGGGTAGATGGCGAAACGGGTGAGCTTTTGCAGCTGCACGCCCCGCAGCGGATCGATCTCGCCGATGGCGTCGATGGTGTCCCCGAAAAACTGGATCCGCACCGCCCGCTCGTCGTCGTGGGCCGGGAAGACCTCGACGGTGTCGCCGCGCACCCGGAAGGTGCCGCGGTGGAAGTCGACGTCGTTTCGCTCGTACTGGATGGCCACCAGGCGCTGCAACAGCTCGTCGCGGCCCAGCTCGTCCCCCTCCCTCAGGCGGATCTGCATCTCCTGGTACGACTCCGGCGAGCCGATCCCGTAGATGCAGGAGACCGAGGCGACGATAATGACGTCGCGGCGGGTCAGGAGGCTTCGGGTGGCCGAGTGGCGGAACTTGTCGATCTCGTCGTTGATGGACGAGTCCTTCTCGATGAAGGTGTCGGAGGCGGGGATGTAGGCTTCCGGCTGGTAGTAGTCGTAGTAGGAGACGAAGTACTCGACGGCGTTATGGGGGAAGAGCTCCTTGAACTCGCCGTAGAGCTGGGCGGCCAGGGTCTTGTTGGGGGCGAGCACCAGGGCGGGGCGGTTGGCGCGGGCGATCACCTGGGCCATGGTGAAGGTCTTGCCGGAGCCGGTGACGCCGAGGAGTACCTGGTGGCGGTCGCCGCGCTGCACCCCGTCGCTCAGCTCGTCGATGGCCCGCGGCTGGTCCCCCCGCGGCTGAAATCCGGTCACGAGTTCGAATTTTTCCATGGCGGGGATCATACCACGGAGCGTTGGGGGCTACAAGGGCGCCGGTCGTCGCAGGTCCTGTAAGGGGGACGTGTCCCCCGTAGCCCAACGGGCAAAGGGGGATCAGGGGGCGCAGGTCCTATGGGGAGGGAGCTGGTTGACGCTCAGCCAGTAGGTCATCACCTGCTTCAGGTCGTCGCAGAACTGACCGTAGTCGACCGGCTTTCTGATGTAGCTGTTGGCTCCCAGCCGGTAGCTGTCGAGGATGTCCTGCTCCTCGGTGGAAGAGGTGAAGATCACCACGGGGATGGCGCGGGTGCGGCCGTCCTCCCGGATCCTCCTCAAGACCTCGAGCCCGTTCACCTTAGGGAGCTTCAGGTCCAGCAGCACGAGCAGCGGCGCGATCGACTGGTCGCGGGTGGCGTGGCTCCCGGTGGCGAACAGGTAGTCCAGAGCCTCGGCTCCGTCGCGGGCCACCACGATGGCGTGCGGCATGTGCTTCTTTACCGCCCTCAGGGTCAGTGCTTCGTCGTCCGGGTTGTCTTCCACCAGCAGAATGGTCTTGTTCACGGGAATCTCCTGGAGCTAAGCCGTTGGGAAGCGGTTTTCCTATAGCAAAATCTCCATGAAAAAACAATCATTTTTAATGGGTGATTGATAAAAACAATTTTCATGGGAAGAGGCGGGGACGCTAAAGGTGTGCCGGCGGCTGCCGAAGAGCTCTCCACGCCCCTGCTGAGAGCGGGTTGACCGCTACCGGCCGCAACTGCTTGACTTTTTTCAGGCTTCGGTGCGATACTGGCAAAACTCATGAACTTAGCGAGAAAGGAGTGCTTATGTTCGGATTCGGGATGCCTGAACTGATCGTGGTACTTGTCATCGTGCTGGTGGTTTTCGGCGCCAACAGGCTACCCGAGATCGGCGGCGCGCTGGGAAAAAGTATCAGGAACTTCAAGAAAGCCTCTTCCGGAAAGGACGAGATCGAGATCAAAGCCGGTCGCGACGACGAGAAGAAGGAAAATTGATACCTTCCCCCCTATTCAGCAGAAGGCTCTCCACCAGCGGGAGCCTTTTCTGTATCTAGCCAACGAGCCCGCCGAACCGGTCCCCCGGACAGGGGGATATCCTTCCCCCACGCCGGCCAGGCCGCGGCCGGCTCGACCACCTGAGGGAGCACCATGACGGAGACGACACCCCAGCCCCGGCAGGGCGAGGCCGCCGGAGAGATCGCCGCCCTCCTCGTGAAGGAAGGGGTCATCACCTCTCAGCAGCTCGCCTACGCCCAGCGCGTCCACGGCAAGCTCCAGACCGCCAAGACGCTCATCGACGTGCTCCAGGAACTGGAGTACCTCACCCACGACGACCTCGCCCGCACCCTGCGCAAGAACTCCCCCTCGCTGAGGATCGGCGACTTCCTGGTGGAGCTCGGTTACCTGAGAAAGAGCGAACTGGAGGCTGCCCTCAACATCCAGCGGGAATCCACCGAGCGCAGGATGCTCGGGGACATCATCGTCGAGAACGGCTACATCAACGAGCGCAAGCTGATCGAGGTGCTCTCCTTCCAGCTGGGGTTTCCGGTGGCCGAGCTCGAGTTCAGGAAGCTCGACCGCAAGCTCTTTTCCCGGGCCCCGTTCCATGTGTTCCGCGAGGGGCTCTTCGTGCCGCTCGGGATCGAGAACGGCGTGGCCTCGGTCGCCTTCGCCAACCCGCTCGAGCAGCGGGCGCGGGTCACCGCCGAGTCCCTCTTCGGCCATAACCTCGAGCCCTCCATCGCCAGCCGCAAGGCGATCATCTCCGCCATCTCCACCGCCGAGACCAGCGCCGTCAGCGAAGAGGTCCTCGAGGCCGATGAAAACACGGTGGTGGGGATCATCAACAAGCTCTTCGACGAGGCGATGAGCCACGGGGCGAGCGACATCCACATCGAGCCGTTGAAGGACCGGCTCCGGATCCGCTTCCGCCACGACGGCGTGATGACCCCCCACCTCGAGCTTCCGCTGGAGATCGCGCCCCAGCTCTGCTCCCGCATCAAGGTCATGGCCCAGGCCGACATCGCCGAGAAGAGGCGCCACCAGGACGGGAGGATACTCTACGACAGCAGGCAGCACGGCTTCACCCTCGACCTGAGGGTCTCCTTCTACATCACCATCTTCGGCGAGAAGGTGGTCTTGAGGCTTTTGAGCAAGAAAGAGTCCATCCTGGACGTGAAGGAGATCGGCATGGCGCCCCGCATGCTGGACCAGTTCGTCGAGGACTCCCTCGAGGCCCCCTCCGGCATCATGGTGATCACCGGCCCTACCGGCCACGGCAAGACCTCGACCCTCTACAGCTGCGTCAGCAGGTTGAACAGCCTCGACACCAGCATCATCACCGCCGAGGACCCGGTCGAGTTCGTGCTGGACGGGATCGCCCAGTGCTCCATCAACCCCAAGATCGGGGTGACCTTCGAGGAGACCTTGAGGCACATCGTGCGCCAGGACCCGGACGTCATCGTGCTCGGGGAGATCCGCGATACCTTCTCGGCGGAGACCGCCATCCAGGCGGCGCTCACCGGCCACAAGGTGCTCACCACCTTCCACACGGTCGATACCATCGGCGCCATCCTTAGGCTTGTGCACATGCAGATCGAGCCGTTCCTGATCTCCTCCACCATCACCTGCGTGGTCGCCCAGCGCCTCCTTAGGCTCGTCTGCAACGACTGCGCGGAACCGTACGTGCCGACCGCGGCCGAGTTCAGCCGGCTCGGCTACACCGCCAAGGACCTCGGGGGGACCGAGTTCCGCATGGGGCGCGGTTGCAAGAGCTGCCGCTTCACCGGTTTCCGGGGAAGGATGGCGGTCTTCGAGCTTTTGACCATGAGCGAGGCGATGAAGGAAGGGATCATGCAGAACCGCTCCTCCACCGAACTCCGGAAGCTCGCGATGGAGACCCCGGGGATGGTCACCCTCTTCGAGGACGGGCTGGTGAAGGCGGCCAGGGGGCTGGTCTCCATCCACGAGGTGCTCCGCGACCTCCCGCGCGTCGGGGTGCCGCGGCCGTTTAGCGACCTGCGGCGTATCCTGGGGTGCTGAGACTGTTCGAACCATGGACGAGGAAACGAGATGAAGACATCGAATTCGCTGGTTGAAGTGGTCAAGGCGAGAATGGCGGCGGGAACCCCGAGCATACCGGTTTTCCACGCGGTGGCGCTCAAGCTTCAGCAGGTTTTGGCCCAGAAGGACTACAGCATCGAGGACGTCCACCAGCTGATCATCGCCGACCCCGGCCTCGCCTCCAACGTGCTGCGGGTGGCCAACTCCGCCTTTTACGCGGGGCTCAGCAAGGTGGAAACCATCAGGGAGGCGATCATCCGGCTCGGCGCCGGTGAGGTGACCAACCTGGTGATGCTGACCACCCAGCAGGATCTCTACCGCTCCCGGGACGCGAGGTTCGGGAGCCTGATGCAGA
Source organism: Geomonas sp. Red276 (assembly GCF_054784495.1). NCBI lineage: Bacteria > Pseudomonadati > Thermodesulfobacteriota > Desulfuromonadia > Geobacterales > Geobacteraceae > Geomonas > Geomonas sp. Red276. The sequence goes on from NZ_BLXW01000005.1 coordinate 120,843, forward strand.
CCCTCTGGCGGCACGCCCTGAGCTGTGCGGTGGGAAGCAAGTGGCTGGTCCAGAAGTCCGGCTACCCGGTCAAGGCCCAGGAGGCCTTCCTGGGAGGGCTTTTACACGACATCGGGAAGCTCTATCTCCTGAAGCTGATGGAGGGAGTCTGCAAGGAGGAGCAGTTCAAGGCCGCCGCCAACCTGGCGGTGTTGACCGAGGTGCTGGAGACCCTGCACGTGGAGGAGGGGCTCCGGCTGATGGTCCAGTGGCACATGCCGGAGGTTTACTGCGGGGTGGTGGCCGGACACGACGCCGACCAGTGGGATCCCGGCGACGTCATCCTGGCGGCCGTCCGGCTGGCCAACCTGACCTGCAGGAAGCTCGGGGTGGGGCTAAGGACCGAGGCGGACGTGGTCCTCTTCGCGAGCGCGGAGGCACGTGCCCTGGGACTGAAGGAGATTTCCCTGGCCGAGCTGGAGATCGTCATCGAGGACGCCCTGAAGACGCCGGTGGCCGGTAAAAGGAAGCAGGCGGCCTAGGCCGCCTTGTCGGGAAAGTAGAGCTTGATGGTCTCCGGGTCGAGCGGCTTGGGGAGCACCGCCAGCACACCCAGCTTGCAGCACTCCTCGAGCTCGCTGGGATCCTCCGAGGACGACAGCGCGAAGACGTTGAGGTCCTTGGTCCGCTCGTCACCGCGGATCCGCTGCAGCACCGTGATGCCGTCGATCTTGGGGAGCTTGATGTCCAAAAGGACGATCCGCTCGCTCCCCTCGCCCCCCTGGGGCCCCCCTTCGCCGAAGAGCAGGGAAAGGGCCTCCACCCCGTCCCTGGCCACCGTCACCCGGTGGAAACCCGCCTTGTTCAATGCCCTGAGCGACAGTTCTTTCCAGTTGGTGTCGTCCTCTACAAGCAGAATGTCCGCCTGACGCATGGTGTCTCCAACTCGTCCCGATACCTTGGCACGCCCCCCCTCGGGGGTGGTTTGCTGCGCCCCTCTCAGACCGTCCGGAGAATCTCTCCGGGCTGCGTCAGCTTCCTCTACCAGGAAAGTCTCTTCAGCGGATGTTCCTCTCTCTCAGATCGGGTCGGGAAAACTCAGGATATAGGCGAGTACTAACATTAAATTAGTTAAATTTGTTTATTCTCTATTTATCATTTGTTGCGGTCTATTGCAAGGGATTAATTTTGCCTCAGAAAGACTCCGCTGGCAGTCAAAGGGGCTTCAACTCATCCATTTCCTTGAAAATGCGATGATTATCCGGCGGCTTCTGGTCCTGAAAAAATTTCCGCTGCGGCAGCCGCTTTGCCTGTGTCGGGAAATTACTGATACAGTGATAGGGAAAATCAGCAATAATTAACAAAATATAATGCATCTGTTGTAAATCCGGTCGCCGAGCGTAATATTCTCCAATGAATCCACCAGCAGTCGCGGCATGACGGCTGAAGCGGAGGTGCCCGATGGCGGCTTCCTTGCTCTGGAGTTACCTGTTGGCGGTGGCCGCGGTGGTGACCGTCCTGTATAACCACCTGCTGCCGGCGGTGCTCTCGGGGCTGGCGGTTTACGTGCTGACCGCCAAGCTGGCCCGGCACCTCCCAGGGCGATGGGGGAAAAAGGCGCACGCGGTGGCGCTGGCCGGAATCATCCTCGTCGTGGCGCTGGCGGTGTCGGGCGGCTTCATCGGGCTCTGGCTCTTCGTACAGGGGCACGAGGGGATGGGGGAGCTCATGGGGGCCGCGGCGGAGCGGCTGGAAGACCTGAAGCGGAGCCTCCCCGCATGGCTCACGCCCTACGTGCCGGACAGCATGGAGCAGGTGCGGCAAAAGGTGGCCACCGTGCTGGGAGAGCACAGCCGCAACCTGTCTCATGCCGGTGTCTGGGGGGTGAGAACCGTCGCCCACGTCCTCTTCGGCCTGGTCATCGGCGCGATCGCCGTACTGCACCGCTTCCAACGGGACAAGCCCCAGCCCCCGCTGGCCGCCGGGCTGGAGGGGAGGCTCGGCAGGCTGACGGAAGCCTTCGAGAAGGTGGTCTTCGCCCAGGTGAAGATCTCGCTTTTGAACACCGTGCTGACCACCCTCTACCTGGCGGTGATCCTTCCTTTGTGCGGGGTGCACCTCCCGATGGTCACCCTCCTGATCCTGTTGACCTTCGTGGCCGGCCTGCTCCCGGTGGTGGGAAATCTGATCTCCAACAGCATTATCGTCCTCCTCAGTCTCGGAGAATCGCCGGCCGTCGCCCTGGCCTCGGTCGGATTCCTGCTCTTCGTTCACAAGCTCGAATACTTCACCAACGCGAAGATCGTGGGGGGGCGGGTCGATGCGAGCGCATGGGAGCTGCTGACCGCCATGCTCGTGCTGGAGGCCATCTTCGGTATGGAGGGGATGATCGCGGCGCCGATCGTCTACGCCTGGCTCAAGGCGGAGCTGACGGAGCAGGGGTTGGTGTAAGGGGAGCGGAAGAGCTTCCAGAGCTGCGGGTAGGGGAGGCCGGCGGGCGTCCGAGGCTAGCTAACCCCCTTGGCGGCGGACTTGGCCAGCCGTTGGCCGAGGTCGAAGGCCTTTCGGCAGTCGTTGGGGAAGATGATGGTGTGCCGCTTCTTGCGCTCCTCCGGGTCGAAGTATTCGAAGACCACCTTGCCGTAGTCCTCGAACTGCAAGGTCTCGTTGCAGATGAGGGTTTCGCAGGGGCCGAAGACGCGAGTCAGGTAGTTCTGGTTCATCCCCAGGTGGACGGGGTAATGGAAGTCCTTCATGGTCTCTTCGGAGACGTTCATGGTGTACACGAAGGCGGTGGGGATCCGGCGGCTGAAGAGGGAGGTGGGGGGGCTCGTGTAGGCGAAGTACTGGAAGAGGAGCCGTTCCATGAACGAGCGCATCTCTCCGGTGACGGTACCGAAGTAGATCGGCGAGCCGAGGAGGAAGGCGTCGGCGGTGGCCAGTTTCTCCAGGACCGGGGAGAGGTCGTCCCTCATGGCGCAGACTCCATAGCTTTTCCCCCCCTTCAGTTTGCAGGCGAAGCAGCTCGAGCACCCCTTGTAGGTGAGGTCGTAGAGATGCACGATCTCCGTTTCCGCCCCGCGGGAGCGCGCCCCTTCCAGGGCCTTTTCCAATAAGGTGGCGGTGTTCCACTTTTTCCGCGGACTGCCGTTGATGGCGATGATTTTCATGCGGTCACTCCCGTACGCTCCGTTCCTTCCGGCTGAGCAGCCCCACCCTCTTTTCACATCTTGGCGGAGAGTCTCGCGAATTCCTTCTTGGACCTCACGATGCAGTCCTCGATGGCCATCCCGGCGAAATAGTTACCGGTCACGAAGAGCTTGCTGTCGGCAATGGCGCGGTCGATCTCGCCCGTGAGGGCGCCGTGGCCGACCACCGGGGAGGGGAGGCGGCTTTCACGCTCGACCACCTGTTCGAGCTCTGCGGTCTTTACCCCCAGCACCTCGGCGATCCGCTTCAGTTTCCCCTCCAAGGGAAGCCGGCCCGCCTTGAAGTGGAAGGCGAAGCCGCGGTACTCGGGGTGGGAAAGGGTGTCACGGGAGACGGCCGAGTAGAAATCGTCCTGGGGGGCGATGATGCCGGCGAGCAGGGGGACCGAGAGCTTCGCCTTCTTGACGGCAACGCCCACCGTCTCGATGGTCTCAACGCTGATCTTCCCGAGGGCCTGGGCCAGGGGGGGGGAGATCTCCCCGACCAGCTTGGACCCTTCAGGCGGCGGCACCGCGATGGCTAGACGGGCGGTCTCGAAGCTCCTTCCGTCGGAGAGCTCGACGACGTACTGTTCGCCGCTCTTGGCCATCCGGGTGATGGTGACGCCGGTGGCCAGGGTGAGGCCGGGGATGGCCGACAGGGTATCGGTCACGCTGGAAAGCCCCCCCTTGAGGGTATAGCTCTTGATGACGTCCTTTCTCCGGGGGCGCTTGTTGAAAAGCATGTCGGCGGGGAAGTCGTTGGCCCGCTGGGAGATGACCGCGTTGAAGGCGGGGGCGAAGACCCGCTGGAAGTTTTTGCTCCCCACGATGCGGCCGTAGTAGGAGGCCACGCTCTCCCCTTCCTTCTTGAGGCTGAAGATCCGCCAGGCCGAGGTGAAGAGCTCGGGGAAGGAGAGCTGGGAAGCGATGCTCTTGATCTCGTTTCCTACCAGCATCCTGAAGGAGAGTTTCTCGCGGGGAAGGATGCTCCCCATGAGCCCGTATTGCTCCATGAGCCCGATGAGACCGCCGTAGGAGTTGTAGCAGGTGTGGGCGCCGAGTTCCAGCCAGAACCCTTCCGCTTCCCCCTGGAAGCGGTGGGAGTGGAAGCAGCCGCCGGTGCGGTTGCCCTTTTCCAGCACCAGGGTGGTAAGTCCGGCGGTGGTGGCGTAGCTTGCCAAGCTCAGGCCGCTGATGCCGGCGCCGACGACGATGAAGTCGTATTTGATCATGGGGAAGGGCTCCTTTGCGGGGTACCCCATTCTCCCCTCCCTTCGGCAGAGAGCGACGCCGCGGTGGCCGTCGTGGGAAACTCCGGGGCAGGTCACGGAGAACGGGATTGCGAAATGTAATGAGACGGAGTCGAAGCCGGATAAGTTCGCCTATTTAAGCGTGAGGATGCGGTAATGTCAACTGTTTACAACGGTTGACAAGGCCGGAGGCAGCCATTACATTCTGGGGAGAATCTTCCAGGACGAGAAAGGATCGATCTCATGGCTCAAAGGGACTACTACGAGGTACTCGGCGTCAAGAAAGGTGCCTCGATCGACGAGATCAAGAAGGCCTACCGCAAGCTGGCGGTCAAGTACCACCCCGACAAAAACCCCGGTGACAAGAAGGCCGAGGACCGCTTCAAGGAGATCAATGAAGCATACGCCGTCCTCTCCGACCCCAAGAAGAAGGAGCAGTACGACCAGTTCGGTTCCACCGATTTCCACCAGCGTTTCTCGCAGGAGGACATCTTCCGCGGTTTCGACGTCGGCGACATGTTCAAGGGGCAGCAGGGGTTCGGTACCGAAGACATCTTCTCCAGGATCTTCGGCGAGGCCTTCCGCCGCCAGCGGGGCGGCGGCCACGGACGTGGCGCCGGCACGGGCGGCATGGGCGGAATGGGTGGCATGGGCGGCAAAGGGGACGATTTCTCCATGGAGGTCCAGGTCACCTTCCGCGATTCCTATGACGGCGCCGAGAAGCGGGTGGCCTTCATGAGGGATGGCAACCGCGAGGAGCTCTCGGTCAAGATACCTGCCGGCATCGAAAGCGGTGCCAAGCTGCGGGTGGCGGGACGCGGGGGCCCCGGCCGCTATGGCGGGCCCTCGGGGGATCTCTTTCTCACCGTGGTGGTGGGGCCGGACCCCCTGTTCCAGCGTGAGGGGAATGACATCGTGCTGAACCACGAGATCAGGTTTTCCCAGGCGGTGTTGGGGGGAGCCATCGAGGTTCCCACCATGGAAGGGACCAAGCGAATCAAGATCCCGGCCGGCATCCAGACCGGCACCAAGGTGCGGCTCAAAGGGCTCGGTTTCCCGCTGATGGGGAAGCAGGGGCGCGGCGACCTGTACGTGAAGATCGCGGTGCACGTCCCGGAGAAGCTTACCGGGCGGCAGCGGGAGCTCGTCGAGCAACTGGCCGCCGAGGGGATGTAAGAGGCCAGCACGGTAGCGAGACCCCCATCCTCGCCCCGGCCCTCCCCTGGACGGAGGGCCGGGGCGGAAGGGATAAGGAGATAGTGGGCGGACAGGATGAAAAAAGGGCTGAAGGTTTTGGGGATCGTTCCCCACCTTCAGCCCTTTCCGTTTTCAGCTATCCCCGCCCGGATTTACTGCTTGATCTCGATGGCAGCGGAGTTGCGGAGGTCCTTCACCCACTGGGCGAAGCGCTCGTCCGATTTCTTCTTGTAGAGGATGTCCTCGATCTCCCCTTTCACCTCGTCGAACGGCTTGCCGGCGCTGACGGTCTTTTCCTCCAGCTTGATTATGTGGAGACCGGCGGGGCTCATGACCACCGGGCTGATCTCCCCCGGCTTCATGGCGGCCACCGTGTCGCCTATTTCGGCAACCATGTCGGAGCGTTTGAAGGTGCCGAGGTCCCCGCCGTCCTTGGCGGCGTTGGGGTCGCTGCTGTACTTCTTGGCCAGCTCGGCGAAATCCTTCCCTTCCTTGGCCTGCTTCAGCACCTCGTTGGCCTGCGCCTCGGCCTTGGCCAGCGATTCGGCGTTGGGGTTCTTGTCCAGCTTGAAGAAGATGTGGCGGGCTCGGTACTGCTCGTCCGCCCCGTAGCGGGCGCGGTTGGCGTCGTAGTACTCGTGCAGCTCCCGTTCCCCCACCTGGATCTTGCTCCGGACCTCCTGGCTCATGAGCCTCAGTCGCTCGAGCTGCTCCTTGAGCTGCGCCTTGTACTGCTCGAAGGTGCTACCCTGGGCGGCCAGTGCTTGGACCAGCTGGGCCTGGGTCATGTTGTTGTTCTGCCGGCGGACGTCGTCGATGGCGGCCTTGACCTCCTCGTCGGAGACCTTGATGTCGAGCTCCTTGATCTTCTGCTCGATCAGGCGCTTGTCCACCAGGCGGCTAAGCGCGGCGCTCTTCAATCCCATCTTCTCGGAGGCGGGGAGCTTCTCGGTCTCTTTGAGCAGCTGGGCGTACTCCTTGTCGACCTCGAGCTTGGTGATGATGTCCTCGTTGACGGTGGCGGCGATGCCGTCGATGACCTGCGCGGCGTGTGAAGGGAGGGAGGGGAGGAGAAGCAGTGCTGCCAGGGCGATGCCCGGAATGATCTTTGACATGGTCGTTCTCTATGGTGCTGGTTAGCAAAAGCGGCCGGACTTTCGCCCGGCCGCCTGGTTCCCGATTATCTGGTCGCTGCTACGGTTTCTTCGGCTGCGCCGGCTGGGCAGGCTCGGCCGGTTTGGCTCCGGCCCCGGCGCCACCCTCGGCGCCGCCGGTCTTCAGCTGCTTGAGGGCGTCTTCCTTGATGTCGATCTTGGCGCTTTTCTTCAGGTCCTCTTTGAGTTTCTTGAAGACTTCCTGCTGCTTCTGCGGGAGGATGGCCTGCTTGATCTGGTCCTTGACCTCCTCGAAGGAGCGGGTGCCGGCCGGACGCTTGCCGGTCAGCTTGATGATGTGGTAGCCGAACTTGGTCTTGACGATACCCGAGATCTGCCCTTCCTTGAGGCCGAAGGCGACGTTCTCGAACTCGGGGATCATGGAGCCGCGGCCGAACCAGCCTAAGTCGCCACCTTTCTGGGCGGCACCGTCCATGGAGTATTTCTTGGCGAGATCTTCGAAGTTGGCGCCGGCCTTGAGCTGCTTCTCGATGTCCTTGGCCTGTGCCTCGTCCTTCACGAGGATGTGGCTGGCATGGATCTGCTCGCCGGTTTTGAACTTGTCGATGTTCTTGTTGTAGAAGTCCTTCAGTTCGGCGTCGCTCAGGTTGGCCGACTCCTCGACCTTCTTCTTGAGGTAGGCCTCGACGATGACGCGTTTCTTCAGGTCCTCGAGCTTGGCGGCCACCGCCTCGCTCTTGTCGATGCCGTCCTTCTTGGCCTGCTGGATGATGAGGTCGCGCACCACCATGGTGTCGAGCATCTCCTTGCGCCCTTCCGGCGTTTCGGTCATCGGCTTCAGGTAGGGGGGGAGGTTCTCCTGCTCCCGGTAGAAATCCTGGTCGGTGATCTTCTCGCCGTTCACCTCGGCGATGACGACGCCGCTCGACTCGTTCTTGGTTTCGCCCGCCTCTTTCTTGCATCCGGTCACGGCCACGCAGAGGGCGAGGGCCAGCAGGATGCCAGTTTTCCTGAAGTGCACGGTTAGCTCCTTTTTTTCGTAAATATATTCAAATCCATGAGACGCTAGCATAATCACCCCAGGCATTTCAAGACATTTCTGGCCTCGTTGAGGACCCCGTCGAAGGAGCTGTCGGCGACCTTCGCGTAGAGCCGGAAGTCAGGCGTGAAGCGGTATTTCCCCTTCTCTTTCCTCAAGAGAGCCATGATGGCGTCGGGGGAGACCGGGGTCCTTTCGTGGAAGGCGAGCCCGAGCTCGTCGCCGGCCAGCTCGATCTCCTTGACCAGGAACTTCTTCAGGAGCACGCGGAGCCGCATCACCTCCAGGAGATAGACGGCGGCCTGCGGGAGCGCCCCGAAGCGGTCCACGAGCTCGGCCCGGATGTCGTCGATCTCGGCCTCGTCGGCCGGCTGGGTGAGTTTCTTGTAGATGAGGAGCCGCTGGTTGGGGTCCTTCACGTACTCCTCGGGGATGAAGGCGGGGACCTTCAGCTTGATCTCCGGCTCGATCCGCTCCGGCATCTCCTCACCCTTGAGGGTCCTGACCGCCTCGTCGAGGAGCTCCGCGTAGAGCTCGTAGCCGACCGCCGCGATGTCCCCCGACTGCTTCGCCCCCAAGAGCTCCCCGGCGCCGCGGATCTCGAGGTCGTGGGTGGCGATCCGGAAGCCGGCGCCCAGCTCGGTGATGTCCTGGATGATCTTCAGCCGTTCGCGCGCGTCCGGCGAAATGGCCCCCTCGCCGGGGATGAGGAGATAGGCGTAGGCGCGCTGCTTGGAGCGGCCGACCCTCCCCCGCAACTGGTAGAGCTGGGAGAGCCCGAAGGTGTCGGCCCGGTTGATGATCAGCGTGTTGGCGGTCGGGATGTCGATCCCGCTCTCGATGATGGTGGTGCAGAGAAGGAGGTTCGCCTCGCCGTGCATGAAGGAAAGCATCACCTTCTCGAGCTCCTTCTCGGCCATCTGGCCGTGGCCCACCACGATGCGCGCCTCCGGGACGATGCGGCGGAGCTCGTCCGCCATGGCGCCGATGGTCTGCACGCGGTTATGGACGAAGAAGACCTGGCCCCCGCGGCGAAGCTCCCGTAGGACCGCCTCCCGGATCAGCTCGTCCGAGGAGCGGGAGACGAAGGTCTTGATGGCGAGCCGGTCCACCGGCGGGGTGTCGATGATGGAGAGGTCCCGGATTCCCATGAGCGACATGTAGAGCGTCCGCGGGATCGGGGTCGCGGTCAGGGTGAGGATATCCACCACGGCGCGGAACTGCTTGAGCCTTTCCTTGTGGGCCACCCCGAAGCGCTGCTCCTCGTCGACGATCAAAAGCCCCAGGTCCTTGAAGACGATGTCCTTCTGCAAGAGGCGGTGGGTCCCGATGATGATGTCCACCTCCCCCTTCTTGACCCCTTCCAGGATCTGCTTCTGCTCCTGGGGGGTGCGGAAGCGGGAGAGCATCTCGACCCGCACCGGGTAATCCTTGAGGCGGCCGGAGAAGCTCTCGAGGTGCTGCTGGGCGAGCACGGTGGTGGGGACCAGGATGGCGACCTGCTTCCCGTCCAGGGTGGCCTTGATGGCGGCCCGCATGGCGACCTCGGTCTTTCCGTAGCCGACGTCGCCGCAGACCAGCCGGTCCATCGGGCGGGTGCTCATCATGTCGGAGAGCACCTGGTCGATGGCCGAGGCCTGGTCGGGGGTCTCCTCGAAGGCGAAGGAGGCTTCGAACTCCCGGTACATGTCGTCGGGCGGGGTGTACTGGAACCCCTGCTGGACCTCGCGGGCGGCGTGGATCTTCAAAAGTTCCGCCGCCATCTCCTGGACCTCGCTTCTCGCCTTGGCCTTGGCCTTTTCCCAGCCGGCGGCACCCAGGCGGTCGAGCCTGGGCTCCACCCCTTCGGCGCCGACGTAGCGCTGCACGAGGTTGATGCGGTCGACCGGGAGGTAGAGCTTGTCCCCGCCGGCGTACTCGAGGAGCAGGAAGTCCCCCTCCATCCCGGTCAGGGCGATGTGCTCGAGCCCCCGGTAGATGGCGACCCCGAAGTCGATGTGGACCATGTGGTCGCCCGGCTTGAGCTCGGCGAGCGAGGTGAGGAGCTGCTTCTTCCTCGCCTCGGAGAGCCCGCGCCTTTTCACCCTCTTGCCGAAGATCTCCTCCTCGGCGATCACCACCAGTTTTTCGGCCTGAAGCCTAAAGCCGCGCGAGATCTCGCCGATGAGGATCTCCACCCGGCCGGGGGGGCGCTGGGCGGCACCCGGGAAGCGCTCCTCGGAGATCTCCAGCGGGAGGCGGTAGTGGGAGAGGAGCTCGTAGAGGCGCCGGGCCTGCCCCGGCTGGTGGCAGGGGATGAGCACCCGGTTCTGGGCCGCGATCCAGGAGACGATCCGGTCGGTGAGCGGCGCGAGCCCCCGCTCCCCTTCGGTGTTGAGCTCCGGTTTGAGGTCGGCGTTTCCCTGGGTGGCCAGGCGGATCACCTCGCCTCCCGCCCCCTCCAGCTGGAGGCGGGGAAGGAGGAGCCGGCGCCCCTGGGCGAGCCTCTCTTCGAGGAGGGCCGGGGAGTGGAAGAGCTCCGCCGGGTCGCAGGTGATGGCGTCGCGGAGCTCGGCGCGGGTGTAGGCCGCCTCGAGCTCCGCGCTGAAACGCTCGGCCGCCTCGGCCAGGGCCTCGGGATCGACCCCGACGTAGACGGCATTCGCCCCGGCGTAATCGAGGACGCACTCCAGGTCGGGATGGAAAAGGGGCTGCAGGAAGTCGATGCCGGGGGGGTAGATGGCGCTTTGCAACTGCTCCAGGAGCTCCCGGCGGCGGTCGGCGCCGATCCCCAGGTGGTCGCAGCGCCGCTTGAGCCGGGGGGCGAAGGCCTTGAGCACCTCCTCGGAGAGGATCACCTCGCGGGAGGGGAGCAGCACCAGCTCCTCCAAGGGCTCCAGGGAGCGCTGGGTGACCGGGTCGAACAGGCGCATGGTCTCCACCAGGTCGCCGAAGAACTCGACCCGGACCGGCTTTTGCTGGTCGGGGGGGAAGATGTCCAGGATGCCGCCCCGGACCGAGAAGCTCCCGCGGTCCTCGACGACCGGGACATGGGAGTAGCCGAGCTTGACCAGCTTGGCCACCAGTTCCTCGCGATCGATCTCCTCGCCCGCCAGGAGGTACTGGCAGACTTCACCGAGGGTCTGGCGCGGGATGACCCGCTGCAGCAGGGAGGAGAGGGGGAGGACCAGGGCGCGTACCCGGCCGTCCAAAAGGCGCACCAGGGCGTTCAGCCGTTCCCCGACCACGTCCGGATGGGGCGATGCGGTGTCGAAGGGGGTGACGTCCCAGGAAGGGAAGCCGAGGACGGAGTCCGGGTGGCTCGCGTAGAAACGGAGTTCCTGCGCCAGTTCGTCGGCCCCCTCCTGGTCGGCGGTCACCACCACCAGGGGGAGGGCCATCTCCTGGGCGAGCCGGGAGAGGAGGTAAGCCGGGGCGGACCCCTCGAGCCCGGATACGCTGACGAGAGCGGCGGGTGAGGCGAGTTGCCCGGTTATGCGGCGTATGTAATCGGGATCAGGCATGGTCATCACGAATGGAGAGGCCGTTCCGGTAGGAGGAACGGCCCGATCAACCATACCACAGTGGGCATCCCCTTTGGCAAGAGGGATCGATAAAAAATATAAAGTAAATGGCCGGTGCTGCCGAAAACGTAGGTATGTGCCGCGAACACCGGGCTATCGCGCAAAAAGGTGAACCATGAAAGACGACGAGATCATCCACTCAGACGTGCTCAACTACTTCAATGCCGAGTTCGACGCCCTCGATGAGCGGCTGAGAACCGGGAAGCTCGATTACAAGGAGCGCGTGCTGGTGAGCCGTAAGATCGACGAGGCGGTGCACCTGCTGGCCCCCTACGTGCGAAGCGACCCCCGTGCGCGACACCTGGTCAGGAGCGCGGAGGCGCTCAAAAAGGAACTGCTGTCGGTTCGTGAGATGATCGTGAAGCAGCTGAAGACCGAGGACCAGCAGGCCCTCTGGCAGGCCATCATGGAGCGCAAGGCCTCCGACCAGGGGGGCGACGGCCCCGATACCGCCCATTGAAGAGCCCGCTCCGGCCGGCGCCTCCCCGCGAGAGCGCCCGGCCGTCCTTAATGAATTTGCCTCCCCCTGCAAAAATCGCTTTACAATTCTCAAACCGTATATTATATATCGTCTTCCTGTGGAGAGATGTCCGAGTGGTTGAAGGAGCACGCCTGGAAAGCGTGTGTACGTTAACAGCGTACCGCGGGTTCGAATCCCGCTCTCTCCGCCATAATTTAAATTCTTTGCGGACAGATCTGATAGCTGGGTCCCGCGCAACGGAAGGTTATGAACCCCGTCAGGTCCGGAAGGAAGCAGCGGCAGTAACCGCCACCGTGTGCCGCGGGGTAGCCCAGCTATCAGCTCTTTCCGCAACCCCCCGCACTCCTTTCCCCGCTTTTCACTCTTCGTCATCACCATTTACAGCGACTTGAGCCAAGAGGTTTTCTCCCTTGTCCTATCTCGTCCTTGCCAGAAAGTGGCGTCCCCAGACCTTCAGCGACTTGGTCGGGCAGGAGCATGTCAGCCAGACGCTCAAAAACGCCATCGAGGGGGGGAGGGTCGCCCACGCGTTCCTCTTCACCGGCGCCCGCGGGGTGGGTAAGACCAGCTCGGCGCGCATCCTTGCCAAGGCCTTGAACTGCGAGTCCGGCCTCACCGTGGAGCCGTGCAACAAGTGCTCGGCCTGCCTGGAGATCACCGACGGCAACTCGGTCGACGTCTTCGAGATCGACGGCGCCTCCAACACCGGGGTCGACGACATCCGCGAGCTCAGGGACAACATCAAGTACCTCCCCTCCCGCTCCCGCTACAAGATCTTCATCATCGACGAAGTGCACATGCTGACCACCAACGCCTTCAACGCGCTGTTGAAGACGCTGGAGGAGCCCCCCGCCCACGTCAAGTTCATCTTCGCCACCACCGAACCCCACAAGGTCCCCATCACCATCCTGTCGCGCTGCCAGCGCTTCGACTTCAAGAGGATCCCGCTGCCGCGCATCGTGGCGAGGCTCCGCTACATCGTCGACCAGGAAGGGGTGAGCGCTTCCGACGAGGCGCTGACCGTGGTGGCGAGGAAGGGGGACGGCTCCATGCGCGACTCCCTCTCCACGCTGGACCAGGTGCTCGCCTTCTGCGGGAACTCGGTCTGCGACACCGAGGTGACCGCCCTTTTGGGGGTGGTGGACCGCCGGCTGATCACCGAGGCGACCCGCGCGGTCTTGGACGGCGAGGTGCGCCAGGTGCTGGAGATCGTGGCCCGCGTCGACTCCTTCGGCTACAGCATGCGCCAGTTCTGCCACGAGCTGATCGACCAGTTCAGGAGCATCTCCATCCTGAAGGCGGTGGGGAACGAGACCGGGGAGCTCCTCGATCTCTCCGAGGCCGAGCTGGAGGATCTCCGGCAGCTTTCCGCCGCCACCACCCTGGCCGACCTGCAGAGGCGGCTGACCCTCCTTTTGAAGGCCGAGGGGGAGATGGCCCATTCCGGCTTCCCCCGCCTCATGCTGGAGCTGGCCCTGATGAAGATGGCGACGCTCCCGCCGGCGGTCCCGGTGCAGGAGCTCCTGGCCCGGCTGGCCGCGCTGGAGGGGGGCGCCCCGATGGCACCCCGCCCGGCCCAGCAGGGGGCCCCGGTTCCCCGGCCGCAGGCGGCTCCGGCGGCTCAGCAGCCCCCCCGTCCCGCGCCTTCGGCGCAGCCGGTCGCGCGCGATCAGGCTCCGCCAAGGGGACAGGCACCTGCGGAGCCAGTCCCCACGCGCGCCGCGGCGCAGGCACCTTCCGGCCCCCCGGTCGACGAGGGAGATCTCTGGGGGAGCCTGGTCCGCTTCGTCAAGGGTAAGAAGCCGATGCTCGGTTCCGAGCTCGAGCAGGTCTACCCGGTTAAGGTCACCCGCTCCCACCTGGAGATCGGCTGCCTGGCCGGATCGTTCCAGTTGAAAAGGCTCCAGGACCCCGACCAGTTGAACGAGATCAAGGGGCTAGCCAAGCTGCACTTCGGAGGCTCGCCGGTAGTCAAGGTGGTGGCCCTGAACGAGGTCCCGGCCAACGCGCCTCCCACCCTGGAGGAAAAAAAAAGCCTTGAAGACGCCGAGCGGAAGGCAATCCTGAGGCGCGAGGCGGAGGGGCACCCGCTGGTGGCGGCGGCCGTGGAACTTTTCGACGGCGAGATAGCGGACGTGACGGAGCGTCCCAAGGAACTCCCTGAAACATAACAACGTTAGACGGTTTACGTTTACGACAATACAGAAACGGAGGAACGACGATGTCCAAAGGTTTAGCTCAGATCATGAAGCAGGCGCAGATGATGCAGCAGAAGATGGGGAAGCTGCAGGAAGAGGCGGCCCAGAAGACTGCCGAAGTAACCACCGGCGGCGGCGCGGTCACCGCGGTCGTCAACGGCAAAAACGAGGTCCTTTCCCTCACCATCAAGAAGGAAGCCGTTGACCCGGAGGACGTGGAAATGCTCCAGGACCTGGTGATGACCGCCATCAACGAGGCCCTCAAGAAGGTCCACACCCAGATGTCCGAAGAGATGAGCCGGATCACCGGCGGCCTCAGCATCCCGGGCCTTTTCTAAAGCTAAGGCAGGTTTGTACCGGCGGTTGAGAGAGGGCGCAGGCTGCATGCCGTGCGCCCTTTCGATTACCGGCTGCTGGTACAAAAATTTTTTTAGTGAAATCAACCAATAAAAAAATGTTTTATCCGCGGTGGGAAATATGCTACATTTTTCGGACTCGTTGACCCGGCTGGTGGGAGAGTTGAAAAAACTCCCCGGCGTGGGCGAAAAAAGCGCCCTCCGGCTCGCCTTTCACCTGATGAAATCGCCGGCCAACATGGAGGCCCTGGCGGAGAGCCTGTTGCAGGTGAAGGAGCGGGTCGGTTTCTGCTCGCTCTGCTTCGCCATCACCGAGACCGATCCCTGCTGGATCTGCTCCGGCGAGCGCGACCCCGCCACCCTCTGCGTGGTGGAGGAGCCCCAGGACCTCCTGGCCCTGGAAAGGAGCCGGGCCTTTAGGGGGCGCTACCACGTGCTGCAGGGGGCGCTCTCCCCGTTGAACGGCGTCACCCCGCGCGATCTGAGGATCGCCGAGCTTTTGGAACGGCTCAAAACGGGAGAGGTCCGCGAGGTGCTGATCGCCACCAACTTCACCGTGGAGGGAGAGGCCACCGCCCTCTACCTCACCAAGCTGATCAAGCCGCTGGAGATCAAGGTCACCAGGCTGGCCCACGGCATCCCGATCGGAAGCGACCTGGAGTACGTGGATGCGGCTACCGTCCAAAGGGCCGTCGAGGGGCGTTCGGAGCTTTAGTCCCGCCCCCCCTGGCGGCCCGTGTTTGTTCCCGTTTAATTGCTTTGAGACTACTGATTCGCTGAGATAGCAATTTCACCCCTAGCTTCGACCGGTTCTCTAAACCCAACAGGAGGAAATCAATGTCCCGCAGAATGGTAACAATCGACGGCAACACTGCAGCAGCCCACGTGGCCCACGCGACCAACGAGGTGATCGCCATTTACCCGATCACCCCGTCGTCGGTGATGGGCGAGATCTCTGACGAGAAGAGCGCTCGCGGCGAAAAGAACATCTGGAATACCGTCCCCTCGGTAGTCGAGATGCAGTCCGAGGGGGGCGCTTCCGGTGCCGTCCACGGCTCCCTGCAGGCCGGCGCGCTGACCACCACCTTCACCGCCAGCCAGGGCCTTCTTCTCATGATCCCGAACATGTTCAAGATCGCCGGCGAGCTGACCTCCACCGTCTTCCACATCTCGGCCCGCGCCATCTCGGCCGCCGCCCTCAATATCTTCGGCGACCACTCCGACGTCATGGCCGCCCGCGCCACCGGCTGGGCCATGCTCTGCTCCAACAACGTGCAGGAGGTCATGGACTTCGCCCTGATCGCCCAGGCCGCGACCCTCAGGTCCCGCGTCCCCTTCATGCACTACTTCGACGGCTTTAGGACCTCCCATGAGGTTCAGAAGGTCGAGGAGCTCACCTTCGACGACATGCGGGCCATGATCACCCCCGAGCTGGTGCAGGCCCACCGCGACCGCTGCATGACCCCGGACCGCCCGGTGATGCGCGGTACCGCCCAGAACCCGGACGTCTACTTCCAGGGTCGTGAGACCGTCAACCCGTACTACCCGAAATGCCTGACCATCGTCCAGGAGGAGATGGACAAGTTCGCCAAGGTGGTCGGCCGCCAGTACCAGCTGGCCGAGTACGTCGGCGCCCCCGACGCCGAGCGCGTCATCATCGTGATGGGCTCCGCCGCCGACACCGTCCAGGAGACCGTGGCCACCTTGAACGCCGCCGGCGAGAAGGTCGGCCTCCTCAAGGTCCGCCTGTTCAGGCCGTTCCCGGTCGACGCCATCGCCGCCGCCCTCCCGGCCTCGGTGAAGAAGATCGCCGTCCTCGACCGCACCAAGGAGCCGGGTTCCCTCGGCGAGCCGCTCTACCTCGACGTCCGCACCGCCATCGGCGAGGCGCTGGCCGACGGCAAGTGCACCTTCAAGCAGTACCCGACCATCGTCGGCGGCCGTTTCGGCCTGGGCTCCAAGGAGTTCACCCCGGGCATGGCCAAGGGGGTCTTCGACAACCTCAAGGCGGACAAGCCGAAGAACCACTTCGTGGTCGGCATCGTCGAGGACGTCACCAACTGCTCGCTCGACTACGATGCCAAGTTCGTGAACCCCTCCGCCGGTACCTACGCCGCCATGTTCTACGGCCTTGGCTCCGACGGCACCGTGGGCGCCAACAAGAACTCCATCAAGATCATCGGCGAGACCACCGACAACAACGTCCAGGCCTACTTCGTGTACGACTCCAAGAAGGCCGGCTCGGTGACCACCTCGCACCTGCGGTTCGGCAAGAACGAGATCCGCTCGCCGTACCTGATCAGCCAGGCCGACTTCGTCGCCTGCCACAACTTCTCCTTCCTCGAGAAGTACGACATGCTCACCAACGCCAAGGACGGCGCCACCTTCCTCCTCTGCTCGCCGTTCGAGCACGACAAGGTCTGGGACTCCATGCCGGTCGAGGTGCAGCAGCAGGTCATCGACAAGAAGCTCAAATTCTACGTGATCAACGCCATCGAACTGGCCGAGAAACTCGGCCTGGGCGCCAGGATCAACGTGATCATGCAGACCGCCTTCTTCAAGATCTCCAACATCATCCCGCTTCAGACCGCGCTCGCCTCCATCAAGGACGCCATCAAGAAGTCCTACGGCAAGTCCGGCGAGAAGGTCGTCGAGATGAACAACAAGGCGGTGGACGCCGCCCTCGAGAACATCTTCGAGGTGACCGTCCCGGCATCCGCTTCCAGCAAGCTCCACAAACCGCCGGTCGTCGGCGCCCACGCCCCCGACTTCGTCCAGAACGTGACCGCCATCATGATCGAAGGCTTGGGCGACCAGCTCCCGGTCTCCAAGATGCCGGCCGACGGTACCTTCCCGACCGGCACCTCGCAGTACGAGAAGCGTAACATCGCGGTCGACATCCCGGTCTGGGACGAGCAGCTCTGCATCCAGTGCGGCATCTGTTCCTTCATCTGCCCGCACGCCACCATCCGGATGAAGGTCTACGACGCCGACAAGCTCGCCGGCGCCCCGGCCACCTTCAAGTCCGCCGATGCCCGCGGCAACGAGTTCAAGGGGATGAAGTGCACCATCCAGGTCGCCCCGGAAGACTGCACCGGCTGCGGCGCCTGCGTCGCCAACTGCCCGGCCAAGTCCAAGGAAGACCCGAAGCACAAGGCCATCAACATGAAGTTCCAGGCCCCGCTCCGCGCTTCCGAGGCCGCCAACTACGACTTCTTCCTGGCGCTGCCGGACACCAACCCGGCCCTCGTCAAGCCGGAGACCCTCAAGGGCAGCCAGCTGATCACCCCGCTCTTCGAGTACTCCGGTGCCTGCGCCGGCTGCGGCGAGACCCCGTACCTGAAGCTCCTCTCCCAGCTGTTCGGCGACCGGGCCCTGATCGCCAACGCCACCGGCTGCTCCTCCATCTACGGCGGCAACCTCCCGACCACCCCGTGGGCCAAGAACCGCGACGGCCGCGGTCCGGCCTGGTCCAACTCGCTGTTCGAGGACAACGCCGAGTTCGGTTTCGGCATGAGGCTCGCCGCTGACAAGTTCAACCAGGCCGCTCTCGAGCTGCTCGCCCAGCTCCAGGGCTGCTCCTGCTCCGCCTGCGCCGGCATCAAGGACGTCATGGCCGAGATCGCTTCCGCCGACCAGGTCACCCAGGCGGGGGTCGAACTCCAGCGCGGCCGCGTGGCCAAGCTGAAGGAAGCCCTCGCCACCTGCAACGAGCCGGCCGCCAAGCAGCTCCTCCCGCTGGCCGACTACCTGGTCAAGAAGTCGGTCTGGATCGTGGGCGGCGACGGCTGGGCCTACGACATCGGCTACGGCGGCCTCGACCACGTCATCGCCTCCGGCAAGAACGTGAACCTCCTGGTCCTCGACACCGAGGTCTACTCCAACACCGGCGGCCAGGCCTCCAAGTCGACCCCGATGGGCGCCGTCGCCCAGTTCGCGGCGGGCGGCAAGCCGCAGGCCAAGAAAGACCTCGGCATGATCGCCATGGCCTACGGCAACGTCTACGTGGCCAAGGTCTCGCTGTCCAACCCGGCCCAGTGCGTGAAGGCCTTCATCGAGGCGGAAGCCTACGACGGCCCGTCCCTCATCCTGGCCTACAGCCACTGCATCGCCCACGGCATCGACATGGCCACCGCCGTCGAGACCCAGAAGCGTGCGGTCGCCTCCGGCCACTGGCCGCTTTGCCGCTACAACCCCGAGCTGGCCGAGCAGGGCAAGAACCCGCTCATCCTCGACTCCAAGGACCCGAGCATCTCCCTCGAAGAGTACGCCTACGGCGAGAACCGCTACCGCGTCCTCAAGAAGAACAACCCCGAGGCCGCCGCGGCCCTCATGGCCCGCTCCAGCGAGCTCACCGCCCGCCGCTACGACCTTTACAAGAAGATGGCGGAGATGGAGTTCGGGAAAGAATAGCTTGACACTCCCGGGGCCAATCCATAAAATCCAAGATGTGCCGGGAATCCTCCCGGCACTAATTAAAGCAGTCAGTAACAGGAGAACGCAGTAATGGCAAAAGGTGTAGTTAAGTGGTTCAACGACAGCAAGGGGTTTGGTTTCATCGAGCAGGATAACGGGGAGGACGTGTTCGTACACTTCTCCGCGATCAAAGGCGACGGTTTCAAGTCCCTTGCCGAAGGTGATGCCGTTGAGTTTGACGTGCAGAAAGGGCCGAAAGGCCTGCAGGCCGCCAACGTCACCAAAATTTAAAGCCGAGCTTTAAAGCGACCCAAAAGCCCCGGAGTGATCTCCGGGGCTTTTTTAATTGGGGTGACCCCGTTTCTCAAGTGGGAGGTTGCCCGCAGGCCTGCTGGCGGAAGGCTCGTCCGCAGGGCGTCACGAAGGTCCCCTCGCCCCTTGAGGGGAGAGGGTGGCCGAAGGCCGTGTGAGGGTAGGTTTTAGAGGTTCTCCCCGCAGCTGCCGGGGATGATGGCGGGAGCTATTCGATGCAGATCCCGATCGACCCCTTGCGGCAGACGGTGCGGTCGATCCAGAGGGCCCCCTCCATGCGGGTCCCGTCCAGCCGGGTCCCGCGCAGGCGCGCCTGGTTGAGCGAGGCGCCTTTGAGGTTGGCGCCGGAGAGATCGGCGAGTTCGAGGTCGGAGTCGGCCAGGTCGGCCCGCTCGAGGTTAGCCTGCTTCAAGTTGGCGCGGTTGAAGCGGACGCCGGTCAAATCCATCCCGACCAGGCTCAGGCCGCTCAGGTCGGTTCCCGACAGGTCGCGGGTGGTGGCGAGGATCCCCTGGACCTCGGCAGAGGTGAGCCTGCGGTTGGTGATCTTGGCGACCTTCCCTGCCGCGGCGCCGGCCTCACCTTTCTTCTGCGCCTTCGCCGACCGCCTTTTCTTCGCGTGAGTCTTCTTCGCCGCCTTCTTGGCCTTCGCCTCGGGAGGGGTGTTCGCCTCGCGGGCGAGAGCGGCCAGCTTCAGTTCCGCCTCCTTGAGGGCGGCGGCCTCGTCCTTGCCGCTTGCGGGGGCGGCAGGTGTCCCCGCGGCAGGCGACCCTGCCGCCGGGCCGGGGGCCGGGGGCGCGGGCCAGGCCGGGGCGGCCAGACTCAGGCCGAGGATGACGGGCGTGACGATACGGGCAAAGGAGGGTTTCATGATGCTCTCCCTGAAAGATGATTGGCTCACATGCCAGCCGGTGCCAGGGCACCGCTACAGCTACCTTATCGGCCCGGGCTGGAAAAACTGTATATCTAAACGAACCCCCCTCCCCCGCCCTTGTCCAGGTATTCCCTCTCCCCCGGGAGAGGGTGGCCGGAGGCCGGGGGAGGGAAGATTTTTAAC
The DNA here is from genome assembly GCF_054784495.1 of Geomonas sp. Red276. Taxonomy (NCBI): domain Bacteria; kingdom Pseudomonadati; phylum Thermodesulfobacteriota; class Desulfuromonadia; order Geobacterales; family Geobacteraceae; genus Geomonas; species Geomonas sp. Red276. The sequence continues at coordinate 140,997 of NZ_BLXW01000005.1, forward strand.
CCCGCCCTCTCCCTGCCCCTTCGAGGGGAGTTCACCCCGTACCCGGTCCCTTCGTGAAGGGCGGAGAGGGGACCCGCAGGGGGAGGACGGATCTTCAACAACCCCGTGCCGTGTGAAAGGCCTCCCGGGTATGCTACTATTGAGGCTGCATCACGTGCAAAGCCAGAGAACGACAGATTGGGAGTAAAATGGCGACTGATAAAATAGTGGTAAAGGGTGCCTGCGAACACAACCTCAAGTGCATCGATGTTGAGATACCCCGCGACAAACTCGTTGTCATCACCGGCATCTCCGGTTCCGGCAAATCAACCCTCGCTTTCGATACCATCTACGCCGAAGGGCAAAGGCGCTACGTAGAGTCACTCTCCGCCTATGCCCGCCAGTTCCTGGAGCAGATGGAGAAACCGGACGTGGAGTCGATCGAGGGGCTTTCCCCGGCCATCTCCATCGAGCAGAAGACCACCAGCAAGAATCCCCGCTCGACCGTCGGGACGGTGACCGAGATCTACGATTACCTGAGGCTCCTCTTCGCCCGCATCGGCAAGCCCCACTGCTACAACTGCGGGCGCCTCATCACCTCGCAGACGGTGACCCAGATGGTGGACCAGGTCATGGCGCTCCCGGAAGGGGCGAAGATCACCCTCCTCTCCCCCATCGTCCGCGGCAGGAAAGGGGAGTACAAGAAGGAGCTCCTGCAGCTTCGCAAGGACGGCTTCGTCCGGGTCATCGTGGACGGCTCCACCTACGATCTCGCCGAGGAGATCGTCCTCGACAAGAAGAAAAAACACGACATCGACATCGTGGTGGATCGCCTGGTGGTCAAGCCGGGGATCGAGCGGCGGCTGGCGGACTCGCTGGAGACCGCGCTCTCCCACGCCGAGGGGATCGTCAAGGTCGCCCTCTCGCCGGACAAGGAGCGGGAGATCGAGGAGGAGACCCTTCTCTTCTCGGAGTCCTCGGCCTGCATCGAGTGCGGCATCTCCTATCCCGAGATGACCCCGCGCATGTTCTCCTTCAACAACCCCTACGGCGCCTGCCCCGACTGCACCGGCCTCGGCACCAGGATGTACCTGGACGAGGAACTGGTGGTGCCGGATGCGACCCTTTCGCTGCGCGAGGGGGCCATCGCCCCGTGGGAGAAACGCTTCTCCGGATGGTACCAGCAGACCCTGGAGGCGCTCGCCAAGTCCTACGGCTTCGACGTCCACACCCCCTACCAAAAGCTCTCCAAGAAGGCCAGGGAGGTCATCATGAACGGCTCGAACGGGGAACTGGTCGACTTCTGGTGGGAGGACGAGAGCGGGAAGCGCCACTTCTACCGCAAGGCCTTCGAAGGGGTGCTCAACAACCTGGAACGCCGCCACCGTGAGAGCGATTCCGAGATGGTGCGCGAAGAGCTCGAGAAGTACATGAACGTGATGCCGTGCCCCACCTGCAACGGTGCCCGCCTCAAGAAGGAGGCGCTCTTCGTGCTGGTGGGGGAGCGGAACATCCAGCAGGTGACCGCCCTTTCCATCAAGGACTCCCTGCACTTCTTCGAGTCGCTTGAGCTGACCGAGAAGGAGGAGGACATCGCCCGCCGGATCCTGAAGGAGATCAGGGAACGGTTGAACTTCCTGGTCAACGTCGGCCTCGATTACCTGTCGCTCGACCGCTCCTCTGGCACCCTGTCGGGGGGCGAGGGGCAGCGGATCCGGCTCGCGACCCAGATCGGCTCGTCGCTGGTCGGGGTGCTCTACATCCTGGACGAGCCCTCCATCGGCCTCCACCAGCGGGACAACACCCGGCTTTTGAACACCCTCAGGCACATGCGGGACCTGGGCAATACGGTGCTCGTGGTGGAGCACGACGAGGAGACCATCGAGGAGGCCGACTGGGTGATCGACATGGGCCCCGGCGCCGGCGTGCACGGCGGCGAGGTGGTGGCCCAGGGTACCCCGGCCGAGATCATGGCCAACCCCCATTCGCTCACCGGCCTCTACCTCTCCGGCAGGCTCACCATCCCGGTCCCCAAGAAGCGGCGCCAGGGGAGCCGCTTCCTCACCATCGAGGGGGCGAGCGAGAACAACCTGAAGGGGGTCTCGGTGGAGATCCCGCTCGGGGTGATGACCTGCGTCACCGGGGTGTCCGGCTCGGGAAAATCGACCCTGGTGATCGACACCCTCTACCAGCTCCTGAACCAGAAGCTCTACAAGAGCCGGGAAAAGGCGGGTACCGTGCGCGACATCCGGGGCATCGAGGTGCTCGACAAGGTCATCAACATCGACCAGTCCCCCATCGGCCGCACCCCGCGCTCCAACCCGGCCACCTACACCGGGCTCTTCACCGAGATCCGGGACATCTTCGCCCAGCTCCCGGAGTCCAAGATGCGCGGCTACAAGCCGGGACGCTACTCCTTCAACGTGAAGGGGGGGCGCTGCGAGGCCTGCTCGGGGGACGGCATCATCAAGATCGAGATGCACTTTCTCCCCGACGTCTTCGTCCAGTGCGAGGTCTGCAAGGGGGCGCGCTACAACCGCGAGACCCTGGAGGTGAAGTACAAGGGGCGCTCGATCGCCGAGGTTCTCGACATGACGGTCTCCCAAGCGCTCACCTTCCTGGAGCACATCCCCCGCATCAAGGGGAAGCTCAGGACGCTGGAGGAGGTCGGGCTGGGCTACATCAAGCTCGGCCAGTCGGCCACCACGCTCTCCGGCGGGGAGGCCCAGCGGGTCAAGCTCGCCAAGGAGCTCTCCAAGCGGGCGACCGGGCGGACCATCTACATCCTCGACGAGCCGACCACCGGCCTGCACTTCGCCGACATCGCCAAGCTCCTCGAGGTGCTGCACAAGCTGGTCGACGCCGGCAACAGCATCGTGGTCATCGAGCATAACCTCGACGTCATCAAGACTGCCGACTGGATCGTCGATCTCGGCCCGGAGGGGGGCGACCGGGGGGGCGAGATCATCGCCACCGGGACACCGGAGCAGGTGGCCAAGGTCCCCCGCTCCTATACCGGTCAGTACCTCAAGAAGATGCTCGAAAAGGGTGGGAAGAAGGGATAGCCGCCCGGGGCCTTGCCGACGCAGCCCCGTGGGAGCGGGGTGGCGACGGTCAGCCGGCGCCGGGTCGGCCGGGGGTACGCCATGGGTAAGGAACCAAGCGGGTGCGGTTGCGGCGGGGTGCAAAACGGGGAATGCCTGTCCTGCGGCATGGACGCCATGCTGCCGTACTGGTGCGCCTCCTGCCGCCGCCCGGTCCCGGAAAAGCGCTGCCCGCATTGCGGGTTGAAGGCCAAACGCAAAAAGCCGAGCCCGGGGGAGTAGCACTATCTATAGAATAGATTAAGGTTAACAGTAAGGGTCAAATTACACCGGGACTGGATGAAGCGACTGGATCTCCGCCATGACAAAGTTGCTGCTACTTCGACTGCTGGTCGTTATCTGCTTGACGGTCCAGATGGGTTGTGCTTCCCTATTGCCTCGCAGCAAGCAGGTAGCGGAATCCCCTTGGTCGGAGTATGCCGACGCCAAGAAGGCGTTCGATGCCATCATCATCGGCAAGACAACGGTGGACGACCTGAAGGAGCTGGGCTTCGACATCAAGGCCGCCCCTAACATCAAGGTGCTGAACTACCTCGACATAGCGGCCTCCGTCCAGAGTATCCCGCTGCAGGAACTGGATCCCGGCCTGCAGGCGTGCCTGAAGGCGCGCGTCGACTGCCGGGCCTATGTCTTCGAACCGTCGCGTATAAACAGCAAACGGATCGGCAGCTTCTGGCTGGACATCTTCAACTTCAAGAAAAAGACCCACGAGACCGGATGGCGCTTCAAGGCGCTGATCGTCTTCATCGACCACCACGTGTCCTACAAGCTCTCCAGTGGCGAGCCGAAGATCGACACCATGCAGGAGCAGGTGAACCCGCTGGGTCCCTTGCAGTCACCGGCCGGGATCTTCACCAAGATGATCCCCGGGATGTAGCTTTGCGTTGGGATGCAATGGCAGTACGTTGAGGATGGCATGGATTGGAAGGACGGTTACATAACCGGAATAGAGTACGTGCACGGCGTCTACCGGGAGCTGGCCCCCTCCGTGCTCAACATGGCGCTGCTCCTCCAGAGCCTCGAGCCGATTCCCCTCCAGGAGGGATTCACCTACTGCGACCTCGGATGCGGGCAGGGGGAGTCCGTCAACCTCTTCGCCGCCTGCCACCCGGAAGGGCGCTTCCACGCCGTCGATTTCAATGCCGCCCACATCGCGGGAGCCCGCACCCTCGCTTCCCGCACCGGCCTCAAGAACACCACCTTCTGGGAGGCGAGCTTCTCCCAACTGGAAAGCCTCGCCCTCCCCGACTTCGATTTCGTCGTCATGCATGGGATCTACAGCTGGGTCGGGGAGGAGAACCGGCGGTACATCCGCGAGTTCCTCCGCAAGAAGCTCAAAACGGGGGGCGTCGTCTACCTGAGCTACAACTCCCTCCCCGGCTGGAGCCCCCACGCCCCCCTGCGCCAGCTTCTCTCCTCCTATGCCGACAGCCAGTCCGGAACCCTCGAGCAGCGGGTCGAGCGCGCGGTCGCCTTCGCCGAGCGGCTGAAGGAGGCCGGCATCGCCCTCTTCGACAGCGGCACCTCCACCAGGGAGTTCTTCGAATACCTCTGCACGCTCCCCCGCAACTACATCGCCCACGAGTTTTTCAACCGCGAATGGACCCCCTACTACCATGCCGACGTGGTGCGCGAGCTGGCGCCGGCAGGCCTTGCCTTCGCGGGGGCGGCCAATTTCGTCGACCATCAGGACATGCTTCGCTTTTCACAGGTCCAGCAGGAGATCCTGGACGAGGTGACCGACCGGGTGTTGAGGGAGACCCTGAAGGATTTCACCGCCTGTCCCATGCTGCGCCGGGATATCTTCACCAAGGGGCGCCCGCGGCTCACCCCCGAAGAGCAGGTGGAGCGCTTCCGGGCCCAGCGGCTGGCGCTGGTGGTCCCGCAGGGATCTCTGGAAAGAAAGGCGCTATTTCCGGTGGGGGAGGTGCTGTTCGACCGGGAGCTCTACGATCCCATCCTGGCCGCCCTGGATGAACGGCCCCAGACGCTGGATCAGCTGATGCAGCGTGACGAGCTCGCCTCGCTGCGGATCGGGAGGGTGGTGGAGGCGCTGCTGGTGCTCCTGTCAGCGGAGTACCTGATGCCCGCCGTGGAGCCGCTGCTTCTCGCCACCATCGCGGCGAAGAATCTGAACGCGGCACTCCTGGACCGGGAGCTGAACAACCTGGAGAAGCTCGCTCTTGCCTCCCCCGTTGTGCAAAACGGCCTCAAGCTGGAATGGCTGGAACGGCTGCTGATCGCCTGCCAGTCCACCGGCGCGGGGCGCGACCCGGTCCCCTGGATCTGGGACAACATGAAGGCCCACAACCACAAGCTCTCCCGCGACGGCGAGGTCCTCATGTCCGAGGAGGAAAATCTCGCCGAGCTCCACTCCCAGGCCGAGACCTTCCGGAAGGAAAAACTCCCCCTGCTGCGAAAGCTGGGGATCGTCTAGCCCTCACCTCATTCAAGCTCCAGCGGCTCCTCTTCCAGCGCGGCCAGCTGCTCGCGCAGCTGCAGGATATGCTCCCCCCAGTAGCGCACCGTGTTGAACCAGGGGAAGGTGCTCGGGAAGATGGGATCCTCCCAGCGGCTTGCCAGCCAGGCGCTGTAATGCAGCATGCGCAGCGCCCGTAGCGGTTCCACCAGCCGGAGCTCGCGACGGTCGAAGGCGCGGAACTCCCGGTATCCCTTCATCAATGCCTCCAGCTGGGCCATCCTCCGTGGCCGTTCTCCCGAAAGCATCATCCAGAGATCCTGCACCGCAGGCGCCATCCGCGCGTCGTCGAAGTCGACGAAGTGAGGATTGTCGTCCCGCCAGAGGATGTTCCCGGCGTGGCAGTCGCCGTGGGCCCGCAGGTAGCGGATCTCCCCGGCTTCGGCGAAGGTCGCCTCGATGGCGGAGAGGAGTTGGGCGGTGACCGCGAGGTAGCTTTCGCGGTATTCGGCGGGGATGAAGCGTTCCGAGATGAGTGCCACGCTTTGGTGGCCGAAACTGTCGCTGTCCAGCCGGGGGCGCTCCTCGAAGGGGCGGACGGCGCCGACGTTGTGCATGCGGCCGAGCAGGCGCCCGAGGATCAGCAGGTTGTCGAGGTTGTCGAACTCGGGGGCGTGTCCGCCCTGCCGGGGGTAGAGGGCGAACCGGAAGCCGTGGAAATGGAAGACGCTCTCCCCCTCCCCGTTGCGGATGGGGGCCACCACCGGGAGCTCGTGCCCGGCAAGCTCCGCGCAGAGATCGTGCTCCTCGGCAATCTGCCGGTCGCTCCACCGCCCGGGGCGGTAGAACTTGGCGATCAGCGGCGCTTGCTCCTCGATTCCCACCTGGTAGACGCGGTTCTCGTAACTGTTCAGGGCAAGGGTGCGGCAATCGCTTCGCAAGCCCTGGCTTTCGACGGCGTCGATGATGAAGTCGGGGGTGAGGGTGTGAAAGGGGTGCTGGCTGTGGGACATAGTGCTCTCCTGGTTCGGGATGCGGCATCATAGCACCAATGGCTCCGGGAACAAAGGAGAACGCGGCCGGTCAGGGGATGGGCGAAGCTCCCGCGGGGTGGGCGAGGGCCCCGGCGTTTCGTAAGGCCGCGAGGACGTTTTCCGCCTCCTCTTCCGGTGGTTCGTGGGAGGTCCGCACCACGACGGTCGCGTGGCGCTGGTAGAGAGGGAGCCGCTCCCGGTGGAGCGCTTCGATGCCACCCTCAGGCATACCCACGATCCCGCGGGGAGCCTCTCCCTCCACGTGCCGCTGGATGACCTCGGTGGGGGCATCGAGAAAGACCAGGGTGGCGAGGGAGGCGAGGTGTTCCATGGCGGCCTCCGAGTATACGACGCTCCCGCCGGTGGCAATCACGGTCGGGCGGGGTGGATCCAGTTCGAGCACGGCCCGTTCCTCGGCCCGCCTGAACTCCTCCCCTCCCAACTCGTGCACGATCTCCTGCAACGGCTTGCCGTGGGCCGCCTCGATCACCTTGTCGGTGTCGATGAAATCCCACCCAAGCCGGGTGGCGATGATCCTCCCGACGATGCTCTTCCCCGAGCCGGGCATGCCGATCAGGGTGAGGTTGGGGCGGGCGGGGAACACCGGGGCCGGGGGGGCGGGGTGATGTCGATGGTCGCGGTTGGGCATGATTGGATCTCCGGGATAGCCTTTCCCATTAAGAATGCAACGGGAGGAGGGAGGACGCAAGTGGATTGAGTCCTCTCATCCCGTTCACAGGGAGGCGCGGAGCTCCTTCAAGAGTTCGTGTTGACGCTGGTTGATGTACACCGACAAAAGGTGCTCAGAGTGCTGGGTGTGGCAGAAACCCAGCACAAGCTTGTAGGGAGGGGTCTCGCCGGCGATACGGATCACGGAGGAGGGGATTTCGACGTCGAGAGTTTCGTTGGTGAGGGGGGCCAAAAGATGGAGCTGCAACTCGGCAGGGTCTCCCGGCGCCAGGGGGGGGCGGCCAAGGGTCAAGAGGCAGCAACCCTCCAGGGAGATGTCGTGGGCCAGCCCGTGGATCTTGCTCTCCCCGGCCGTGGCGACCATGTTGACCGGCCGCTTGAAACGGACCCGGACGGCACTGCGGCGGTTGACGTAGAGCTCGCAGTAGCTGAAGTTGTGCAGCCGCACGGTGCAGCGCCGGATGTCGATGCTCTCCAGTTGTGCGAGGACGGGGTTTTCGACCAGGGGGGACTGGATGTAGGCCTCGCTGCAGTGGGAGATCGCCGCCAGTTGGAGCTCGCAGGTTTCGAGCTCGACGTGGTTTCCCTTGACCTCCCACAGCGAGGCCGGGTGGGAGATCGGCATCTCCTTGTAGATGTTGGTCAAAACGATGCGGGGATCGCCAGCGCCGTCCATCAGTTCGGTGAACCGGTCGATAAACGCCTGCTGCTCGTCGGCGTTGGGGGGAGCTGGAAGGGTGCGGTCCTGATTGCTGTCCATGGCGGTCGTCCCTTGGCTGCGAAAGGCAGTGAAACGATGACTACCCGATGGGCGAAACGGGCTCCAGGCAACGTGTCGTGGGGATGGCGGCGGTCTTGTAGCGGCGAGAATGCATTAGCAAAGACTAATCCAGAAAGGGCTCTCGTGCAACCGGATCAATACCAGGGATACCCCTGGGCCCGGCGGCGTACGAAGTGTTCGACGAGAAAGAACGGGCGGATGAAGATCACCTTCTTGCGGCGCAGGTCGTAAAGATCGATGGCGAAGTGGTAGAGGCAGCCGGCCAAAAGGTAGATGAGGGGGGGATACCAGAGGGCGAGGAGGGCGAGGAGGATGAAGAAGTCGATGGTGTGGAAGAGGCAAAGCCCCACGTAAGGGATCCGGGTCTGGATAGGCTGCAGATCATTGAAGTAGGCGAACATCCCGGAGACGCTCAGGTTCCTCCTGCGCTGCACGTACAGGAGGTAGTGGTCGACGTCGATCAGCACCGAGCCGGCTGCGAAGAGGGCGAGCTCGTGGCCGGTGAGGAGCGGAGAAAGGGGCGCCGCCGCCACCGCGGTCAGCGCCAGGTGCTGGGTGAGCGTCATCCCCTTCTCCTACAGAAGCGTCGCCTTCAGGAGGGATTCAAGCTCGCGGTTGCCGCCGGACTCGTTTCTGACGATGGCCTTACGCTCCTTGCGGCTCAGGAACGCGGAGATGTGCTCGTTGGCGAGCTCCGAGCTCCCGGCGATCGAGGTGGAGAGGATGCAGAGTATCTGGACCGGGAGGCCGTTGCGGTAGCCGTCCACCAGTTTGCCGATCTCGGCCCGGCGCTGGTCGTGGCTCCAGCTCTGGTAGAGCTCGTCGCCGAGGTTGTTGAGCTTGTCGTCTATACTGCTGAGTTTGTCGAGCATGATCCCTCCGTGTTTCGGTGGTGCGGCGCCGGGGCGCGGCCGGTAGCCGCCGCGGCCGGGGCGTTACTTCTTGTGTTCGTGGCGGAAGATGTGCTCCCGGCAGTAGCCGTACTGGCCGTTACACTGCGGGCAGTAGCGGAAATCCATGTCGGGATGGGTCTGGTCGGTGATCCCGCAGACCGTGCAGCGGTGATGGGACTCGCGCTCGCGGCGGGGAAGGGCACCGGCGGCCCTCTTCATGAACTGCTTGCGGCCGTAGCGGGCGGAGGTGACGATCTCCCTGCCGAAGAAGATCAGGTAGTTGCCGGTGGCCGCCAGCACCGAGACCCGGGCGGCCCAGCCACCGAAAAGGAGGAGGTAGAGGTACCCGGCCCAGGTCAGCATGGCGAGCCACTTGATCCGGACCGGCAGCACGAAGAAGAGGAGGATCTGGTAATCCGGGAAGAGGGTGGCGAAGGCCAGGAACACCGAGCCGGCCAAAAAGGTGTTGCCGACCGGCAGGTGGGGCACCAGGAACGAGGCGCCGACGGTGATCAGGCACCCGAGGAAGAGGAAGGCGTTGTAGCGGAAGGTTCCCCAGTGCGCCTCGAGGGCGGACCCCAGCAGGTAGAAGAAGTACCACGCGAAGAGCGCGAAGAGCAGGCTCTGACGGGGCGGGTCGAACGGGAGGGTGAAGATGCGCCACCACTCTCCCGCCAGCAGCCGGTCGGCCGAGAGGAGGGTGGCGGCGGGATCGAGCTTGCCGGTCATGTACATCACGTAGAAAAGCGATTGACCGGCGATCAGGTAGATCGTGAGGTTCGGTATTGCGAAGCGCCCGAGTTTGCGCTCCAGTGAATCGAGTAGTCTCATCTATTTCCCGTGGCAATCGCTGAAGCGGCCGGCTTTTGCGGAGTGCTGACCGCGGCAGGGGGCGTCTTGGGGGTGGTGGCCTCCACTTTCGCGGGAAGGGGGGCGTCCGCCGGCAGCGACTTGAGGATCGCGGCGCACTCCTCGTCGGAAATCAGCTTGATGGCGTTCAGTTCCTTGATGTCTTCGCGCCTCGCGTTCTGCATCGCGTAGGCGAAGTCCTCGGTATCCCAGGTCCGGGGATCGGGGTAGGCCATCCGCACCAAGGCCTGTGCCGTACTCGGATTCTTGATCAGGTACTCCTTCCACTCGTCTCTTTGCGCCACCGACATGTAGTTGAACCAGATGTGGTGGGCGAGCTCGTGCACCAGCAGGTCGCGCAGCTCGCGGTCGTTGTATTCCCGGTAGAGGTTGCGGTAGATCTGCTTGGTGTCGGGGCGGTAGGCGCCGAGGTGGTATTTCACCTCGCTCGGCATCATGACCTCCTCGAAGGAGGAGCCGCCGAGCCTGAGCGTGAACCGGTCCTTGTCGAAATGCTCGAACAGGGTCATGAGGGTGGTATCGGTGTGGGACAGCTCCTTCGGCTTGTTCCCCAACCCCCAGCTGACGGGAATGTAGGTGGTGTTACAGCCGGCCAGGATGTCGGCGAATAGTAGCAGAAGCAGCGCCTTGATAGCCAGTCGGCTGCCGATGAATCCCTTACATACGGACAGATAGGCCATGTCAGGTTTCCTCCCACCGATCACCGCCCACGGGTTGACGGGGCGGGAAGTGTTCACGATGCTCCCGGCGTCCTGATCAGGACCCTCCAGGAGATCCACCACAGAAAAGACAATGGGGAGATGCCATGTAAAAATAACAGGATATACTTACCGGCTGAAAAAGCATCGGCCAATTTAGCACACTCCCCACCTTTCGTGCAACAAACTGCTAACGTTAGGACGCTTTTACCTGTAAAAAACCTTTCTCATGAGCGGATTGATATTGATTATTTCCGGTCGCTCCCCTAAAATGCGCCGGAACAGCAAAGGGTATCAATGACTTCCATCTTACTGATCACCGACATCGAACGCGTGCAGCGGGTATTCCAGTCCCTGGAAAAGGACGGACTCCTGCAACTGCGAACCTCCGCCACCCTCTCCCTTTCCGCCGAAGAGCTCGGGGATCCCGCTCCGCGGCTCATCTTCGCCCAAAGCAGGATTTCCGGCTTTTCCAGCGATATCGCACTGCGTCACCTCAAGAAGATCCTCCCTCCCAAGGCCAAAGTGGTCATCCTCGCCGTCGATCAGGAGGACGCCGAGCTGGCCCAGAAGCAGGCCAAGCTGTACCTCGACCTGGCGGATGACGATCAGGCGCTGGCCGAGGAGATCAGGGGAATCCTGTCCGGAAAACGTCCCCGGGCGCAACGAAAGGCGGCTGACAAAGGGGAGGGGGCCCCGGCAAAGAAGAAAGCAAAGACGAAGGTCGAGCCTGCCGCTGCCCCTGAAGGAGAAGGGGCTGGCGAAGAAGGGTGCCTGGTGAGCGAAGCGGTCGGCGGGCAGCTGCCGGCGGCTAACGTTGTTCCCTCCTCCCCGCAGCCTCCCGCGGCCGAGGAGCCCGAGGCCGAGCGTCCCGGGGCGCAACCTCCGGTGCCGCAGCCTCCGACGGCGCAACCTCCCGTGGCGGCTGCCGCCCCCGCTGGCGTCCCAAACCCCGCGGCCGCTCCCTACATTCCGACCCGGGAGTGGTTCACCGCCGAGGCCGCCGCCAAGAAGGAGGAGGCGAGCGCAGCCGGGGAGAAAAGCGCCCGCGCCGAGGAGGCCCCGGCTGGCGAGGAGGAGACTTTCGCCGAAATGATGCGCCGCGCTTCGTCCCGCCAGGGGGCGGAAACGGAAGCCGAGCAGGTGGAGAGCCACCCCGAACCGGCGGCAACGCCGGCGCGGCCGGGGCGGGAAGGGATGGGACCCGGCCACCCCATTTATGTAGACGACTTCCTCCAGAGCCTGGACGCGCAGGAGAAGGCCTCCTCGGTCAAGAAACGGGCCGCCTGGAGCATCCCGCTGGCCGTGGCCCTCATCTTCATCCCTCTGGTCCTTTACATCGTGGGGCCGTTCGGATCCCGTTCCGCTTCGGTGAAGAAGCCGGCCGCCGGGGTCGCCCCGGCCGCGCCAGGAGCAAAGCCGGCGCCTTCCGGAGTGAAACCTGCCCAGCCCGCTTCCCCTGCGGCGGCACCCAAGGCGGCCATCGCTCCCCCGGCACCCGGAGGTCCCGCTCCCGCACCCAAGGCTGGTGCCGCTCCTGCACCCAAGGCGGCGACCGCTCCTGCCGGGACGGTCCCCGCCGGAGCCGCCAAGCCTGCCGCCCCGGTGGTGCCGCCTGCCGCGCCGCCCGCGGCCAAGGCCCCGGCCAAGGTCAAGGTCAAGGTCAAGGGGGTCACGGCTCTCCCCCCCTTCCTCGCAGGGGTCACCATCGACCCCGCCTACGGCAAGAGGCATCCGGGATGGCAGCGGCTGGTGGGTACCCGGGCGGAGTACAAGCTGTATAAAGAGGGGAACGTCTACAAGGCACTCCAGGTGCTCGCGCTGAGCGGTCAGACCATCTCGGACCAGATCTACCAGCGGGCACTGCTCGAGTTCGGCGGTATCGACCATTACCAGGTGAAGTCGACTGAGACCAAGGGGGGCTTCCTCGTCGAGCATGGAGTCGCGCCGGGTGGTCTCGGACTCACCATCTATCGAAAAAAGAGTGATCACGCCCTCAAGGGGCTGGTGGTTTTTTACCCCTGAGGCGGGTCCGGTCCTGGCAAGGAGTCATAGTACGTGATGAAACATCGAAATGAAGCACCGGCATCAGAAAAGAGGCGCCTGTTGAAAGGGGTCAAACAGGGGGGCATCCTCCTCCCCGCCCTCTTCTGTCTGCTGGGACCATCGCTGGTATTGGCTGAAAAGGCACCTTACGATATCGACATCAAGGAGCTGGAGCGGGAAAAACCGCCGGCCGCGCCCAAGGCGGAGAAGAAGAAAAGCGTCCGCCATAAGAAGGAAGGAAAGGCGAAGGAGCAGACCGCCGAGCGCGGCGAGCAGTCCGAGCACCGTGAGCCGTCCGAGCATCCCGGCTACTGCCGCTACACCATCCGGCGGGGGGATTACATCTTCAAGATCCTTATGGGGCACGTCGGGATGTCCAACGAGCAGGCCGAGCGGCTGATCCCCGAAATCGTCAGGATCAACCATGTCGCCAACATTCACGACCTGAAGGTGGGGAGCGAGCTGCTGGTACCGTGCGGGAAGCAGGAAGCCGCGCGGCTGGCGGCCAAGACCCCGGCGGGAAAGGAAGAGGCACACCCGAAGGCGCCCGGCACGGAAGAGCGAGCATCGACCGCGACGGCCGAACAGGCGCCTGTCCAGCCTCCGGTCGCCGCCAAGCAGGAAGCCGGCGAGGGGGAGAGGCCGTCAGGGCAGGAAACGGCTCCTCCCCGGCAAGCTCATCCGGCAACCGTTGCCCCGGCCGCTCCCGCTCATCCGTCCGCTCCGGCCCCGTCGCACGCCCCGGTAGCCCCGGCAGCCAAGCAAGCTCCCGCAGCCAAGCAAGCTCCCGCAGCTAAATCAGCTCCGGCAGTTCCAGCTCCCGTGGCTAAAGCTCCCGCGGCTACTGCTCCGGCTCCTGCCGCTCCGGCTCCTGCCGCTCCGGCGGCGCAGGCACCCCCCGAGCCGCAGGTGGTTACCGGGCCGGTCTGGTACTGTGCGGTCGCCGACCACAATGCCGGGCAGATCGTCGAATCCGTTCTCAATTCCCTTTCCATCACCTGGTCGAAAAACAAGATCGTCGACTCGGGAAGCGCCTATTCTCCCCCCTTCAGCATCATGGTGGACCGCTACTTCGAGTTCAAGGGGGGGCGTTACATCGTGAACCTGGGGGCGCCGGACGCCTACACCGAGACGCTCATGAGGCTTCTGGAGACGGCGGGGTACCATGTGCTGCGGGTCGATGCCAGGAGTGACTTCCGGGGAATCGTGAAGGATCTGCTGCAGATGCTCGGCATCACGCCGGACTTCGGCGCGCACCCGCTGGAGGGAGGGGGGGCGCCGGTCGGCTTCCTCGTCCAGCCCGAGGATGCGGCGGGGCGGAAGGTCCTGATCGCCGACCGGGTAGCGGCTGCCAAGCAGCAGTGGGTCCTCCCGTCGGGATGCAGCCAGCGTTGATGGTGATGGCGGAATCCGGCTAGGGCATGACGCCGGTGTTTTGGAGTTGGGGTAATTCAGCCTCAGGCGAGGAGGACGAGGATTCGTTGCTCTTCAGACCGCTGGAGAGTTCCGGCGGCGCAGCGGCTGCCGGAGGGGGAAGGGCGTGCTGGAGGGATGATTCGTTCATCGCCGGCGGCTCCTGGAGCACCTCTTTCGGCACCGGCACGTACGGTTTTCCCTTGGCGACGAACTCGCGTTTCTTCCCTTGGGCCGCCGCCTCCACCCAGCCGTCCACCTTCTCCTTGACCAGCGCCTCGACGTTTTCCTTGAGCGGAGCGTAGGCCGCCTCCTGCTCCACCGGCTTCACCTTCTGCAACTGGGCGAAAACCTTCCTGGCGTAGACGTCCCGCTTCTGGGGAGTCTGGCTGTTGTAGCAGCCGATGGCCTTCCAGTTGTAGCCGTACTTGCTGATGCACATGGCGAGGATCCAGGCCCCGGTCTTGGTGTTGTAGCAGGCGTCGCCGAGGTTGTTCCAGCGCTTCTTGCCGAGCACCGAGGCCCAGCTGGAGTTGATCTGCATCAGTCCGAAGTCGAAGGTGCCGTTGGCGTTGCGATTGACCGCGGTGGGATTGAAGTTGGACTCCACCTTGGCGATGGCGCGCAGGATCTGGGGATTGATACCGTACTCGGCGCCCGCTTCGTCGAAGCAGAAGCAGTAGCCCTGGGTGGTGATCCCTACGGTGAGCAGCGTGGCGAGTATGGCGGTTCGAATGGCCGGCATCATGTTTCCTCTCTCGAAGCCTCCGCGGCGGGTGCCGGGCTGAGGCGGACAGAATTCCGTCTATCATACCCATTTCGGGTGCCGCTGTCACCCCCGCAAAATCGCATAGTTTGAAAAGGGCAGGAGAATCGCATGAGAATGAACCTCGACCGGCAGGAAATCAGGGTGCTCGGCAGCCTCATCGAGAAGGAGCTCTCGACGCCGGAGAACTATCCGTTGAGCCTGAACGCGCTGGTGGCGGCCTGCAACCAGAAGTCCAACCGTGAGCCGGCCATGGCGCTCTCCGAGGCGGAGGTGCTGGCCGCGCTGGAACGGCTCGGGGCGCGGGGGCTCGCGCGGCTGACCACGGTGGGGGGAAGGGTACCCCGCTACTGCCACTCGGTGACCGACAAGCTGAGCCTCGCCGAAGGCCCCCGCGCGGTGTTGGCGGAACTGATGCTGAGGGGACCCCAGACCCCCGGTGAATTGAGGAGCCGTTGCGACCGCATGGCCGCCTTTACCGACCTCGCCGCGGTGGAGGGCGCCCTCCTGAAGCTGTTGCAGGCCGGCCCCCCACTGGTGGTCAGGCTTCCGCGGCAGCCGGGTCGCAAGGAACCGCGCTACGCACAGCTCTTCGCCGGGATGCCCGAGATTGCCGAGATTGCCGAGGAGAGCGAGGCGGAAGACCAGCGGTGGGAGAGCGAAGAGAGAGCGGCTGATGCTGGGGGGGGCACCCCGGTGCGGGCGGCGAGAAGCGGAGGCGGCGGAGCGGCCGCTGCGCGGTTGGCCACCCTGGAATCCGAGGTGGGCGAGTTGCGGGGGGAGGTAGCCGGCCTGCGGCGGGAGATCGAGGAGTTGATCGCCTCCCTGTCGTAAGCGGAAAAAGAGAGGGGACTGGCTCCGCAAGGTGCCAGCCCCTTTTTGTTGTCCCTGCGGAAACCCATCCTCACCCTGTCCCCTTGAGGGGGAGAGGACCGCGGGTCAGCCGGTATGCCAACGCGTCTAGTTGGTGAACATCATCTTCCGTTCCAGGTCCATCGAGTGCGACAGCCGCTTGGCCTCCTCGATGGTGATCAGGTCCTGCTCGTGGAGCTGGATCAGGTGCTGGTCCAGCGTCTGCATCTGGTACTGGCTCCGGCTGTTCTCCATGTGCCCTTCGATCTCGTCCAGCCTTCCTTCCCTGATGCAGCTCTGGATGGTGGTGGTCCCCCGCATGATCTCCAGGACCGGGAGGATGAATTCCCCGGTCTTGTTCATCACCAGGCGGATCGATACGGTGGCGACCAGGATGTCGGCCAGCCGGTGGCGCACGATCTCCTGCGCCTCGGGCGGGAAGTGCCCGATGATCCGGTTGATGGTCGAAACCGCCCCCTGGGTGTGGAGCGTCGAGAGGACCAGGTGCCCGGTCTCCGCGGCCATCAGGCAGGCCTCGATGGTATTCCGGTCCCGCATCTCGCCGACCATGATCAGGTCCGGGTCCATGCGGAGCGCGGCTTTCAAGGCCGAGCTGAAGCTGTCGGTGTCGATCCCCACCTCGCGCTGGATGATGCAGCTCTTTTGCGAGGTGAAGAGGAACTCGATCGGGTCCTCGATGGTGATGCAGTTGTAGGAGAAGTTCTCGTTGATGTAGCGGAGCATGGAGGCGAGCGTGGTGGACTTGCCGTTGCCGGTGGGGCCGGTGACCAGCACGAGCCCATTGGGCGCCTTGACCACTTCCCCCAGCACCGGCGGGAGGCGGAGCTCGTCGAAGTTCCCGATGTGGGCGGGGATCACCCTCATGATGATCCCGAAGCAGCCGCGCTGGCGGAAGATGCTGACCCTGAAGCGGGCGCCGCTGGGGAGCGAAAAGGAGGTGTCGAACTCCTTCTGGTCCTGCTCCCACTTCCTGTTGTTGTGGGCCATTATCTGGTGGGCGATGAACTCGGTGTCCTCGGCCAAGAGAGCCGGGAGCTTGGAGCGGATGATCTGCCCTTTGCCCCGGAAGAAGGGAGGATTGTCGACCTCGAAGTGGACGTCGGAGACCTTCTTGCTGAAGGCGATTTCCAGGATCTGTACGAAAACCTTGGCATCGATGGCCATGAACTACCCTCCTCTCTTACTGCCGCTCACATCACATTACAAATAACCCGTTCATCCTTCCCCGATCGGGGAGGGTGCCGATGGCGTCTATTTCTGTGCGGCGCACCGCTTGCGGTACAGGGCGTTGTCGATCACCACACCCGCGTGCTGGGCCAGTACTTCCAACAGCTCCAGCTGGGGCTCGCCCCCCGCCCGGTCGCCGAAGTCGGCGTAGATGAGGGCGATGACCCGGCCGAAACTCTTCACCGGCAGGAGCAGGGCCTTCATGCTGGCCGGCAGCCCGATCGAGCCGCGGATGGTCTCGCGCAGCGAGGCGTCGGCGTCCCCGTAGTAGCACTGGCCGTCCAGGGCCTGCTGCAGCAGGGAGTGGGGATCGACCGCCAGTCTCAGCCGGAGCGAGGTGATCTCGCCGGGAGCGGTGACGCCGATACCGCGCTCGGCGACGAGCTCGGAGCGCACCGCCACGAAGGTCACGGCGCGGGAGAAGAACCCTCCCACCGACTTCAACAGGGTGAAGGTCACCTCGGAAGGCTCGCGCAGATCGGCGAAGGAGGAAAAGAGCTCCTTGACCCGCGGCAGGCTTCCCTGGCTCCCCTCCTTGAGCGCCGGGGCGCCTTTGCTGAGCACGGTATCGAGGGCGCGCGAGCATTCGACGGTGTCGGAGATGAAGGTTTCCCTCCGCTCCGCCCGGCTCGCCTTGGGGACCACCGCCTCCGCGCCGGACTGAAGGGCGTGGGCGCTCAGCTCGAGGTCCCAGGGGGCGCACAGCACCAGTACCCGCAGGGCGGCGAATTTCTCCACCTTCTCCTGGACGAGTGCCACGGTTTCCCTGGCGGCCGCCGGTCTCCCGGCCGCCTCGGCCCCGTCCACGATCAGCACGGGGCGGCGCCCCTTCGAGTGGAGCTGGTCGATGATGGCGTCGAGCCCCGCCGCGTCACGGGTGGCGCAGACAAACCCGGCACCGCTGACCGCGGAGACGCACTCGCGGACCACCGGGTCGGCGGAGAAGAGCACCACCGCCGCCTCGGCGGGGAGCGGTTCGGGGCGGCCGGCCAGGCTTTCCAGGTAACGGAAGAGCTGCTGTTGCTCTTCGGCGGCGATACCGGTCAAAACCCCCTGCAGCCGCTTCTTCGGGGTCTCCTCCTCCACCTCGTCCAGGGCGGAGAAGGCCTTGGGGATCTTCCTCTCCAGGCCGTCCAGCTCGTCCAGCCCGAGGTCGGCGGCGGAGAGCCCGGCATCGGCAGGTTCGGCTGCCATGGCAAGTCCCGGGGCGAGCGGGCGGAAGAGGGAGCCGTCGTCCAGGGTGCCGTCGCGCTTGCGCTCGTCGTAGATCCTCAGGGCGTCCATCAGCACGCTCTGGGTGTTGAGATGGATGTCCTTCTTGAGCTGCTCGGGGAAGTAGCGGTATTCGACGCTGGCGACGGTCTTCTCGACGTCGAGCGAGAAGGTCCCCCGGATCCAGGTCAGCACCTCCACGATGGTCATCTCGATCAGCACTTCCAGCCCGTGGTAGGCCTGGTCGGGGTGGATCCTCCCCCCCTCGATCAGCGTCTGGATGATCGGCTTGCGGCCGGAACCGGCCTTTTGCTGCTCGTGGAGGGCGCTCTCCAGCTCTTCCGCGGTGATGACCCCCATGTCCATCAGGATCTGGCCGATGCGGACGCTGTTGTTCACATGGTTGGCGCTGACGATGTAGCCGTCCTGGAAGACCAGCTGGCTCTCCCCCTTGAGGCTCCTCAGGGTCAGGGTGCCGGACTTGGCGGTGGCGTGCAGAAGCTGGATGACGTCCGCGATCGGGAAATGTTGTAAATCGCCGTCAAAAGACATACGGAAACCTTCCGGTTATCGGTGGTGGAGAAAGCGGCAGCTGCGGAATCGGAGCCGGATTCTAGCATGAGGCTTTGTTTAAGTAAACGGAGAAATCTCGGGAATCCCCAAGCCAAAACGGGGCGTTACGGGCGGGAATCCGGAGGGGGAGGAGGGCGGGAGCGGGCGCCCCGGAGGAGACCCGCTCCCGCTCGGCTAGAACTGGATGTTGAGGGTGGTCTGCACCCTGGCCTCTTTCGGGTAGTTCTTCTCTTTGAACTTGGCGGTTTCCAGGCCGTAGGCGCCGTCGATGTCGAAGTAGAACCACTTGATCCCCAACGAAAGGCCGGCGGTGGCCACCGGGCCGATGTCGTTGTTGGCGAGGTTCTTGTACATGCCGCCGCGCAGCTTCAGCCAGGTGAAGGGGTGGATCTCCAGGCCGCCGCCCAGGTTGCGGCTGGTGTAGTCGGCGCTCGGGAGTACCGTCTCGTTCTTGGTGATGTCGAGGTCGGCGGCGAGGGTCAGCCAGGAGAGCGGGTCGAGGGAGATGCCCGCCCTTACCTGCGGCTTCAGGGTGACGCCCGAATTGTCGACCGGGTTCCCGTTGGCGTCGGTGGTGACCAGGTTGCCGTGCTGGTCCTTCAGTGCAGGCGCCGAGAACTTCGGCGAGGTGAGGTTCTTGCCGACCAGGCCGAAGTTGAACCAGTCGCTGTATTTATAGAACATGCCGAGGTCGAAGGTGACTGCGGTGCTCTCGGTGTAGTTCTTGGTCAGGTTGCTGGTGATGTTGCCGGAGCTGACGCTGCTCCCCTGGTTGACCAGCAGCAGTTCGGACGAATAGACGCGCCCCACGATCGGCTTCACGGAGGCCCCGATGCCGAGCTTGCCGTAGCCCCCGAGGTCGATCGGGTGGCCGTAGGCGATCGGGAACTCGACATAGGCGAGGTTTCTCAAGACGACCGCGGTACGGTTGTTGTCGATGGTGAGTCCGCCGCCGGTACCGTTGTTGCTGGCGATCAGGGTCGGTAGGAAGTTGCCGATGGTGGTGGTAGATATCTGGTCCTGGGTAACCCCATGATTATTGGTGGTAAGGGTGTTGTCCATGGTGGCAAGGATGTCGTTGGCCTGGGAGGCGGTGAAGCCGGCGCCTTCCAGGGAGGTGATCAAGTTTCCCCTGATGGTGGCATCGGTGAAGTACGTGTAGTTGTGGCTGGTGCCGATGCCCGGGGTGACGGCGTTAATGATGTCGGCGTTGGTGAGCGTGACGCCGGAGGAGTTGCTGGGAAGGATGTTCTTCATATCGATGTCGGGGCGGGCGAACCCTTCCATGTTTCCGAAGGCGCCGAAGGCGAAATGCTTGATCTGCATCGCGAACTCGGTGTTGGCCTCCAGGGAGACGGTCCCCTTCTTGTCCTCGATGTCCTTAAGGACCGAGAGGAGTGCGACCACGTCGCCCAGCGCGTCCGGATTCCCGCTGATGTTCTTCAGGTTGTCGAAGGTGGATTGCCCGTTGGCGCCCTTCTCGGTGAACTTCTCGACCTTGTCCACGTTGTCGGCCAGCCCTTTCGACACCCTCAAGCCCGCGCTCACCTCGATCGGCATGCTGAAGGTGGTCTCGTTGAAGGCGAGCCCGGCCGGGTTCCAGTAGGCGGCCAGGGCGTTGGTGGTGCGGGCCACGCCAGCACCGCCGATGCCGAGGTTCCCGATCGGTTGGAAGGTGGCGGCGTGGGCGGTTCCCGCCAGGGTCATTGCGCACAGTGCCAAGGGTATTGCGAGTTTTCTCATCGGTTACGGTCCTCCCTCGTGTTAATGAAACGGCGCCACTCTCGGCGCGGGATCTTAGCCTACAAACTGCCGGTGCACAACGGAAAAGTGGCGGTTTTCACCGTGCCGCACTGGGGGAATCGATGACCCATGGGCGGCCTCCCTTTTCATGGGGAAACATTGTCCCTTGAATTCATTGGGCATTCTGCGATAATCTTGCTCTTCGGACGTTTTTACCGATTGTTTAGCCCCAGCTGTTCGCATGCTCGTAATTTCGGCCCCGGCCCCCGCCGCCTGGCCTTTTGCGCATTAGACGGACAGACGGCACGGAGACCCCCGCCAATGGAGATTTACAAAGCCCCGTCCCGCAGGATCAAGAAGAGCCGCTCGTACGGGAAGCTTTTAGGCACCATCCTGGGAAGCTGTTGCGTCATCGGGATGCTCGCCTTCGTCGGCTATCTTTTCTACCTCTTCAACGCCCTTCCCAAGGTCGACCGGCTGGCCGATTACCGCCCCCCCATCCTCTCCCAGGTCTTCGGGGCCGACGGCAGCCTGGTCGGTGAGTTCTACCTCGAGCGGCGGACCGTGGTCCCGGTGGACAAGATCCCCCGGCGCCTGATCCAGGCCTTCGTCTCGGCCGAGGATTCCAACTTCTACCAGCACAAGGGGATCGACTACGTCGGCATCATGCGGGCGGCGTTCAAGAACATCATCTCGCTGCGGAAGAAGGAGGGGGCCTCGACCATCACCCAGCAGGTCGCCAAGTCGATGCTCCTCACCCCGGAGAAGAAGTTCTCCAGAAAGCTCAAGGAGGCCATCCTCGCCAAACGGATGGAGGAGCGGCTCTCCAAGGACGAGATCCTCTACATCTACCTGAACCAGATCTACCTCGGGGCGGGGGCCTACGGCGTGGAGCTCGCGGCGGAGACCTACTTCGGCAAGGAGGTCGACAAGCTGAACCTGGCCGAGATGGCCATGCTCGCCGGGCTCCCCAAGGCACCCAACGCCTACTCCCCGATCAAGCACTTCGACAAGGCCAAGGAGCGCCAGTCCTACGTCCTGGAGAGGATGGTCAAGGAGGGGTACATCACCCGGGTGGAGGCCGACTACGCCAAGGCGACCCCGATCGTTATCCACGCCCTCAAGAAGGTGAACCCGGAGCAGTCCGCCTACTTCCTCGAGCAGGTACGGCAGCAGCTCGAGGAGAAGTACGGGGAGGAACGCCTCTACAAGGACGGCCTGCGGATCTACACGACCATGAACGCCGAGATGCAGAAGGGTGCCTACGACAGCGTGGTGAACGGGTTGAAGGCGCTCGACAAGCGGCAGGGGTTCCGGGGGGCGGCGCGCTACCTCACCGAGCAGGAGGTCGACGCCTTCTGCAAGAAGGTCGAGGACGGGATCGACTACGTGACCCT
Source organism: Geomonas sp. Red276 (assembly GCF_054784495.1). Lineage (NCBI taxonomy): Bacteria > Pseudomonadati > Thermodesulfobacteriota > Desulfuromonadia > Geobacterales > Geobacteraceae > Geomonas > Geomonas sp. Red276. Next base: position 162,715 of record NZ_BLXW01000005.1, read on the forward strand.
CAAGCAGGGCTCCACCTACCAGGGGGTGGTGGTCGGGATCGACCCGGCCAGGCAGGAGCTCAAGGTGCGGGTGGGTGACCGCACCGGGACCCTCATCAGGAAGAACATGGAGTGGGCCGGCAAGGTCGAATTGGTCAACGCCTGGGGGAAACCGGAGGCCAAGCGGGCGATCGGGCTCGGCGCGGTGCTCGAGCTGCAGGTCAAGGAGCCGGACCAGAACAAGAGCGGGGCGGTCTTCGCCCTCGACCAGATCCCCGAGACCCAGGCGGCGCTGGTGGCCATGGACCCGATGACCGGTGCGGTGCGGGCCATGGTGGGAGGCTACGACTTCAAGAAGAGCCAGTTCAACCGCGCCATGCAGGCCAGGAGGAACCCCGGTTCCGCCTTCAAGCCGGTGATCTACGCGGCGGCCCTCGACAAGGGGCTCACCCCGGCTACCGTCATCGACGACTCCCAGGTGGAGTACGAAAGCGGCGGCGACAAGGCCTGGAAGCCCAAGAACTACGACAACGTCTACCGCGGACCGGTCACCATGCGGGAGGCCCTCACCAACTCCATCAACGTGGTGAGCGTCAAGATCCTGGAGCAGATCGGGGTCTCCTCCGCCATCGAGTACGCGAAGAAGCTCGGGATCACCTCCCCGCTGGCCGCCAACCTGACCCTGGCGCTGGGCTCCTCCAGCGTGACGCCGCTCGAATTGACCAGCGCCTACGCGGTCTTCGCCTCCGGCGGCTACCGCACCACGCCGTACTTCATCACCAAGGTGCTCGACCGCGACGGCCGGGTGCTCGAGGAGGTCCCCGAGCCGAAGGTTCAGGCCCCCGCTTTCGCCAACCTCTCCACCCCGCAGCCGGACGGGACCGCCGCGGGCGACGACCAGGGGGATGGGGGCAAGGCCGAGCAGCCGGCACCCGCTCCGGCGGCCGTGGCGGCCCCGGCCACCGGCCCCTCCGCGGTGCCGGTCGTCTCGCCGGAGATCGCCTACCTGATGACCAACCTGATGGAGAGCGTCGTCAGCAGCGGTACCGGCGGACGGGCGCGTGCCCTCGGCCGCCCGGTGGCGGGCAAGACCGGTACCACCAACGACATGAAGGACGCCTGGTTCGTCGGCTACGTCCCCCAGCTGGTGGCCGGGGTCTGGGTCGGCTACGACCAGGAGCGGAGCCTCGGCGCCGGAGGCTCGGGCGGGCAGGCCGCGGCCCCGATCTGGACCGAGTTCATGCAAAGGGCGCTGGCCGGGGTGCCGGTCAAGAGCTTCGCCGCTCCCGCCAACGTCACCTTTGCGCTCATCAACCCCCATACGGGGAAATTGGCGCGCGAAGGGAGCGGCGACGCGATCCAGGAATGTTTCATTAGCGGCAGTGAGCCGACGAGCTACGATCAGGATCCCGCGCCCGAGCCGGCTCCCAAGCAGTAACTTATTGAAATCAGACGATGTTTATCCCAGTCCCGCGCCGGGTGCGACGGCCGGGGGGCGATGAGCCGGAGCATGGCCGGCGAGGGTTCAGCGGAGACCAGATCGGGCTAGATCCGCTCCTGTCCTGGAGAAAATGCCGGGAATTCTGCACAAAACCCTTGCAAATTGCGTTTTTATGATTATAGTGGCATTTAATTTAATACAGCCAAGGGGGGTTCACATGACTAAGGCAGAACTGGTTGAGGCAGTTGCTAAGTCCGCAAACATCTCGAAGGGAGCAGCCGAAAAAGCGGTCGGCGCTTTCATCACCAGCGTGAGCGGCGCTCTCAAGAAAGGCGAAAGGGTAACCCTGGTCGGCTTCGGCAGCTTCGAAGTCTCCGACCGCCAGGCACGCACCGGTCGCAACCCGCAGACCGGCAAGGAGATCAAGATCTCCGCCGCCAAGGTTCCCAAGTTCCGTCCGGGCAAGGCTCTCAAAGACGCCATCGCCAAGTAATTCAGCTCAGGCAGCCGAGCGCCCTCCGTTCGGCTGCCTGACCGTGCCGCACCGAAACCCCGCAGACCGGGAATGTCTTCCGCGAGGAGCGCTTCCCCATCGTCTGGCGGGGTTTTTTTCGGAAAGCCGGTGCCGGCGGGAACGAGCGCCGCTCAGGTTTTTTCAGGCGGGGCGAAAGCCGCCAAAGCCGCGCCCATGGCCTCGCGGCGACCCGGGAGGAAGTCGCAAAAGCGCGGAGTAGAAAAGAAAAGCTTGCCTTCGCGGTGATCATGTAGTAAGTGTGATCGGCTGACTGACTCAGTTTCATCCGGAGCCTCGAGCTCCTCCCATCGATCCAACCCCTCGCATTACCGGTCAATCCCCTCGACAATGCGGCAGCAGCAAATGGTTGGCGACGATGTACGATCTGCCGGTCATCACCTGTTGTCGTCCCGAAGCTGCGGCCTTTGCCGCGGCCACTCTCTCACGTCCTCTATCTGCCACTTCCCTGGCAAAATTCGATCCCCGCGCTCCGCAGCGGCTGGCGCCCTGTCGTCGTGGGAAAAAGGAAACGCATGTCTTTCGAATCGTTGAACCTCTCCGCCCCGATCCTCAAAGCCCTTTCCGCCTGCGGCTACAGCGCGCCGACCCCGATCCAGGCCCAGTCCATCCCGCTGGCCCTCGAGGGTAAAGACCTCATCGGCTCGGCCCAGACCGGCACCGGCAAGACCGCCTCGTTCGTGCTTCCCGCCCTCGAGCGCCTGCTGGTCCCCTCCGCGGCGCGGGGCAAGGGGCCGCGCGTCCTGGTGCTGACCCCGACCCGCGAGCTCGCCACCCAGGTCTCCGACGCCGTCCGCTCCTACGGGAAGTTCATGCGGGTGAGAAGCGGCTCCATCCTCGGGGGGATGCCGTACCGTTTCCAGATGGATCTCCTTTCCCGCCCGGTCGACTTCATCGTCGGCACCCCGGGTCGCATCATCGACCACCTCGAGCGCCGCACCCTGAACCTCTCCCGTCTGGAGCTTCTGGTGCTCGACGAGGCGGACCGGATGCTCGACATGGGGTTCTCCGAGGACGTGGACCGCATCGCCGCCGCCTGCCCGGAAGGGCGCCAGACGCTTCTCTTCACCGCCACCATGGATGACGCCATGGCCAAGCTGGCCGCCCGCCTCTTAACCGACCCGGTCAGGGTGGCCGTGGAAGGGAAGGAGGTCGCCGAGCTCCAGATCGAGCAGCGCCTGCACGTGGCCGACGACATGCGGCACAAAAACCGCCTGCTGCAGCACCTGATCTCCGACGCCAGCGTCAGCAAGGCCATCATCTTCTCCGCCACCAAGAGGGACGCCGACCAGCTGGCCGCCGACCTCTACGCCCAGGGGCACGCCGCGGCGGCCCTGCACGGCGACATGTCGCAGGGGGCCCGCAACCGGACCATCGTCAACATGCGGCGCGGCAAGGTGCGTCTCTTGGTGGCCACTGACGTGGCGGCCCGCGGGCTCGACGTGAGCGGCGTCACCCACGTCATCAACTACGACCTCCCGAAGTTCGCCGAGGACTACGTGCACCGGATCGGCAGGACCGGGCGCGCCGGGGCCACCGGGGTCGCCATCTCGTTCTGCTCCCTGAACGAGGTCGCCTACCTCGACCGCATCGAGCGCTACACCGGCAAGACCCTTCCCCAGCACGTGATTCCCGGGCTCGAGCCGACCCGGCAGCTCCGCAGGGCCAACGCCGGCCCCGGCGGCAAGAAGGGGCGTCCCTCCTTCGACCCGCGCCGCAAGACGACGGGCCCCAAGGGGCGCTTCGGAGCCCCCGGCGGGAAACCGGGGCGCCGCGACCAGGACGTGGTGGTCGAGTACCGCCGTGGCGGCCGCCGCGACGGCGGCAAACAGGGGTAGCAGCGCCTTCTGCCGCTAACCGACTGCCGTATCCCGCACGCCGGGGTACGGCTGTTTTTTCGCCGGTGAAACGCCGGGAGAGGCGGGACAGGGAAGGGGGGCGGAAGGGGAAGAAGGGTTGCGTTGCCCTCCTCTTTTTGGTAAGGTGCCGTGAATCAAGGGTGCCCGCTGAAAGTGACCGGGGTGCCTACGTGCCGCGCAGGGCGCGAGCGCAAATCGACCGACAGGGGGTGCCCGATGGCTGGAGCCGTTGAACTTGGAAAGGATCTCTACTGGATCGGGGTGAAGGATCCCGGCCTGACCGTTTTCGATGATCTCTTCCCGACCGAGCACGGTACCACCTACAACTCGTACCTCGTCCGCGGGGCCACCCATACCGCCATCATCGACACCGTCAAGGCCAAGCGCTGCGAGGAGTACCTGGAGAACATCCGCTCCCTCGTCGACCCGGCCGAGGTGGACTACATCGTGGTCAACCACTCCGAGCCCGACCATTCCGGCTCGCTCGCCTTCCTGCTCAAGCACTGCACCAAGGCGTGCGTGATCTCCAGCCAGGCGGCCAACACCTTCCTCAACAACCAGATCCATAAGCCTTTCTCCTCCCGGGTGGTCAAGGACGGCGAGACGCTCGACCTCGGCGGCCGCACGCTGAAGTTCATCTCGGCCCCCTTCCTCCACTGGCCGGACACCATGTTCACCCTGCTCGAGGAGGACGGCGTCCTCTTCCCGTGCGACGCCTTCGGCGCCCATTTCGCGGCCGACGGGATCTTCGACGACGAGGTCCCCGACTTCCAGGCCGATACCCGCTTCTACTTCGACTGCCTCATGCGCCCCTTCAAGGACCGGGTGCTCGCCGCGGTGGGCAAGCTGGACGGGATCGATCTCAAGCTCGTCTGCCCAAGCCACGGCCCGATCTCGCGGAGCAACCCGCGCAGGATGATCGACCTCTACCGGAAGTGGTCCGAGCCCAAGGCGGGAGGGAAACGGGTCTCCATCCTGTACATCTCCCCGCACGGCAACACCGAGAAGATGGCCGAGGCGGTGGCCCGCGGGGCGAATCTCCCCGGCATCCACGTCACCCTCTGCCACATCAACCACGCCTCGGTGGCCGACATCCGCGACCTGATGGAGGAATCGGACGCCCTTATCTTCGGGACCCCGACCATCAACCGCGACATCCCGAAACCGATGTGGGACGTGCTCGCCTACCTCTCCACCGTGAGCCTCAAGGGGAACATCGGCGGGATCTTCGGAAGCTACGGCTGGAGCGGCGAGGCCTGCCGCTTCGTCGAGGAGCGCCTCAAGGGGCTCGGCTTCAAGCTCCCGGTCCCCTTCATCCGCTCCCCCTTCATGCCCAGGGGGGAGATCATCGCCCAGTGCGAGGCGATGGGACGCACCATCGCCGAAGAGGTCCTCAAGAAATAGCGTCCATCCCGCCGGCCCCGCCGGCGGCCTGCTTTCCCCCCCTCCCCGCCCGGGGAGGGGTTTCCTTCCTCCATCGATCCCGTTGCCAACCCGTACGAGAATTCCCATGCCGACGCCGTCACCTGAGATCGTCGAGGTCGCCATCCCGCTGCCCTTGGAGGGGAGTTTCCATTACCTCCTTCCCGGGCGTCTGCAGGGTCAGGCCGCCCCGGGCAAGCGGGTGCTGGTCCCCTTCGGCCGGCGCAAGCTGACCGGCTATCTCCTCGGCGTCGCCACCGGCGCCCCCGGCGGCACCGGCGAGCTGAAGGAGGTGCTGGAAGTCCTCGACGAGGAGCCGCTCTTCACGGCGCCCGAGCTGGAATTCTACCGTTGGATCGCCTCCTACTACCTCCACCCCCTGGGAGAGGTGATCAAGATGGCGCTTCCCGCCGGGATCAACCTGGTGAGCCGCTACCGCTGCGAGAAGGGAGAGGACGGCACCCCCATCATGCGCGAGTACCTCGCCGGCGGGAAGAACGTGCGGACCGAGCGGTTCTACCGGGTGGTTCCCGGTTCCGGGGAACGGCCGCGCGGCAAGGGGGGGGAGATCCTCGACTACCTCGCCGAACAGGGGGAGACCCCGGCGGGAGCCCTCCGGGAGCGCTTCGGGGGCTGCACCCCGCAGCTGAATCGCCTCGTGGAGCTGGGGGCGGTCAACTGCGAAGAGCGCGAGGTCTACCGCGACCCCTTCCGCGCCGCGAGCTTTGGCCACGACCAGCCGCTGCCGCTCAACCCGGGGCAGCGGGCGGCCTACGAGAAGATCATCGCCGCCCTCGCCGGCGGTTCCTTCGCACCCTTTCTCCTCCACGGCGTGACCGGCAGCGGCAAGACCGAGGTCTACCTCCAGTCGATCGCCGCCGCCCTGTCGGCCGGAAAGAGCGCCCTGGTGCTGGTCCCCGAGATCGCCCTCACCCCGCAGCTGGTCGGCCGCTTCAAGAGGCGCTTCGACGTGGGGATCGCGGTCCTGCACTCCGGGCTCTCCGACGGGGAGCGCTTCGACGAGTGGCGCCGGATCCGGCGCGGCGAGGCCTCCATCGTGATCGGCGCCCGCTCGGCCCTTTTCGCCCCGCTGGAGCGGCTGGGGATCGTGGTGGTGGACGAGGAGCACGAGGGCTCCTACAAGCAGTCGGAGGGGGTGCGCTACAACGCCCGGGACCTCGCGCTGGTGCGGGGGAAGCTCGCCCAGGCGGTGGTGGTGCTCGGCTCGGCCACCCCTCTCATCACGAGCTACCACGCCGCCATGAACGGACGGCTCGGCTACCTCCACCTCCCGAGCCGGGTGCGCGAGCTCCCGATGCCGGAGACGGTGATGCTGGACGCCCGGGGGCAGAAGGGGGTGACCTTCCTCCCCCCCCTGGTCGACGCCATCCGGGACAACCTGGAAAAGGGGGGGCAGACGCTCCTCTTCCTGAACCGGCGCGGCTTCGCCACCTACCTGGTCTGCCACGACTGCGGCCAGGTCCTGCGCTGCCCCAACTGCGAGGTGACCCTCACCTACCACCGCGGGAAAGGGCGCCACGTCTGCCACTACTGCGACTATTCGCTGGCCGCCCCCACCCTCTGCCCGACCTGCGGGGGGGGCGAGATCACCCTCCTCGGGAGGGGGACCGAGCGGGTCGAGGAGGAAGTCCAGGAGCTCTTCCCCGAGGCGCGGGTGTCGCGCATGGACCGGGACACCACCAAGGGGAGAGGCGGCCATGCCCGCGTCCTGAAGGCGCTCGAGGACGGCTCCGTCGACATCCTGATCGGGACCCAGATGATCGCCAAGGGGCACGATTTCCCCGGCGTCACCCTGGTGGGGGTGGTCTCCGCCGACGCCTCGCTGAACCTCCCCGATTTCAGGAGCAGCGAGCGGACCTTTCAGCTGGTGACCCAGGTGATGGGGAGGGCCGGGAGGGGGGACCGCCCCGGGCGGGTGATGGTCCAGACTCTCGCCCCCGAGCACTACGCGCTCACCTGCGCGGTGGCCCACGACTTCGAAGGCTTCTACCGGGAGGAGATCGCCTTCCGCGAGGAAGTGGGGTATCCCCCCTTCGCCCACCTGGTGGCGATGACCATATCCTCCATTTCCAACCCCCAGGCGGAGAAGGCCGCCGAGGACGCGGCCCGGCAGTTGCGCGGCCTGAAGACCGAGATGCGGATGCGGGTGGAAGTCCTTGGCCCCGTCACCGCGCCGCTTGGCAAGGTCCGGGGCCGTTTCCGCTGGCAGATCCTCCTCAAAGGGCGGGAGCGCTCCGAGCTGCACCGGCTGTTGGCGAGGTTCCGCGCCGGCTACACCCACTCCTCCACCGTCCGCGTAGTGATCGACGTCGACCCCGTAGAAATGCTGTAGCTCTATATCCCCTCTCCCCCCGGGAGAGGGTGGCCGAAGGCCGGGTGAGGGAGGTTTTTCCTTCCGCAATTAAAATAACCACCAAAAAAAGGGGCCCCCTTCCGGGAGCCCCTTTTTTCATTGCAGCCGTTTCCCCGCCGTTACTGGGGAGGTGCCACGAAGGCGTAGATCATGAACAGCAGCAGGGTGATCCCGATGAAGAGAGCCGTGAAGCCGAAGGCCTTCAGGCAGAAGTCGTAGACGACCCCGCTGGTCTTCTCGGCCTTGAACTGCTCGGTGATCCCGTCCTTCTCGTAGCGGGCCCACTGGTCACCACGCTCCTCGATGAACTCGTGCTTGGGCATCTGCCCGTTGAAGATGACGAAGTCCATCGGGAACTTCTCGGGACGCCCGTGGGTGTTGAAGAAGTGGACCGTGAAGATGAAGCCGGTGGCGAGGAGCGCCTCGTCGGAGTGGATGATGGTCGCCACGTTGAAGGCCCAGCCCGGGAGGAAGCTGCCGAAGAACTCGGGGAACCAGAGCATCAGGCCGGAGCCGCCGATGGCGAACATACCCCAGAAGACCGCGATGAAGTCGAATTTCTCCCAGTAGGTCCACCGCTCGAAGGTCGGCTTGGGACCCTTGAAGAAGAACCAGCGGACCATGCCGGCCACGTCGCTGATGTCGCGGAGGTTCGGCATCAGGGAGTCGGGCCCGAAGAACCTCTGGATGACGTTACCCTTGAGGTCCTTCCTGATGAAGAGGAAGTGGATGGAAAGACCGAGCGCCATGGCGAAGTAGACGAAGGTAATGCCGGCGCAGCAGCGGTGGATGAAGCCCGCGTTGGGGGCGCCGCCGTAGAGACCCATGAGGACCTTGGCCCACGGCTGGTCGCTGAACTTGAGCGGAAGACCGGTCAGCGAGAGGCCGAGGAAGCTGATGATCACCAGGAGGTGCATGAAGATGTGGCGGGCCTTGAAGCGGCGGTACACCTTGTGCCCGTCGACGATCTCGTGGTGGCCGACCATGGCGTGGGTGGCGCACTCGGCGCCGAGGCTCGGGGCCGCCTGGAGGTGGCCGACGGAGTGCAGCGAGTAGCCGGCCTCGAGGGCGGAGGCCTTCTCGCGGTTCTCCACGAAGCCGCGGATCATCCAAAGGAGGGTGTGGAGCCAGAAGACCGCGAAGGTGGAGACCAGCAGGCCGGTCATGGCGACGAAGGTGTAGAAGAGGATCGGGTAACGCTCGCGGTCGTTGTGCTCGCCGTGGGCGTAGAACTTGGTGAAGAGCACCGAGTCACGCTCGTGGCAGTGGCCGCAGGTCTTCACGAGGTTCGCCGAGTTGACCGAGGAGTTGGGATCCTTGACCGGGAGGATGGCGTGGGCGGTGTGGCAGTCGGCGCAGCCGGCAACCTTCTCGGGGTAGCCCAGGCGGTAGTTCTTCCCGTGGTAGGAGGCGAGGTAGCTTTCCACCGCCACCTTGGAGATGTGGTTACGCTCGACGAGCTTCTCGTCGCCGTGGCAGCGGAGGCAGACCTTGGTGTGGAATTCGCGGTTGCTCTTGGAGCTCGGATCGCCCAGCGCCTTGATGTCGTGGAGATTGTGGCAGTCGTTGCAGGCGGCCGAATCCTGGTTGCCGGCCAGGACACCTTTGCCGTGGACCGACTGGGTGAAGCCGCGCTCGTCCTTGTGGCACTTCACGCAGATGGCGAGCACCCGGCGCTTGTCCTTGTTCCAGGAGGTGTGGGTGTGGATATCGGTGTGGCAGTTGGCGCACATGATACCTTTTTCGGTGTGGATGCTGCCGGCGTGCTCGAGAGCTTCCTTTTTGTGGCAGCGAACGCATTGTACCTTGCCGACCTTCACCTCGCCCTTCATGTGTTTGGCGAGCTCGACGATTTCGACATGGCAGCTGGTGCAGCCGTTTTTGCCGTGCACCGAGAGGGCCATCTGGGCCGCATTGATCTTGTCGCCATGGCAACCGAGGCAGGTGGCCGGGTCGATGGCGAGCCCTTGCTGGGCGGCGGCTGGTCGAGCGAGTAGGACAAGCAGCAGTAACGGAACTAAGCGGGTGAAGATCTGTACCATTGTAATCTCCTCATAAAAAAGAAACATCGTTTTGCTGGACTGCATGCGTCAAATGGCACGTTAGGCGGCGCCTAATGTAATACGCAATTAACGATAAATCAACATAAAAAGCGTAGATTAATAAGGCTGATACAACTTTACCCGCCGCGAATTGGCTGAAAAGAGGGGAAAAAGTGCAGTGATTTGGCGAGGGTTGTCGGCGTTGTATACATTACCATTAGACAAAAGTCCAGATAATTAATTAACAAAACCAAATCTGGTTGGACGGCGGGCGGCTAACTGCGGGGAAATTCTGGGTAGGAGGAATTTTATTAATCTTTTACCACCACATCTCATTAGCAAAAATGCGGCTGTCTGCCACTTATGGAGCTTTGTCGGCATCCTGGTTGCCAACTTTAGGGGAAAAATTTCAAGGGGATGGCACGGGACCAGCGAGAGCCGCACCGAAGGGGCACCGAAGCGGCCGCAGAAGCGTTGGGGAGCGGCCGGAGGGGGGTGGGGAGCGACTGGAAGGAAACGGAGAAAGGTCTGGGCGAGGAGCCGAAAACGCGCATGGAAGGCCGGGGCGTCTGGAGGCGGGCGGAGAGAGCGGGCGGAGAGCGTCTGAGGAGGCGGGGAGAGTATGAAGGAAGGCGGAGAGCCCCTTTCGATACGGGTGGAGGATGGTCCGGGTGGCGGGCTTGGGGCCTCGTGCGCGGTCAGGCGGGGGTGACGATCCCTTCGGAGAGGGCGAATTCCAGGAAGGAGAGGAGGTCTGCGCGGGGGATGGAGAGCTCGCGGCCGATTTCCCCGGCCGGGCGCCTGCCGTCCAGCGAGGTGAGGAGTCGGTAGTACGCCTCGGAGACCGATTCGGTGCAGACCTCTCCCTGGCCGGGGTAGATGATGGCCCAGGAGGGGGAGGGGCGGAAGCAGGAGGCGAAGGCGGGAAGGTCCATCTCCCCCGCCTCGAGGATGTCGAGGATCTCGTAGTTGAAGGTGGCCAGGAAGGCGCTAGGCGCCAGGGCCAGCGGGCGCCGCAGCGGGTCTATTCCCTTGAGCTGGCGGCCGGAAAGGGGGAGGGGGGGCTCGGCCATGAGCGCCTGGGCGTAGCGGTGGTGGTAGTCGACCAGGTCGAGGGCGAGCGGGAGGAGGCGGGCCTTGCGGCCGCCGTACATCTCTCCCAGGAACCGGCGCTGCAGCTCCCAGATCTCCTCTTCGGGGATCTCCTCCTCCCGGACGGCTCCCCGCTTCTTGAGGAAGGCCCCGAAGGCGGCCAGGAAGGCGGACGGGGTCAGCCGCAGGGGGGCCACCACCGCGTTGAACCAGGCGACCGCCTTCCCGCGGCTGTAGAAGACGTCGCAGGCGGTGGCGAGCAGGGAGGCCTCGGTGAGGTCGGCCGCGGTGAACTCCGGGGTGGAGGTAACCGTGTACGGGGGATCGGGAAGGTGGGCGAGCCTGAACTGGTCGGCCTTCCGGTGGAGCCGGGTGCCGGGGAGTACCGCGAGCGGGAAGATGTCGAGGTGGTTCGGGTAGAGCGCCAGGGCGAAGTCGAGCGACTGGCAAAAGAGCGGCAGCGAGTCCCCGGGGAGCCCGTAGATGAGGTCGAACCCGAAGATGGCGCCAGTTTCGTTGAGGAGCATCACCCGGTCGCGGAAGTCGTCCGGGTCGAACCCCCTCCCCACCGCCCGCATCACGGCCGGATGGGCGCTCTGGAGCCCGATCTGCAGCGAACAGGTGATGGATGCGAAGAGCTCGGCCATCTCCTCGTCGATGAATTCGCTGCGCACCTCGAAATGGAAATGCACCCCGGGGGCGGTCTTCCGGATCAGCCGGAGGATCTCCTTGGCGCGCTGCGGGATCTTGTTGAAGGTGGAATCGAGCACGAAGACCTGGGGGACCTTCAGGCGGGCGAAGAGCTTGAGCTCCTCCCGGATGCGCTCCATCGGGAAGCGCCGGACCCCTCCCCCCCCCTTGTGGTCGAAGCAGAAGGCGCAGGCGAAGTCGCAGCCGCGCGAGAGCTGCCAGAGGACCCCTCCGGTGGCGGCCGGGTCGAGGAGCCCTTCGAGGTACGGGGAGGGGATGGCCTCGAGGTCGAAGGGCGGGGAGGGTAGCGCGCTCATTCCGCCGGGGAGGAGAAGGCCGGGGATGTCCCTGAGCGACCCACCCGAGGCGAGGCGCCGGACCGCTTCACGGAAGGGACCCTCCCCCTCACCCATGACCAGGAAGTCGAAGGGGGCGAGCGCAGTCAGCGGGGACGGGTTGGCGGTGACCTCGGGGCCGCCGGCGCAGACGGTGAGGCCGGGCTTGAGCCTTTTGAGGGCGCGGGCCACCTCGACGGTCTCTTCCCTGCACCAGACGTAGACGGAGAAGGCCACCAGGTCGGGATCGGCGGAGAGGATCTCCCGGGCCCCTTCCTCGGCGGACGTTTCCAGGTAGAGGTCGCAAAGCCCGCTCGACACCCGTGCCGCGAGGCCGGCGTCGGCGTCCAGCACGGACTTCAGGAACGCGCAGGCGAGCGGCACCGCCTGGGGGGAGCGCCGGGGATGAATGGTAACCAGGGTGATCTTCATCGTTTGGATAACTTCTGGCGGGCCTTCACGCGCGGCTTGCCGTTCTCGATGACGACCACGAGATCGACCTCCTTCGCGCCGTACTTGCTGAGGATGGCGGGCTTCTGCTTTTCGATGGCGTTGAAGAGCGCCTCGCGGGTGACGTTGTCGACCGGGAGATTGCAGGCGCGGCGGGCGGTGATGTACTGCTGGTAGACCCTTTCCATCTCCTCGCCGCTGGATACGGCAGCCTGCCGGACCGGTTTCTTGTCCTGGTTGAGGGTCATCCGGAAGCGGTCGCGCTCGTATCTCCCCTCCTCGATCAGGCGGTTGATCCGGGTCCATTTCTGGCGGTGCACGTTGAGGGCGGCCACTGCGGAGTCGTAGCGGAAACGGTCGCGGGTGTTGGTGATGCTCACGTTCTGGTAGCGGCGGACCTGGCGCTCTACCTCGTCGAGAAGGCGCACCGGTTCCCTCTTCTCGATGCCGAAGAAGTACTGCTCGTACTTTATGATCAGCTCGCGGAGGTCCTGCTCCAGTCGCGCGATGTCTTCGGTGGTGCCCATTCCGCCTCCCCCGCGAACTATAACGGTTACTTGGGCCCATGTAAATCGCAAAAAATAAGGAAATCGCGCCCGGTTGCGGGGGGGAAAGGCTTGACTGCGGTGGGCGATGTTGCTAGAAGTAGAAAATTGTCATCTTCAGGCATTATACGAAATAATTCCTTCGGCTGACTGGCGAAGGTGAGGAGAACTCATGGCGAAGCTTTCCGCTGTCGTTTTGGCCGCCGGGATGGGGACCAGGATGAAGTCCGCCCTGGTAAAGGTGATGCATCCGTTAGCGGGTGCTCCGATGATCGCGTGGCCGGTGGCCGCCGCCTTCGAGGCGGGGGTCGGTTCGGCCGTGCTGGTGGTGGGGCACCAGCAGGAAAAGGTCCGCGACTATTTCGCACAAGGGGAAAAGGAAGTCTCCTTTGCCGTCCAGGCCGAGCAGCTCGGGACCGGCCATGCGGTCCGCTGCGCGATGCCCCACCTGTCCGCCGGCACGGACACCGTGCTGATCCTCTGCGGCGACACCCCGCTTTTGACCGCCGCCACCCTGGGCGCCATGGTGAAGGTGCACCAGGCGAGCGGCGCCACCCTGACCGTGATGACCGCCCGCTTCGCCGAGCCCTTCGGCTACGGACGGGTCCTCAAGGGCGATGACGGGAGCGTCACCGCCATCGTCGAGGAGAAGGACGCCAGCGACGAGGAGCGCAGGATCCAGGAGGTGAACGCCGGGGTCTACTGCGTGGACCGCGCCTTCCTGGCCGAGGCGGTGGAGAAGCTCGACGCCAACAACGCCCAGGGCGAATACTACCTGACCGACGTGATCAAGCAGGCCGCCGGCCAGGGGCGCAAGTGCCTCTCCTACACGGTGGCCGATCCCGCCGAGATATCCGGCGTCAACGACCGGGTGCAGCTCGCCGAGTCGGCGCGCATACTGAGGGGGAGGATCAACCGGGAGCTGATGGTTTCCGGGGTGACCATGATCGACCCGGCCGCCGTCTACATCGACCGCGGCGTCAGGGTCGGCCGCGACACGGTGATCCACCCCGGCGTCACCATCACCGGCAAGACCGTGATCGGCGAGGGGTGCGAGATCGGCCAGGGCGCGGTGATCAGCTCGAGCTCCATCGGCGACGGGAGCGTCATCAAGGCGGGGAGCGTCATCGAGGAGGGGCTTCTCCACGAGGAGGTGCAGATCGGCCCCATGGCGCACCTGCGCCCCGGCTGCGAGCTGATGGCCAAGGTCAAGATCGGCAACTTCGTGGAGACCAAGAAGATCGTGATGGGGAAGGGGTCCAAGGCCTCCCATCTCACCTACCTGGGGGACGCCACCATCGGGGCCGGGGTCAACATCGGCTGCGGGACCATCACCTGCAACTATGATGGCGTGAAGAAGCACCACACCACCATCGAGGACGATGTCTTCGTGGGAAGCGACGTACAGTTGGTGGCGCCGGTCAAGGTGGGGAGGAACTCTCTCATCGCGGCGGGGACCACGGTAACAGTCGACGTCCCCCCCGATTCTCTGGCTATCTCGCGTACTCCCCAAGTGAACAAGGAGGGGTGGAAGCTTAAAAAGGGAAAAGGTTAGAACTTTTTTTCCCGGAAACTTGCCACAAATTCCCCAACCCTGCTATACTCATGTTCTCCGAGATTAGACGAAATAGAGAAATGGGAACAGGGTTGGGACCTCCACTCCCTCCTCAGGTAGCCTTTTCACCGTCAGAATCATCATTTTAATTCGCCGCGGCTATCGACGCCGGACCCGGGGTTCACTGAACCGCCGGGCCGGTGCCGTTGCCAGAAGGGGTGTCACATGTGCGGTATCGTGGGATACACGGGGGGCAGGGATGCCACCTCCATCATCATTGAAGGACTGAGAAAGCTCGAGTACCGCGGTTACGACTCCGCGGGGATCTGCACCATAGCCGAGGGGAAGGCGACCATCAAGCGCAGCGAAGGAAAGCTGATCAACCTGGAGCGCCTTTTGGCCGCCGACCCGATCGACGGCACGGTCGGCATCGGGCACACCCGCTGGGCCACCCACGGGCGCCCCTCCGAGATCAACGCCCATCCCCACCAGGCCGGGAGCGTGGTGGTGGTCCATAACGGGATCATCGAGAACTATCTCCAGCTCCGCGACCAGCTGAAGGCGGAGGGGGCGACCTTCAAGAGCGAGACCGACACCGAGGTGATCTCGCACCTGATCGAGTCCAAGAGGAGAAAGAGCGGCAACTTCGAGACCGCCGTGCGCGAGGCGCTGGCCGTTTTGGAGGGGGCCTACGCGGTCTGCATCCTGTGCGAGGACGAGCCGGGGGTGCTGATCGCCGCCAAGCTCGGCGCGCCGATGGTGGTCGGCATGGGGGAGGGTGAGTACTTCATCGCCTCCGACATCCCGGCCATCCTCTCCCACACCCGTTCCATGATCTTCCTCGAGGACGGCGAGGTGGCGGTCTTCAAAAACGGCACCGTCAACTTCTCCACCATCGCCGGCGAGGCGCTCGCCAAGACCCCGCGCCACATCGACTGGTCCCCGCACATGGCCGAGAAGGGGGGCTACCGCCACTTCATGCTGAAGGAGATCTTCGAGCAGCCCCGCGCGGTCAGGGACACCATCGCCGGCAGGCTGCGCGAGGTCGAGGGTGACGTCTACCTCGAGAACCTGGAGATGACCGATGCCGACCTGAAGAAGATCGACCGGATCTGCATCATCGCCTGCGGCACCTCCTGGCACGCGGCGCTGGTCGGCAAGTTCCTGATCGAGGAGCACTGCCGGGTGCCGGTGGAGGTGGACATCGCCTCCGAGTTCCGCTACCGCAACCCGGTGGTGAACGACAAGACCCTGGTCATGCTGATCTCCCAGTCCGGGGAGACCGCCGACACCCTGGCCGCCATGCGCGAGTCCCGGCGCCGGGGGGGCAAGGCGGTGGCCATCTGCAACGTGGTGGACTCCTCCATCGCCCGCGAGGCCGACGGCGTCATCTACACCCACGCAGGCCCCGAGATCGGGGTGGCCTCCACCAAGGCCTTCGTGACCCAGCTGGTCGCCCTCTACCTCTTCACCATCCGGCTCGGGCGCGCCCGCGGGGCGATGAGCTGCGAGGAGGGGAGAAAGCTCATCGCCTCCATCGTGCGGGTCCCGGCCCTCATGGAAGAGACCCTGAAGCTCAACGACCAGGTGGAGAAGGTGGCGAGGAACTACCTGTCCGCCCGCGACTTCCTTTACCTGGGGCGCGGCATGAACTACCCGATCGCCCTGGAGGGGGCTCTGAAGCTCAAGGAGATCTCCTACATCCACGCCGAGGGTTACGCCGCCGGCGAGATGAAGCACGGCCCGATCGCCCTCATCGACGAAAACATGCCGGTGGTGGTGCTGGTTCCCAAGGGGGCCAACTACGACAAGGTCTTTTCCAACATGGAGGAGGTCATCGCCCGCGGCGGGCGCGTGATCGCGGTCTGCTCGGCCGGCGATGAGAAGGTGAAGTCCAAGGCCGAAGTGGCGCTGGAGATCCCCGAGGACGGCGAGGACGTGGTGCCGATCATCGTCTCGATCCCGATGCAGCTCTTGGCCTACCACGTCGCGGTCCTCAAAGGTACCGACGTCGACCAGCCGAGAAACCTCGCCAAGAGCGTGACCGTCGAATAGGCTTTCCCCCTTCAACCCATTCCCTCTTCCCAGCACGGTCCCTCCCCTTCAAGGGGAGGGACAGGGTGAGGATGGGGTTCGACTGCAAAAAAAATTTCCCGCCCCGGCTCCCCCGTTTAATGAGGCCACCGTTTAACCGCCCCCAGTCGTTCAGCGTCCTTGGGACGGCTTAGAACGCCACCCTGGCTTTCTCATTATAGTCTTCCGGCCAAACGGCCCCTAGCCCACCCGCCTCTGACTTGCCAACGCACCCCTCTTCTGTAAACTCGTCCCGAGAGGAGCCAATTCGAGGAAAGGAGGACCGGAATGCCAAAGAAGAAGAAGCCGGAAACGCCGAAGAGGCCGTTGACGACCTGGCTGGCGGGGGAGCAGATTCCCAGTTTGCTGGCCCAAACAGGCACCATCCTGGGGTGCGCCGCAGCCCACAACTGCTACCGGGTGGGGCAAAATCCGCAACCGGTGGATGACATCCTCACTTCAATGACCAAGGAACACGCCATCCTCAACCAGGCCTACCTTGCGGTCTTGGGGGGGGACACCTCCCAGACCGCTCTGAGGGACCAAGCCAGGGCGCAGCTGATCCAGGATATCTACTACTTCGGTAACTGGGTGGAGATCATGGGGCGGAATAATCCCGAGGCGTTGCTCAACACCGGCTACGCCCCTGCCACCCAGGTGACGAGGAACATGTTGCCGGCGCTTTTGGATGTCACGGCCACCGGGCTCACCCCGTCGCACGGGACTCACCCGAGGAGCATGAATCTCAAGTTTGCCGGAGCCAAAGGAGTGAGGTCCTGGGAGCTCTGGTGGACTACGTCGGATCCCGCCGTCGACGGGAACTGGAGTTTCCTGAAGAGCGGACTGAGGACGAAGTTTGAGTTCGACGGCCTCGAGCCGGGGAGGCTGTACTATTTCCGGATCAGGGGAGTTAATTCCCGCGGGCCGGGGCCTTGGTCCGTAGTGGTCAGCCTCCGGGCGATCTGATGTAGCATGGGGGGTCAGGCATCCCGCCTGACCCCGTTCCCCTTCCAAACTTCACCGCCTGCCGGCGTCACCCTTCCTCCTCCAGCACTAACCTGGACCCTGTCGGTAATCCTTGGCGCGACAGCTCCCACCCACCCGGACCACAACTACCTTTCTGAGTCCTCTGCCCAACTTCCCTCATGTTCATAACGGAAAGCTCGCCCACGTTGCCTTCCCCTATCCTATGAGCAGGTTGACTAGGCCATGTTACGAGCAGAGTGACCTAGGTCTCCTCCTCTCTTTACATGCCGGCTAGATCCAGGTCCCCTTCCCTTCAAGAGGGGGACTGGGTGAGGACGGGGGGATGCACAACCGCCTGACTCAAGCACCGACCGGTGGGGAATAAGCAAAGATCTGCCGCTCCAAGCTTGCTTCCAGGGGGACTAAGCTTATTCCCCCGGGAACCAAGCTTATTCTCTGGAAACTAAGCTTATTCCCGGTGGATCCAAGCTTATTTCCCGCCGTTTCACGTCGAAATAGCCTCCCTCGGAGGATGCTTTCTCCGGTTGTCAACTCAGGTCGGGTGTTTTTCACGAAAAAAAGGGCTTTTTTGTTCCCGGCCACCCGATTTTAAACTCGGAACGGTGGAATTAAGCTTGAGTCCGCCGATTTTTGCTTGAGCCCCCGGGATCCAAGCTTGAGCCCCTGCGATTCAAGCTCGGGAACGGTCGGACGCAGGGGCGGACGCAGGCGGACGAAGCAAGTTAAGTGAAAGGGGTGCAAGCCTTTCGTGGAAAGGTGGAGAACTCAACTTGCTTGGCAACGTCCCCCTTTAATGGACGACGGCCTCGAGCCGGGGAGGCTGTACTATTTCCGGATCAGAGGAGTTAATTCCAGCGGGCCGGGGCCTTGGTCCGTAGTGGTCAGGGAGGACCAGTGACTCCTCAGTGCACCCCGGGTGGTGCGGGATCGATCGTGATTTCGTGGTAGGAAAGCAGTTTAATCTTGCCCCCGCAGATGACGGCCCAGCGGGCGGGATAGGGGCCTTACTGTTGGTAACGGCTCTTGCCGGAGGTCTTTGTCAGGTGGAAGATCTTCAGTCCAACACTCCTGGCAGAGGGCCTAGCCACCCTTCCCTTTGCCCCCGTCTCAGGATGTTTCCAAGGGAATCTGAAAAAGGGATCACGGTGAGAACAGGATCAAAATTTATCAGAAACGCCCTCTGCCCAGGCTGTGGTGAGTAGCTTAGGTCACTGATCCATTTCATGTCGGGATCTTTATAGAAAGCCCTGAGCCCCTGCATGAGAAAGGTCCGGCCGTAAGGAGGGTTGGTAGCGAAAATATAGGAGTTTGCTGGGAATGCAGGCGTGATCTGTTTGACGGTCGTCAACAGATCACGCATTGGAGCCCATTCTTCACGCCATTGTTCTCCTCGTTCCTGGATCCGTCGGTAATTCACTGCGTATTCCGCGGCAAGCCGGCCACCGATTCCGATCGAAGTCGGCCACCCATTCCGATTCAAGCCGGCCATCTATTCCGTTTGATTCCGGCCACCCCCTGAGCTCCTTCCTCCATCCCCGCCTTTAGCGTCGCTGGGCAATTTC
>NZ_BLXW01000006.1:0-172615 GCF_054784495.1 Geomonas sp. Red276
CCTGACTGGAACTGGAAACGATTCTTCACGGCAGCCTCCTCGGATGGAATGTGCCGTGATTATATGAACCACCTACGACGTAATATGTCGCGCTTGTCTTCCAGCGGAAGATTGGCGCTAATCAGGTTCCATTTTGAATCTTGGGCGAAGGTCAGGCAAAGGTTCCCTCCCTTTCAAGGGGAGGGACATGGTGAGGATGGGGTTTGATGGACGACACCTCTGCAAAGACCGACCGGCAGATTCTCAAATCGACCTTCGTGATGGGGGCCTCTTCCATCGTGAACTCTTTGTTGGGGATTGTGCGTACCAAGGTCATCGCCATTCTTCTCGGGCCGGCAGGGATGGGGCTCACCGGTATCTACATCACCATAACCAACGTGGTCGGCACCCTCTCGGGGATGGGAGTCGGAGACAGCGGGGTGCGGCAGATCGCCGGCGCCTTCGGTTCGGGGGACCCGGTGGCGGTCTCGCGGACGGTGAAGGCGGTCCAGAGGATGGCGATACTCTTCGGCCTCGCCGGTCTGGCGATCATGCTCGTCTTTCGCTCGGGAATCAGCAGCCTCACCTTCGGTCATACCGGACACGCCGTCGATGTCGCCCTTTTATCGCTGACCGTCTTCTTCGGAGCGGTCTCCGCCGGGCAGACCGCGCTCATCCAGGGGATGCGGCGGATCGCCGATCTCGCCAAGGTCAGCATCTGCGGCGCCTTGCTCGGCACCATCCTGAGCGTCCCCGCCATCTACTTCCTCGGTGAGCGCGGCATCGTTCTCTATCTGATCATCGTCTCGGCAACCGCCTTTCTCGCCTCCTGGTGGTACAGCTCCCGCATCTCGATCCCGGCAGTCCCAACGAGTTGGAGGAGCATCCTGGCAGACGCCCGGCCGCTTCTCAAGCTCGGGCTCGCCCTTATGTCGGGGGCGCTAATGTCCGCCGGGACCCAGTACCTCTTGCGGGTGCTGATCGTCCGCGAGATGGGCCTTCCCGCCGCGGGGGCCTACCATGCGTCGACCACCCTTTCCCTTGTGTACGTGGGGGTGATCCTCAACGCCATGCTCACCGACTTTTACCCGCGGCTTTCCGCGGCCTCCCACGACCACGAGGCCTGCACGACCCTCATCAACAAGCAGATCGAGATCGGGCTTTTGCTGGCGGTGCCGGGCATCCTGGCCATCATGACCTTCGCGCCGCTGGTCATCGTGATCTTTTATTCCAGCAAGTTCACCCTGGCGGCGGAGATCCTCAAGTGGCAGGTGCTGGGAGTCCTGCTCCAGGTGGTTTCCTGGCCGATGGGATTCATGCTCAGGGCCAAGGGGAACGGCAAGCTCTTCTTCCTGACCGAGCTCTTCGCGAACCTGACACTGCTGACCCTCGCCTGGCTGGCCATGAAGCGCTTCGGCGTTCCCGGCATCGGGATGGCCTTCTTCGTCATGAACCTCGCCTACTGGTGGCTCATCTTCCTGGTGGACCACTACAACTACGGCTTCTTCTTCAGCCGCGCCAACCTTCGCATCGCCGCCATCTTCGTGCTCACCACGGCGGCGGTGTTCGTCACCCCCTTCCTCCTCGCCGGCCCTATCCACCTGGTGATCAACTCCCTCGTGACCCTGACGGTCGGAGCCTTCTCCTTCTGGTCCCTTTGCGACAAGACCAAGGCAGAAATGGTCCCCGCCATCTTCCACAAAATCCGCCGCGCCCTCGGCGCCCACGCCAACTGAAGTCAGGAGCAAGGGGAGGGGGAAGGGCAGGCCTCCAGCGTTCCTATGAATTCTGCGCCAGGTTCCCTCCCCTTCAAGGGGAGGGGCAGGGTGAGGATGGGGGAAATGTACAATGGGCAGCGGTGAGGATTCCATTGACACCGCACCGCCCTACAGTGTATTAAAGGCTACTTTTGTTCCGAATTCGGCAGGCGCAAGGATTGAGAAAATGATCAAAATCGATTTCGAGAAGATGGGTGGTCTGATTCCGGCGGTCATCCAGGATTATGAAAGCGGCGAAATTCTCATGGTCGCCTTCATGGACGAGAAAACGCTTAACCTGACGCTGAAAGACAAGAAGACCTGGTTCTTCAGCCGTACCCGCAACAAGTACTGGATGAAGGGGGAGGAGTCGGGCAACACCCAGGACGTCATCGAGGTCTTGACCGACTGCGACGCCGACACCGTGGTCATCAAGGTCAAACAGAACGGCCCCGCCGCCTGCCACACCGGTAACCGCAGCTGCTTCTACGTGAAATACGAAGAGGGCGAGTGGGTGGAGCACTCCAATCCACTCTTCGATCCCGCGCAGGTCTACAAGAAATAATCCAAGACCGCCCATGCCCGATGACGCAGCCCTTAGGCCCATCGCGGCAGGGAGGCTGCGTCCATGCATGGTCCGGTTGCCGGTGAAGCCTACCGGAGTCGATGGCCGGCTCCGATCACTTTCAAATGAGGACATGCAATGGAAAAGTTACTGAAACTGGGGATACCGAAGGGAAGCCTGGAAGACGCCACCGTCGAGCTTTTCAAGAAGGCCGGCTGGAAGATATCGATCTCCTCCCGCAGCTATTTCCCGGGGGTGGATGACGACGAGATGAAATGTTCCCTGATCCGTCCGCAGGAGATGGGGAAATATGTCGAGCGCGGGACCATCGACGTCGGCATCGCCGGCCGTGACTGGATCCGCGAGAACGACTCCGACGTCGTCGAAGTCTGCGACATGGTTTACTCCAAGGTTTCCCGCCGCCCCGCCCGCTGGGTGCTGGTGGTGAACGGCGATTCCAAGGTGAAGGGGCCCGAGGATCTGCACGGAGCCACCATCTCCACCGAGCTGGTCGGCTTCACCAAGCGCTACTTCGCCGAGCGTAACATCCCGGTCAACGTCGAGTTCTCCTGGGGGGCCACCGAGGCCAAGGTCGTCGAGGGGCTCTGCGACGCCATCGTCGAAGTGACCGAGACCGGATCCACCATCAAGGCCAACGGCCTCAGGATCGTCTGCGAGCTGATGGAGTCGGTGCCCGTTATGGTTGCCAACAAGGCTGCCTGGGATGATCCGTGGAAGCGCGAGAAGATCCAGCAGATCGCCACCCTGCTCCAGTCGGCGCTGCGTGCCGAAGGGATGGTCGGTCTCAAGATGAACGCCCCCGGCAACAAGGTGGCCGCCATCACCGACATCATCCCGAGCCTCAACCGCCCGACCGTCTCCAACCTCTACAACTCCGACTGGGTCTCCATCGAGAGCATCATGCCCGAGAAAGAAGTCCGCCGCATCGTCCCCGAGCTCATCAAGCTCGGCGCCGAAGGGATCGTGGAGTACTCCCTCAACAAGATCATCTAAGCTCCTCCGAGCGATAAGTCTCTGCCAACAAAAACGGCCGCCCCCATCAGGGCGGCCGTTTTTCATATAGGGGGCGCCTCAGTGCCCATGCGGTTCGTTCTCACCATTCTCCCGCTCCCGCATCGTCACTCATCAATCTACCCGTGGTCCCTCAACTTCTCTGGTATGTTTTACCGCGACAATAAAGATGGTCTGTTCCTCAATACGGTAACGCAGCACATAACCGGCGGACCCGAACGGGATGACTATGTCGAAGTACCCAGGCAAATCTTCTACCGGTTTGCCATAAGGGTATGGCGTCAGCAGCCGAACCGCCGCCTTGATGGCGGCGATCGCCTTTTTAGCCGCTTCCGTATTGAGGGGGATTAAGAACTCCCGAAGCCGCTGGAGGTCGAGAAGGGCTCCAGTTAGCCACTCCACCCTCATTTAGGAGCCTCTTTTTCGTCGTCAGTCCCCCAAGTGTCAATCCATTCCATCACTGCGTCGTTCGAGACGCTCTTTCCGGTCGTGCGGTACTCTTCCCAGCGGTCAAGGGTTTCCTGCTTGAAGCGTTCAGCCGCCTCTTCCCGGTCGAGGTATTGGCTAATCGCCTCTTTGGCCAACCAGTGAGCCGAACGTTTCTTTTGCAGGCTCAGCTTCTTCAAACGTTCCCTTTCCGACAGTGGAAGCTTAACACCCATGGGTTTAAGTTCGTTTCTCTGCATGTAAAGCCTCCGGTAGTACTCAGTATAACCTGATAGTACCTGTACCTTTTAAGCCATGAGATGTCAACGCGTTATCGGCGGTGCGAAGCCCACCGAAAGTTGGCTCGGTCATTCCAGAGAGGGAGCACCAATTCTACCCTCGCCCCTTTAGGGGTGAGGGTGGCCGAAGGCCGGGTGAGGGTTGATTTTTCTCCCAAGATGACGTCGCTTATGGAACAGAAATCGTGATTGCCAAAGTGACGGTGACGGTCCAGGGTTGGAAATCGTGATATCTGAAAAAACATCGCCGGTTGCTGGAACGGAAATCGCCAACTCGAAACTGACGGTGACGGTGCCGGGCTGAAAAAGGGAGTCTCAGAAAAAAGATCGTCGGTGCAGGCACGGAAATCACGATTCCGAGACGGAGGGCGCCGGTGTCGGGGGGAAAGACACAATCTCAGGAAGAACTCGATCGGTTCGGAAGCGAAAATCGCGATCTCGAAACCGGCGGCGCCGGTGGTAGGTTGAAAAAGGCGGGCTGTGAAACAAGACGGTCGGTGCAGACATTGACGTCGTGATCTCGAAATGGACGGCGACGTTGTGCTGAGGTGGAAACGGCACTCTCGGAGCTTACGTTGTCGGTGTCGAAGCGGAAATCGCGATTTTAAAAGCGGCAGGTGGCGCTAACAAAAAGAGACGCCTGCGGGGTAGACCGGCAGGCGCCTCTTTTTTTCAGTGGATGATAAGACTGATGGGCTGGGACCAGGGACCGGGGCCATTCGGGCCGTTGTGCCTGATCCTGAAGTAATACATGCTCACCGGATCCAGGTTGGACACCACGATCTTTCCGCAGGTAAGGTAATGCTCCGGCATGGTTATCCACGAGTCCTCGGAGGCGGGATTACCCTTGCAGAACTGGA
The DNA here is from genome assembly GCF_054784495.1 of Geomonas sp. Red276. Taxonomy (NCBI): domain Bacteria; kingdom Pseudomonadati; phylum Thermodesulfobacteriota; class Desulfuromonadia; order Geobacterales; family Geobacteraceae; genus Geomonas; species Geomonas sp. Red276. The sequence goes on from NZ_BLXW01000006.1 coordinate 4,919, forward strand.
CCTGATAGGGCCCCCCTTTGGGCATGTGATGGCCTCTCAGGATGGCCTGGCCACTGGAGCCGTTCTTTGCCGTCAGATGGATGTCGACGCCGTAGACATCAGCGGTAGGGGACACCTTGTTTCCAGTCGCTTTCAGAGGGAAGGTGTCCAAAAGGAGAGCAGGATTCCTCAGTTCATAGGCCCTCATGGTGATGTATTGACCGCCAAGCTGGTAGTTGAAGGCGGCTTGCTCCCTAACGAGTTCCAGCTCAGTCTTCTTCGTTTTGTTCCCTGCCCGGTAGTCGGCATCAAGCACGCGCAGCTTGTCCGCATACGATAAGTAGTGATCCGCTCCCTCCAGCCATGCAGGCCAGTTTCCCTCGGTACCGAAGAACGAGTGTTTCTTCAGTCCCGTACCGGTAGTGATGAAGGTGGTGATCATTTGGGGGATGGTCAGGTGGCTCGTCCTCGTGTCAAGCCGCAGATAGTCCTTGATCTGATCGGACACGGTGCACCTCCGATTGTTATAGATTTTTAACCATTGAGGGCAGTGTACCCTGTGCGGGCCGGATTGCAACCTTTCGCCGGGTGAAGGGGGCATTGACCCGGAAGGAAGGGGGCGAACGCTCCCAAGCAGAAAGCCTCTCCTCAATAGCAAGTTGCGGACTCCGGTAGCAAGTAGCTAGATTACACGTGCGTATCGTTCACGGTGCGGGGGCCGAGAAGAGGGCGTGGACGTCGGGGGGGACGCGGGTGGGGCGGTGGGTACGGAGGTCGATCGGGCACCAGAGGGAACGGGCGCGGGCGAGGACTTTCCGGTCACGGGCCCTCAGGATTTCCACGTGCCGCTCAAAGAGGTTTTTCTGGGCCGGCCCTACCCAGGTCCGGCCGATTAGCTCATCATCCAGTTTCGCCGAGGCGAAGTAGTCTATCTCGTGGCGAACTACCACCCACCCGAGCGCCTCTCTCTGTTGCTCACTCGCCAGTTCACACCAGTGGGCCGTCGATACCTCCTGTACCCAACGCAGGTAGACGACGTTATTAACGTGCTCGAAGAAGTCGATATCTTCGGGGGAGACGGTTATTGCTTGCTCGTAGGCATTGGTGGTGAAGTCGGGTGACATGGGAATTGGTATCCTCTCGAGTTTTTGGAAGTAAGGCAGGTGAAAAAACTGCAAACCCTGCCGCCGAGGCCTGGCTTGACGTTATGATGTCATGATGTTACGGTCTTTCCACAGGAGGTAGCAGCATGGCAACGACGACGAAACGGGCAAAAGTTTATTTTGATCCACTGATGCATAAAGCTTTACGCATTAAGGCTGCCGCCACTTCCCGAAGCGTTTCGGAATTGGTCAATGAGGCTGTACGTCTGTCTTTGGCGGATGACGCGGCTGATTTAGCAGCGTTCGATGAACGGCGGGATGAACCGGTCACTTCTTTCGAGGAGGTGCTCAAGGACCTCAAACAACGTGGCCGAATATAGCCTCTTTTTCAAAGCTTCTGCAATAAAGGATCTCGAGGGGATACCAAAACAACATCTCCAGAAAATCATGGTCCGTATGGAAGGACTTCGTTCGAACCCTCGACCGCCGGGAAGCGAGAAGCTTTCGGGGCAGGACAGATACCGCATCAGGCAAGGTGTCATTTACTCGATCCATGACTTTGAACTGTCTGTGTGGATAGTCAAGGTGGCCCATCGCCGAGAACTTTATCGATAAGAGGTAGCATTTTGATTGGAGGCAACATGCGCCGAAAGGAAGGTGCTGGAGCTCCATCGCTGTGGAAAGAACATTCGCTCAGTCTCGTCGCAGGCGGGATTCTCCTCCTCTGGGTCGTCCTCTACGTTTTCTCCAATCCTCACTCTCATCCCGGCTCGTTCTTCGGTAACGCCATCGCGGATTGGATGGGGGTGGTCATAACCATTCTCGCCACCAAGTGGTTCTTCGAGAAAGGGTCAAGGGAGAGCAGGCAGCCTAAGAAGGTCTACCGCGGCCCGGTCCGGGAGTTTCTTCACGAGCACTCGCTTACCATCTTCCTGCTGTTTACCGCCCTCGGGTGGCTAGTGCTTTTTCTGAACATGGACCCGGACAGCAGGTGGGGGACGGTGGTCAGCAATTTCTTGTCGGAATGGTCGCAGCAGATCGGGCTGGTTCTTTTGACTAAGAAGCTGATCGAGCGCGGCTCGAAGGAAAGTAAGGATTGACTCCCCCCAGCATCTCGCTCAGGCTCCCCCCCCATCCTCACCCTGTCCCTCCTTCAAGAGGAGGGGACCCGATTGGGTAATCTTCAGGAACTGCCGGCGGTGGTAAAATTCCTCCCAGTGTAGGTGGGCAGTCCCTTGCCCACCATTCCTTTCGGAACCGCGTGGGCACGGGGTGCCCACCCTACGACTTTGTCAAAGGGGGGACCAGAGGTGCTCTTCAGTCCGGGCCTTTCATGCGGTAGCCGACGCCGGGCTCGGTGAGGATGAAACGGGGGCGGGAGGGATCGGGCTCGATCTTTTTCCTCAGATTGCTGATGTTCACCCGCAGGACGTGCGGCTGCTCGAGATAGGCGGTCCCCCAGATCTGCTTCAGGATCTGGCTGTGGGTCAGCACCTTGCCGGCATGGACCACCAGCATTCGCAACAGGTCGTATTCGGTCGGCGTCAGCGCCACCTGTTCTCCCCGGACGTTTACCACCCGGTGGGGAAGGTCCACTACCAGGTCTGCCACCTGGAACACCGGCTCCGGCGCCTGCTGGAGCGATCTCCGCAGCGCAACCTTCACCCGCGCCAAAAGCTCGGCTACCCCGAATGGCTTGGTGAGGTAGTCGTCGGCCCCCGTGTCGAGCGCCTTCACCTTGTCGTCTTCCCGCTCCCTCACCGAAAGCACGATGATCGGTACCTGCGACCACTCCCTGATCCGCCTGATCACCTCGATGCCGTCGAGATCCGGCAGACCCAGGTCGAGGAGGATCAGGTCCGGCCGCACCGCCACGGCGGCGGCAAGGCCGGAGTGCGCATCGGCGGCCTGGTGGACGGAGAAGTCTGCGGTGTCCAGTGCGGTCTTCAAGAAGCGCTGGATGGCTGCTTCGTCGTCGATCACCAGTATGCGGGGAAGATTCGTGCTGCCCTGTTCCGTGTTCATGATGGTTGCCTACCTCCTGCCGGCAAGCTCTGGTGGAGGGTGATGATCACCTTGAGTCCCCCCTCCTTCCGGTTCTCTGCCCTGATTGATCCGCCATGGGCCTCGACGATCCCCTTGCAGATGGAAAGCCCAAGCCCGGTCCCTCCGGCGCCTTCCGGGACCGGGGTGCGATAGAATTTGTCGAAGATCTTCCCCAGGTCGTGCTCGGGGACGCCTGGCCCCCGGTCGCTCACCTCGATCACGAGGCTGTCTCCTTCGGTCCGCGACGATATCTCGATCTGGCTCCCCTCCGGCGTGTACTTTCCCGCGTTTTCCAGGAGGTTGACGATCACCTGGATCATCAGCACGAGGTCCAGCGGGACCAGGGGGAGGTCGGGCTCCAGATTCACCGACACCTCCCTCCCGCTCAGCCGCGGCTCCACGGCGGCCAGCGCGCAGCCGATCAGGTCCTGGATGTCGCACGGCTCCGGCCGAGGTTGCAGAGCGCCGGCTTCCAGGCGGGTCATGTCGAGCAGGTTGGCGACGAAACGGTTGAGCCTGCCGGCCTGGTCGCGTGCGGTCTCTAAAAGGTCGGCCCGGTTCGGCGCGCTGAGCTTGTCTTCTTCCTCGGCAAGGGTGCTGAGGACGCCGGTGATGGCGGCGAGCGGGCTTCTAAGATCATGGGAGATGGAATTGAGCAGCGCCCGTTCGAGGTTCTCCCTGGCCTTCAGAAGCTGGGCCTGCTGTGCCTCGCCAATCAGCCGGACGCGCTCCAGGGCCATAGAGGTTTGGGTCGCAAAGGAATTGATGAAGCGGTGCAGCTGCCTCCCCTCGGGATGTCGGCTGTCGTCGATACGGATGCAGAGGACCCCCAGCGTCCCCGCCAGGGCCTTCAGGGGGAGAAAGCTCCACGGGCTTTCCGGATAGGAGCCGGTGCCTCGGCCGGCCATGCGCCGGCTGCGGTAACTCCAGGTCGCGATCTCCAGCTCCTCGCCGGAAAGTTCCACCCCTTCGGTGGCGGCCGCCGCGGATAGCCCCCCATCGGAAGGAGTCAGGACGATCACTCGGGCATCCAGGCTCTGCTCGATGTGGGTGATGGCGGCTGACAAAACAGCTGTGGTATCCACCGCCGCGGCGAGATCCCGGCTCAGGTTGTAGAGGCTGGAGGTCTGGTGTTCCCGGACCCTGAGGGTCTCCAGGCTCTCCCTTACCTTGGCCACCAGGGTGCTGATGACGACCCCGACGGTGAAGAGGGTGACGAAGGTGACCAGGTATTCCTTGTCGTGGATGGTGAGCGAAAAGCGCGGCGGGACGAAGAAGAAGTCGAAGGCGACTACCCCGAACAACGCGGTGATCATGGCCGGGAGGCGGCCGAGGAAGACGGCGGCCAGGACTACGGCCAGCAGGTAGGGCATGACCATGTTGACCGGCGAAAGGTACGGGCGGGCCTGCTCACAGATAACCGTCGTCACCGCGACCAGGGCGATGGCGAAGAGATAACGGGTGAAGGGTCCCACGTAGGGGGGATTGGTGAACGGGCTGCCTCGTCTCACAGGGGACGCTACCTTTTTCTGGATTAAAAACATCACGAATTTAACAGATGCCTCTGATAAGACAAGCTTATATTCTGCACCTGGAGGAGGTGGCGGGGCCGGCTCTGCTAAAATCCCCCCTGTCCCCCCTTTGCGAAAGGGGGGAACCATAGGCTACTTGCGTTCTCCTGCGCATTCTCCTGCGGATGCTCCCCGAAGGAACGGGCGCCGACCGATGGAGGTGGTCAACGTTATATGGTCACCCGGATCGGGAGGATCACCGTGGTCAGCCCGTCCCACTGGAGGCGGCGCTGGATCGAGAAGGAAGTCTCGTTGTGCAGCATCCGGTGGTAGAACTTCTCCAGCCGGAAGGTGAGCTGTCCGGTGAAGACGGTGGAGCGTGGGAATTCCTCCCCAAGCTGACGGCAGACCCGCACCGCGCTTTCCACCACGTCGGTCCCCACTTCGAGCCGGTAATCGGAGGCGAACCCCAGCCGCCGGGCGAGGTCCACATACTTCTCCAGCGACTGCCGGGCGTTCGCTTCCAGCGCCTCCATCTCCTCCGCCCCCTTGAAGGAGCCCGAGTCGATGACCGCCACCGAGACGAAGATGATGTTCTGGTACGCCTTCGGGAAAGAGGTGACGATCGAGAGGAGGGTATGGACGCCGAACCCGCTGTAGCTCGAGACCAGCTGGATGGCGGTCGAATCCCTCGGGGAGGGGGGATCCATGTTGACCGGCCCGGTGGTGGGGAAATCCAGCAAGGTCTCGTCGAGCTGCATCATCCCTTTGCGGACCGTGAGATAGTGGCTCCTGATGAGGTAGCAGCAGCCGATGACCGCCGCGGTGATCAGCAGGGTGAGCCATCCTCCCTCCATGAACTTCTCGAGGGTAGTGATGACGAGAATGGTGGCGCAGAGGATGAGGCCGACCAGGTGCACGAGAAGATGGCGGATCCATTGCGGATCTTCGTGCCGCCTTTGAATGTAGAAGCGCGACATCCCGAGCTGAGACAGGGAGAAGGTCAGGAATACGTTGATGGAGTACATGACCACCAGGTGCGAGACGCTCCCCCGGGTGTAGATCAGCAGCGCGATGGAGGCGGCTCCCATGAGGACGATGCCGTTACGCATGGTGAGCCGGACCGACAGCGCGGCAAAGCGGTGGGGGAACCAGGAGTCCACCGCCATGTTGGACATGACCCGGGGGCCGTCCACGAAGCCGGTCTGCGCGGCCACCAGCAAGAGCGCCCCCTCGGAGAAGATGGTCACGAAGGCGAGGGTGTTTCCGAACCGCCAGTGCCCGAAAAGGGAATCGGCCAGCACGGCGTTGAGGGTTTTCCCCTCCACCGGCTGGATCCCGATCAGGGAATAACAGAGAAAGAGCACTCCCGCGGTGAAGGCAAGGGAAACTGCCATGTACACCATGGTACGCTTCCCGGTCTGAACCCGCGGCTCCCTCATGATCTGCAGCCCGTTGGAGACCGCCTCGATACCGGTGTAGGTACCGCCCCCCAGGGAGTAGGCGCGGAGAAAGAGGAGCATGATGCCGAAGGCCCCGATGGTGGTGAGGTCGTGGGAGAGCCCGGCGTGGAAATCACGGGTCAGCGGGCCGAAGCGATCGGTGTGGGTGAAGATCCCGTCGACCAGCATGAAGACGTGGGTGGCCACGAACACCATGAAGATGGGGGCCATGACGGCGATGGATTCCTTGACGCCGCGGATGTTGAGGACGATCAGGAGAACGGCCAGGACGCAGGCAACCTGCACCTTGTAGGGATGGAACTGCTGCGGCACGTAACTGAAGAGCGCGTCGACACAGGAGGCGATCGAGACGGTGATGGTCAGGACGTAGTCGACCAGGAGGGCGCTCCCCGAGATGACCCCCGCCTTCTCGCCGAGCATGTGGGTGGCCACGATGTATCCGCCGCCCCCGTGCGGGAAGTGTTCGATGATGCGCGAGTAGGCGTAGGAGATGATGAAGACGGTGAGCGCGGTGAAGCAGCCGAGCAGGATCGCGAGGTAGGTGTGGTTTCCCAGGGCACGGAAGGCCTCCTCGGGACCATAGGACGAGGAGGAGAGACCGTCGGCGCCCAAGCCTACCCAGGCGAGGATCGGGATCAAAGACATCTTGTGGAAGAGATGGGGATCCTTAAGGTACTTCGGCGAGCCGAAGACGGCCGTCATGATGCGGCTCAAAAATCCGCCCTGCTCGGCAGGTCCTTGCTGTGCCATGAGGGCCCCTTTCTTGATCGTTACTGGCGGCGGTGGGCGCTGCAATGCTGACACCACTATTATACTAGCGTCGGGGGCACCAGGCTGAGATCAAGATGCACACCCGGTCGTCCATGGCCGGTCAGGCGGTGGACGTTTTGACCCGGGAGGGGTGCGGAAGCACTTTCCAGCACTGTTCGTTCACACTGAAGACCGGCACTTGGCCCGGCCCGACCACGGGAGGTGCTATGTGGGTGGCTCCCTCTGGGAGATCTACCGGTCTGTTGGCGACGGTCCCGCCATCGGCGAAGTCTTCGCCCTGGTAGAAACCGCTTTCCGGAGAGTACAGGAAGATTTTCATGGCGCCACCCCCTTCCGGTTGTCCTTCTTGGTTATCTTCAGGGTAGCGCGAAGGGGCTAAAGAGGGTGTCAAGATAGGGGCATAGGAGGTAAAGAAGGTGTCAAGGAGTGTGGAGGGGAACCGGGCAAAAAAAAGAGCCCCGTTTTTCGCGGGGCTCTCCCTTTCGGTATGGTGTCGGGTGGGAATCGTGAATCCGTCAGGAGACGACTTCGCAGTCATCCTCCTGCCAGCTGTCCAGGGTGCCGTCCATGAGTTCCACCTGGACGGTGTCACCCTCCAGCGTGCAGCCGTAGGTCAGGCCGACTTCGCCGGTAGCCCGGTTTCTCACTTTGAGCCGCTCGTCCCTTCTCTGGGTCCGGTCGCAAATCTCGGAGTATGGCCCTTTCATGGTGTCCCTCCTGAAGTTGCTTTTGCTTTAATGATATCAGTTTCCACCCACTATGCAAACTTCGCAAACTGCCGCTCCGGCAGGGCCTTCTGGCTGCGCTTCCCCCATTAAAATGCCCGACGCACTCAAGCCCCACAACCAACACCACCCTCACCCCTCCCCCTCTCCCCTGAAGGGGCGAGGGGAAAAGCTCACATAAAAAAAGGCCCCGGCGGTAAACCGGGGCCTTCTCATGGTGACGGTTCTGGTCAACGACTAGTCGTTGTAACCTTCGCCCTCTTCCGGGGTGTACTGCTCCCAGTGCTCCGGAGAGCGCCAGAGGCCGGAGAGGATCAGTTCGCGGATGTGGAGGAACTCTTTCGGGAGACGGTCGTACATCTTCACGAAGAGCTCTTCGTGGGAGAGGATCTCTTCCTTCCACACGTCGCGGTCGATCGACATGAGCTCTTTGAACTGTTCGCGGCTGACGCTGTCCAGACCGGTCCAGTCGAGGGCTTCGTAGCGCGGCATCCACCCCAGCGGGCTCTCGACGGCGGCGCCGGCGCTCTTACCCTGGGAGCGCTCGACGATCCACTTCAGGATGCGCATGTTTTCGCCAAAGCCCGGCCAGAGGAACTTGCCGTTGGCGTCCTTACGGAACCAGTTGACGGAGAAGATGCGCGGCGGGTTGGGGGTGGTGCGGCCGATCTGCAGCCAGTGGTTGAAGTAATCGGCCATGTGGTAGCCGGTGAACGGAAGCATGGCGAACGGGTCGCGGCGGACGTTGCCGATGGCGCCGACCGCGGCAGCGGTGGTCTCGGAACCCATGGTGGCGGCCAGGTAGACGCCGTAGCTCCAGTTGAAGGCCTGGTAGACGAGCGGGATCACGTTGTTGCGGCGGCCGCCGAACACGAAGGCGCGCATCGGCACCCCTTTGGGGTTTTCCCACTCCGGGTCGATGGAGGGGCAGTTGGCCGCCGGGGAGGTGAAGCGGGAGTTCGGGTGGGCGGCGTTACGGCCGCAACCCTTGGTCCACTCGTTCCCCTGCCAGTCGGTCAGCTTCTCGGGGGCCTCGTCGGTCATCCCCTCCCACCAGACGTCGCCGTCCGGGGTGAGCGCAACGTTGGTGAAGATGGAGTCCTTGGAGCAGGAGTGCATGGCGTTCGGGTTGGATTTGAAGGAGGTGCCGGGGGCCACGCCGAAGAAGCCCGCTTCCGGGTTGATGGCGTAGAGCTGGCCGTCGGCGCCGGGCTTGATCCAGGCGATGTCGTCGCCGACGGTGGAAACCTTCCACCCCTCTTCCTGGAGAGCCTTGGGCGGAACCAGCATGGCCAGGTTGGTCTTGCCGCAGGCGCTCGGGAAGGCGGCGCCGAGGTAGGTCTTCTCGCCGGCCGGGGACTCGATGCCGAGGATCAGCATATGCTCGGCAAGCCACCCTTCGTCCTTGGCGATCTTGGAGGCGATCCTCAGGGCGAGGCACTTCTTGCCCAAGAGGGCGTTGCCGCCGTAGCCGGAACCGAAGGACCAGATGGTGCGCTCCTCCGGGAAGTGAACGATGTACTTCTCCTTGTTGCACGGCCAGGGGACGTCTTTCTGGCCCGGGGCGAGCGGGGCGCCGACCGAGTGCAGGCAGGGGACGAACTCGCCGTTCTCGCCGAGGATGTCGACGACCTTCTTACCCATGCGGGTCATGATCTTCATGTTGACGGCGACGTAGGCGGAGTCGGAGATCTCCACGCCGATCTTGGCGATGTTGGAGCCCAGGGGACCCATGCTGAAGGGGATGACGTACATGGTGCGCCCCTTCATGCAGCCGGTGAACAGGCCGGTCAGGGTCTTCTTCATCTCCTTCGGGCTCATCCAGTTGTTGGTCGGGCCTGCGTCGGCTTTGGAGAGGCTGCAGATGAAGGTGCGGTCCTCGACGCGGGCCACGTCACCGGGATCGGACCAGGCGAGGTAGCTGTTCGGGCGCTTCTCGGGGTTCAGTTTACGAAAGGTGCCGGCCTGGACCAGCTCATTGCACAGACGGTCGTATTCTTCCTCGGAACCGTCGCACCAGTAGATGTTGTCGGGCTGGCACATGGCCGCCATTTCTTCTACCCATTTCAGTAACTGCTTGTTCTTAACCTCGTAACTCATGTCCACTCCCTCCTTTTGATGTAGGATTTCGAACTCAAATTATGTGAACGTTTGAGGAAACAGCCGTTAGCCTCGCGCGGTTGAATTCAATTCCTTGCAGTCACCGATTTTTGGGGGTAGTACCCCCTGCCAGCTATGGCTTCCGCAAGAGTCGGTTCTTGGCGGGTCGCAAAAGCGAAGGGAAGCCGGCCGGATCGAGCGGTGTACCACTATCCGGTGCTGGATGATTCTCTGGGCTGGTTGCTTGCTACAGGGGATCTTTGTGATACGGTATGCGGGATGTGTTGAACGTGTGGTGTGGGGAGATACTTCGGGAGCCCCTCGTCCTGAGTGACGAAATGCTCAATGACTTGAAGGTGCCGTCGGGCGGGACTTGATCGCAGTCTCGGCCGTGCTTGCTGAGACTCATGCACCTTAAGACCTCATTGAGCATCGATGTATCTCCTTGGACCCTCAATTTTTAATTATGACAAAGTAACACAACGGCCGTCAAAATCAAGCCTTAAATTGACGTTCACGTCGATGCCGATACAGTGTCTTTCGCAGCTAACTCAGGCTATGAGCCGACTTACGGTGGTATTGACGGTGAGCAGCCTCCGTTTTGAGAGTTCCGCTGCGATGAAGATCAACGGCATCAAAACGGTTTTTGGTGGACCAGCAACCGCCGCTTCATGATGAGAAAGGAGCCGCCATGGAACTCTACATCTGCACCATCTGCCACTACGTTTACGATCCGGAACGCGGCGACCCCGACCACGGGATCCCCGCCGGCACCCCCTTCACCGAGCTCCCCGACGACTGGCTCTGCCCGCTGTGCGGCGCCGGCAAACAGGTCTTCACCAAAGGGTAGTCGGCCGGGGGGAGGTTTTCCCTCCCCCCCTCCTACATCTCCTTGAGGATCGCCTCCATCTCGGAGGTGATTCCCTTCAGGTCTTCCAGCTGCATGTCACCCATGTGGGCCACCCGGAAGGTTTTCCCCTTGAGTTTCCCGTAGCCGTCGTCGAAGGCGTACCCGCGCTCGCCCAGCCGCTTCTTGAGCTGCGCCAGGTCGATCTCGCGCGAGTTGGTCGCGCAGGTGAGGGTCAGCGAGCGGTACGGCTCGGCGGGAAGGAAGCCGAAACCGTGCTCGGCCACCCAGCCCCGCACGAAGGCCGCCAGTTCCCGGTGCCGGGTCCAGCGCCTGTCGAGCCCTTCGGCGAACATCCGGTCCAACTGGCGGTCGAGCGCGTAGATGAGCGAGATGCACGGGGTGGAGGGGGTGTTGTCCTTCTCGTCGGCGGCGGCGAACTCGAGGAAGTCGAAGTAGTAGCCGCGTCCCGGGACGGTCTTGGCGCGGTCGAGCGCCTTCTGGCTGGCGGTGAAGACCGCCAGTCCCGGCGGAAGGGCGAAGGCCTTCTGGACCCCGAAGACGCAGCAGTCGATCCCGAGTTCGGCGACCGGAATCTTGAGCGCGCTCATCGAGGAGACGGTGTCGACGATGGAGACCACCTCCGGGTACTTCTTGAGCACCTGGGCGATCTCGGGGAGCGGCGACATTACCCCGGTGGAGGTCTCGTTGTGGATGAGGGTGATGGCGTCGTACTTGCCGGTGGAGAGGGCGCTCTCCACGAGCTCCGGGGTGATCGGCTCCCCCCAGGGTACCTTGAAGGCGTCGGCCTCCTTGCCGCAGGCGAGGGTGACGTTGTGCCACTTGTCGGAGAAGGCGCCGTTGCAGAAGTTCGCGCAGCGTTTTCCCACCAGGTTGCGGACCGCCCCTTCCATGGCGCCGAAGGCGCTCGAGGTCGAGAGGAAGACCCGGTCCTCGGTGAACATAAGGCGCTTCAGCTTGGTGGTCACCCCCTGGTGCAGGCGGGCGTACTCGGGCATCCGGTGACCGATCATGGGGGTCGCCATGGCTTCGAGAATCTCGGGGGCAACTTCGATAGGGCCGGGGATGAACAGTTTCTTGTGCATGGAAGGCTCCAGGGATGCGTTCTTTGCGGGCAGCCGGGACGGTGGGAAGAGCTGGTAGGGGCGCGCGGGGCGCCGTTGCCGTGCTGCGGGCGGTTCATGAACCTACCAGATGAGGGCCCGCATGTCAATTGCGGCTTTCCCGCGAGGGGGGCCCTTCCACCCGGCGCCGCGGTGCCACCGGGCATTCATTCTCACGTGCCACCAGCATTCTTCTCAAGATTGCCGTGCTCCCGACGATAAGATGAAGCGACCTCCTCATTAACGTATCGCGCAGGCGTCCCCGCCGGCGGGCTACGGGAGCGGTCCCATCTTCATCGGGGGGAGCATGCAAATACACGTGCGGCGGTTCCAGGGGAGCCAGATCACCATAGCCTTCGGGGCGCTTTCGGTCATGGCCATCGTGGTCCTGGCCGTGATCGCCGGCCTGGTGCTTCGCGAGCAGGAGATCAAGGTCTGGCGCAAGCAGATGAGCAACAACTCGCTGTTTCTCTCCGAGCATGTCTACCAGACCATGGCCTCCTCCTACATCGCCCTCGACGTCATCGCGGAAAGGGTGCGGCTGGCGGGGGCGGACGACGAGGCGACCTTCCGCAAGCGGATGGCCACCCAGGAATTTTTCACCCTGTTAAAGGACAAGACCGAGAACCTCCCGCAGGTCGATGTGGCCACCATCGTGGCCGACAACGGCGACGTCCTCAACTTCACCCGGTCTCTTCCCCCGCCCCCCATCAACCTCTCCGACCGCGATTACTTCAAGGCCCAGTCCCGCGGAGACGCGGACGATTTCATCGGCATCGCGGTCCGCAACAAGGGGAACGGCAAGTGGGTCTTCTACATCAGCCGCCGGATCGACAACTCGCGCGGAGAGATGCTGGGGCTGGTGCTGGTCGGCATCTCGGTGGACGTCTTCACCAAGTTCTACGAGCGGCTGGGTGCCAACCTCGGCTCCGACGCGGCGATCACCCTCTACCGCGACGACTTCTCGGTTTTGACCCGCTGGCCGCGCAAGGACGCCCTGATCGGCAAGGTCAACACCACCGGCACCACCTACGCCATCGTCCACAAGGAGAAAAAGGACAGCGACGTCATGTACACGGCGGGCCCCCGCTTCTCCGAGGGGGGGCGCAACGTGGCCAGGCTGGGCGCCGCCCGCGTGGTCCCGCGTTACCCGCTGATCGTTGGGATGACGGTTACCGAGGACCTCTTCCTCGCCAACTGGTACCGGACCGTCAAGGGGATCGCCGTCATCGCCTTCGTCTGCATCGGGGCCCTGCTGGCCGGCCTTGCGGTCATCATCAAGGGGATCCGCCAGCGTGAGGCGGACCTCGCTCTCAGCATCGAGCTCAAGCACCGGGCGGAGGCGGCCAACCGCGCCAAGAGCGAGTTCGTGGCCAACATGAGCCACGAGATCCGCACCCCGATGAACGGCATAGTCGGCATGACCGATCTCCTCCAGGAGACCGAGCTGAGCTCCGAGCAGCAGACCTATCTCCGCTCCATGAAGATATCGGCCGAGAACCTGATGGAGATCATCAACGACATCCTCGACTTCTCCAAGATCGAGGCGGGGAGGATCGACCTGGACGAGGCTCCTTTCATGCTCCGGAGCATGCTCGGCCAGACGCTGAGAAGCGTATCCGCGCGGGCGTCCCAGAAGGGGCTCGAGGTGGCCTTCTACGCCGACCCCGAGGTGCCGGACGCGCTGGTGGGGGATTCGCTGCGGCTTCGCCAGGTGCTCATCAACCTGGTGGGGAATGCGGTCAAGTTCGCCGAGCGGGGGATCATAAAGATCCTGGTGGAGGTGGAGGAAAACCGCGGGGACGCCGTGCTGCTTCGTTTCCAGGTCGTCGACCAGGGGGTGGGGATCGCCCCGGACGTGCAGGCCAAGATCTTCGACGCCTTCGAGCAGGGGGATGCCTCCACCACCAAGCGCTTCGGCGGGACCGGGCTCGGGCTCGCCATCTGCCGGCGGCTGGTGAACCTGATGGGGGGGGAGATCTCCGTCAGCAGCGAGCCGGGAGCGGGGAGCTGCTTCACCTTCACCACTCTCGCCAAGCTGCACGGGGAGCCCCTTCCCGAGATCCCCGACCGGGACCTCCAGGGGGTCCCGGTGCTGGTGGTGGACGATCTCTCCATCAACCGGGACCTGCTGACCGCCTTCCTCACCCGCTGGGGGATGTCGGTGACGGTGGCGGAGGGTACCGAGGCGGCGCTCGTTGCCTTGCAACGGATGCGGGAGGAGTCGGCCCTGCCCCGTCTTTTGCTGACCGACCTCCGGATGCCCGACGCCGACGGGTGGGAGCTCGCGCGGAAGATGCGGGAGGAGAAGGCCTACGACGCCATTTCCATCGTGATCATGCCGAGTGCCGGTACGCGGGGGGACGCCAGGCGCTGTCGGGAGCTGAAGATCCAGGGATACCTCCCCAAACCGGTCATTCATGAGGAGCTCCGGGAGGCGATCGTCTCGGTTTTGATGGGCGCCGCGGCCTCCGGGGTGACCTCGGCGGCCGATCCCGCCGACCAGGAAGGGCGAAAAGGGCTGCGTGTCCTGGTGGCCGACGACGTGGACATCAACCGCGAGATCGTGCGGGTCATCGTCGAGCGGCAGGGACACCGGGTGACCGAGGTCTGCGACGGCCAGCAGGCGGTGGATGCCTGCCGGGCCAGGTCCTTCGACATCATCTTCATGGACATGCAGATGCCGGTCCTGGACGGGTACGGTGCGATCCGGGCGCTAAGGAGCCTGGGGGTGAAGACCCCTGTCGTCGCCATGACCGCCTACGCCCTGAAGGGGGACCGGGAGAAATGCCTGCTGGCGGGGGCCGATGACTATCTCTCCAAACCGGCCCGACCTGCCGAGTTGCTGAGCGTCCTCAAAAAGATGGTTCCGGAACCGGGCGAAGCGGCGGCCAGCGCTGCCCCCGCTGCGGGGAACGCCGCGCCGCCGCAGGAGATGGCCCCTTCAGAGGGTGCCTCGACGGTGGCGGCCGTCGTCGGCCGGGAGCCTTCCACCGCCGGCGAAGGGGCCACCGCCGGCGAAGGCGAAGCCGCTCCCCGCGCTCTTGCCGTCTTCGACCGCGCCGAACTCATCGAGCGGCTGGGCGGCGCCGAGGAGATGGTGGAAACCTTCCTCGGGATGTTCAAGGGCTCCGCCTCCTCCCACCTGGAGGCCCTGCGGGAGGCGGTGGGGGAGGGGGATCCCTTCAAGGTACGGAGCCAGGCGCACGCCATCAAGGGAGCTGCCGCCAACATCTCGGCAGAGAGGATACGCTCGCTGGCCGCTTCCATCGAGGGTAAAGGGAAGGAAGGCGAGTTGAGCGGGGTGCCGGAACTGCTGGCGGAGCTGGAGACGAGTTTCAGGGAGTTCGTGGCGGAGACGGAGAGTAAGTAGAGGGGGGGGCGAGGGTAGGTGGTTATTCGCCTTCGAGGGTGGCGAAGAAGCTTTCCTTACCTCGTTTCACCAGGAGGAGCACCGGGCGCCCTTTGGCCTTGGCGAGGGCGTCGTTCAGTTCGGCTACCGTTCCTACCGGCCGGCGGTTGGCCTCCACGAGCACATCCCCTTCCTGGATTCCCGCCTCCTCCGCCTGGCTCCCATCGTCGACGCCGGTCACCACCAGTCCCCGCTTCTCCGAGATCCCCAGGTGACTCCGGATTTCCGGGGTCAGCTCCTCAAGTTCCATCCCCAGGCTCTGCTCCGGCGCCTGCCTGCCGGGCGCCTGGCTCTTCTCCTTCTCCTCGGTCAATTCGGCCACCTTCACCGTGTGCCGCTCCTCTTTCCCGTTTCTGACCACCGTCACCTGGACGCTCTTGCCGACCGGGGTCTCGGCCACCAGCCGGGGAAGGTCGTTGGCGTCTTTCACCTTGACTCCGTTGAAGGTGACGATGACGTCTCCCTGCTTGAGCCCCGCCCGGTCGGCCGGTCCGTCCGGGGTGACGTCGCCGATGAGGGCTCCCCTCGGATCGGGAAGACCGAAGGACTTGGCAAGGTCCGGGGTGACGGTCTGGATGGAGACCCCGATAAAGCCGCGCACCACCTTTCCCTTTTCCCTGAGCTGGGCGATCACCGATTTGGCGAGCGAGCTCGGTATGGCGAAGCCGAGCCCCTGCCCCCCCGATACGATGGCGGTGTTGATGCCGATCACTTCCCCCTTGAGGTTGACCAGCGGCCCGCCGCTGTTGCCCGGATTGATGGGGGCATCGGTCTGGAGGAAGTTGTCGTAGGGACCGCTGCCGATCACCCGTCCGGTGGCGCTGATGATCCCCTGGGTGACCGTGTGCTCGAGCCCGAAGGGGATCCCCACCGCGAGCACCCAGTCTCCCACCCGCATCTTGTCCGAGTCGCCCAGCACCAGCACCGGGAGCTTGGAGACCGGCGAGCTTATCCTGATCAGCGCCAGATCGGTCTTGGCGTCCCTGCCGATGACCTTGGCCTTGAACTCGCGGCCATCCGACAACTTCACCTTGATCTCATCCGCCCCCTCGACCATGTGGTTGTTGGTGATGATGTGGCCGTCGGGGTCGATGATGAACCCGGATCCGAGGCTCTGCTGCTTCATCTCACGGTCGGGAAGGTTGCCGAAAAAGTGCCGGAAGAAATCCCTGAGCCCCTGGTCATCCTGCCCCTCGAAAGAGTGCCTAAAGGGTGTGCCGGGAACCTTGACCTTGCTGGTGGTGCTGATGTTCACCACCGCCGGCTTGACCCGTTCCGCCAGGTCTGCGAACGACTGGGGGAATCCGATGACTTCTGCGGCCCCTCCACCGCGGCTTTCGCACCCGCCGGTCGAAACGCAGGTCATGACGAACACCACGGAAAAACAGATGGCCCTTCCTAATTTCACCAGGCATTCTGCTGTCATGCCGTTCCCTCCTTCCGGTTGTCGATGCGTTGATTCCTACAGGGAAACATAGAAAAATACATTAGCAACCAGCCCCGCGGTTCACGGTGGAGAGCGCCCCACGGTGATATCCTCCCAGGCCGCCCCGTTAGCGGTCGCCCTCGCGCTGGCATGGGCGGCAGCTGCCGGTATAGTTCATGTACGAGTTACCGCTTCGCCAGGAAGGGGAGCGAGCGCCACGTTATCAAGGAGGGGGCCATGCCGGAACTTCCCGATCTCACAGTTTTTGCGGAGAACCTCGCCAAGGTGGTCACCGGCAAGGTGGTCGCGGCGGCCGAATTTCGAGGCAAGCGGCTGAACGTCGCTCCCGAGGAACTCTCCCTCTCCCTGGTCTCCAGGCGCGTCGCCGCCGTTGAGCGGGCCGGGAAGGAGATCTCCTTCCGCATGGATAACGGCACCGCCCTCTTCGTTCACCTCATGCTGAAGGGGGGCTTCCAGTTCTCCGATGACGAGCATGTCCTCCAACTCCCCTCCCTCATCCTGGCCCTTTCCTTCAAGGATGCCACTGCCCTGGCGGTGACCGATCCCAAGCGCCTGGCGACGGTGAATCTGAATCCGCGGGTCGATGAACGGGTGCCGGACGGCCTGGCGGTGACCCGCGAGTACCTGCAGACGGTCTTCCGGCAGCGGCCGCGGGTGCCGGTCAAGACGCTGATGATCGACCAGAAGATCATCAAGGGGATCGGCAACGCCTACTCGGACGAGATCCTCTGGAAGGCGAGGATCTCCCCCAGGTCGCTGGCGGGCAAGGTACCTCCGGAAGGTGTCGACGCGCTGGTCGAGGCGATTCCTGTGGTCCTGCGCCACGCCATCGACGAGCTCAAAAGGAGAACGCCGGACGCGATCTCGGGGGAGATGCGCGATTTCCTCGACGTCCACCTTTCCGGACGCAGGCTCTCCCCCACCGGGCATCCCATCATCAAGGAAGAGATCAATTCCAAGATCACCTACTACACCGACGAGCAGCGCCTCTACCGGTGACCGTGGCTTGGCGACAACCTCCGCCATGGGTCCCCTGTCATGGCGGGACGGCGCGGGACCGCGAAGAAGGACGGGCGTTGCCGTTCATGGGCGACAAGGATTAAAATCAAGGAGGCCGTTGACATTCGCACGGTCGTGGGTATCTTTTGATGGTTAAATTTTTCAAATAAAAGAGGGTCGTCAAGGAGGTTGCGATGAGAAAGGTAGTCGGATTGATGGCCGTGGTATCCCTGTTGGTGTTCGGCGGCATGGTGCTTACCGCCCAGGGCGCCGACAAGTTGACGTCATCGGAAAAGGCCTTCATCAAGGATGCGGCCAGCGGCGGTGATATGGAGGCCGAACTCGGCAAGATGGCCCAGGCCAACGGTTCCGCGCAGGAGGTCAAGGACTTCGGCAAGCGGATGGAGACCGACCACACCAAGGCCGGTGCCGAGCTCAAGGCGCTGGCGGCCCAGAACAACCTTCAGCTCCCTGCCCAGATGGAGCGCAAGGACAAGGCCATGGTCGACAAGCTCTCCAAGTATACGGGGGCGGAATTCGACAAGAAGTACATGCACGCCATGGTGAAGGACCATAAGAAGGATGTCGCCAAGTTCAAGGCCGCTTCCAAGAAGGCCAAGGATCCTGCCCTTAAACAGTGGATCGACAAGACCCTGCCGACCCTGGAAGAACACCTCGAGCTAGCCAAGAGCACCGCGGCGAAGGTCGGCGCCAAGTAGGTTTTTGTCTCCCTCCCCCCGCCCGGGGGGAGGGAATCCCTTCCCGAACAATCAACGAGACCGGCCGTACCTCGTCGCCATGTCGGCCAGCCGTCCCGGGTGCCGGCGGTACTCACCTTCCTGGAACCTCCAGAGCCAGTTCCCTTCCGTTTTTCCCGGGTAGTTCATCCGCGGCTCCGCCCCGAGCAGGGTGTTGCTGTCGTGGGGCCCGGTGTAGACCGCCGAGTTTGCCACTGCCTCTCCTGAAGTCAACGGAGCAGCGTCACCCGAGGCCGAGCGGCTGCGGGATGAGTCCCTCGGCCCCCAGGATCCGGACCATGAGCTTCATCCCTTCCACCACCAGCTCCAGCTCCGGTTCGCCAAGCGCCTCGAGCCCCTTGAGGAGCATGGTCTGGGCCGCCTGCGGCGCATTGGCCACCATCTCCTGCCCCCTCGGGGTGAGCGCCAGGTCCACCGCGCGCCGGTCCTCCAGCGAGCGGGTCCGCGTCACCAGCCCCTTCGCCTCCAGCCGGTCCACGATCCCCACCACGGTGGCGGGGCGCAGGTACATTCCTGCGGCCAGCTCGGAGAGCCGCATCGGGGCCGCCGTGAATAACAACTGCAGGGCCCAAAGCTGTGGTCCGGTGAGATCGGTCTCCCTCTCTGCGGTGCGGGAGTACTGGTTGATGGCCTGGTAGATCCGCCGGAGGTCGTTGATGGCTTCCTCTATCTCCTGCCGCTTTTTTTTTCGCACAAGACCTCCTGAAGCCGCTTGACAAACTTATTAGCGTGCCAGATAATTAGTGGCACAAATTATATCCGTCCCAAATTACCGCGTCAAGCAGAGACTGGGGGACGAACCATTCAAACGCGCTGGAAGTCGAGGAGGCAGTAATGAAGAAGCAGATGTTAGCTCTGGTAGCCTTGGCCGGTTTTCTCACCTTCGCCGGGGGCTGTGCCAAGCAGGAAACGGTAAAGAAGGAGGAGCCGATCGCTCCGTCCGCCACGGTCGCCAAGGCGCCCGCCCCGCCGGCTCCGGCCCCGACCGCGGCGGCCGACGCCAGCCGGGACACCTCCCGTGTGAAGCCGGAGAACGTCCAGCCGGACGCCGCCGCGGCAGGACAGGCCGCCCAAGCCGTCCAGGCGGCAAATGCTGCCGCCGCATCCCAGCGCGAGGCGGCCGAGCTGAAGGCCGGGCTCGAAAAGGTCTACTTCGACTTCGACTCCGCCTCCCTTTCCAAGGAAGCCCGCGAGCGCCTTGCCAAGGACGCCGAGCTGATCAGGAAGGACTCCGGGGTGAAGGTCCAGATCCAGGGGAACTGCGACGAGCGCGGCTCTGACGACTACAACCTGGCCCTCGGTGAGAAGCGTGCCCAGGCCGCCAAGAAGTACCTGACCTCCCTCGGTATCCCCGCTGAACGTCTCTCGGTGATCAGCTACGGCAAGGAGAAGCCGGCCGATCCCGGTCACGACGAGGCGGCCTGGACCAAGAACCGCCGCGACGAACTGGTGGTGCGGTAGGATCGTACGGCAGCCGGCTCGGCATCGAGCCGGCTTGCCCGTGGCGGTCCCTGGCAGGGAAGCTATCGAACCATGGGATTGAGACGTAAGACATACATGCAGGTGATGATCTGGACCGCGGCCGCCTTGGTAGGAGAGGCCGCGGTTCTTTTTGCGCGCCTGGTGGGCCTCATGCAGAAGGGGTACTTCGCTCTCTTTGCCGGCCATCCCTACCTCATGGCGGCGGGGACCCCGCTGCTTTTCGTGGTCGCCACCCTGCTGGTCCAGCGGTTCGGCCCCGACGCCCGCGGCAGCGGCATACCCCAGGTCCTGGAGGCCATCGACCGGGCCCAGGAGGCGGGGAAGGACGATCCCCCCCCGTGGATAAGTTCGCTCGTGTCGTTAAGAACGGCGGTAGTGAAGGTCCTCTCCAGCGCCGTCGGCACGCTGGCGGGGGCCTCCATCGGCCGCGAGGGCCCCACGGTGCAGATCTCGGCATCGGTATTCGCCGCCTTCGGGCGGTTTCTCCGCAAAAGGGTCCCCGAGGTCGACTTCCGCACCTTCCTGACCGCCGGTGCCGCCGCCGGGGTGGCCGCGGCCTTCAACGCCCCCCTGGCCGGCATCGCCTTCGCGATCGAGGAGGTGACGGAAGGGATCCTCGGGGAGTTCCGGGAAATGATCATGCTGGCGGTGATCGTCTCCGGTATCGCCGCCATGGCCATGGCCGGCAACTACCTCTATTTCGGCCACCCGAGCCTTCACCCGCAGAGCCCGATCCTCTTCCCGGAGACCTTGGCACTCGCGGTGGTCGGCGGGGTGGCCGGCGGAGCCTTCGCCCGCCTTTTGGCCCACCCGGAAATCTTCGCCCTCCCGAAAGAGCCGTGGCGCAAGGCATTGTACTGCGGCATCCTCTGCTCGGCCGTCAACTTCTTCAGCCACGGGACTACGGGGGGGTCCGGCTATGAGATCACCAAGCACTACCTGGAGAGCGAGAGCGTCGGTGGGTGGCCGCTCCTTTTCGCACCTGAGAAGTTTTTCTCCACCGTGCTCTCCTACC
Source organism: Geomonas sp. Red276 (assembly GCF_054784495.1). NCBI lineage: Bacteria > Pseudomonadati > Thermodesulfobacteriota > Desulfuromonadia > Geobacterales > Geobacteraceae > Geomonas > Geomonas sp. Red276. The sequence goes on from NZ_BLXW01000006.1 coordinate 25,701, forward strand.
TTTCAGGAATGGCCGGCGGGATTTTCTCCCCCTGCCTTTCCATCGGTGCCGCCATCGGTTTGTCGCTGGCCAAGATCTGCCACCTGGCCAACTTCAAGGCCTGTGCCCTGCTCGGCATGGTCGGCTTTTTCTCCGGCGTCGTCCAGGCCCCCCTCACCGCCGTCATCATCGTCATGGAGATGACCGACGAACACGTCCTCATCATCCCCTTCCTGGTGGCCGCCTACCTCTCCCGCATCGTGGCCCGCACCATCATGCCCACCCCTCTCTACCGCTTCCTGGCCGACCGCAGCCGTACCGGTTGATCCGGCAGGCGGAGGCCCCGGCCGCCTCGGTCGCTGCGCCGCTCCGCAGGCCGCCACCCATTCCCGTTACCCCCCCTAAGGGCGTATACTAACGGTAAGAATAAAACTTCAGTCTCAAAGGGGGGTGGCCATGAAACACAAGCTCTTCATCGTCTTGTTGTTGCCGCTCATGGTTCTCGCCTGCTGCCTGTCAGCACCACTCGACGACTCGGCCTATGCGCAGCGTGGCGGACACGGAGCATTCGTGGGACGGGGTGGGGGAGGCCACATCGCGCGCGGCGGTGGATTCCGCGGCGGCGGGTATCATCACGGCGGCCACTTCCGCGGGGGCGTCTTCATCGGTGGCCCCTGGTTCTGGGACCCCTTCTTCTATCCTTTCTACCCGTACTACGCCTATCCCTACTACTCCTCCCCCTCGGTGATCATCCAGCAGCCGCAACCCCAGGAGTACATCATGCAGCCGAGCGCACCGGAGGAACCGCAGGGATACTGGTACTACTGCAAGGAGTCCAACGGCTACTACCCGTATGTGAAACGCTGCCCCGGCGGCTGGATGAGGGTGGCTCCCACCCCGGCCACGCCACCGGAGACGCCACCCGAGTAGAAGGAGGTCTGCCATGGAAAAGACGACCATCAAGGTGCTGACCCTGCTCGCCCTCCTGTTGGCGGCGGGGTGTGAGACGATGCCCACCGGGCCGAGCGTGATGGTCCTGCCGGCTGCGGGCAAGTCGTTCGACCAGTTCATGACTGACGACGCCCTCTGCCGCCAGTGGGCAGGGGAGCGTATCGGGATGTCTCCCGGTGAGGCCGCCGGCAGCTCCACGGTCAAAGGGGCGGCGGTGGGGACCCTGGTCGGTGCCGGCGCGGGTGCCGCCCTGGGCGCCGCGGCGGGAAACCCGGGGGCCGGCGCCGCCATCGGAGGCGGCAGCGGCCTTTTGGTGGGGACCGCCGCCGGGTCCGGCTCGGGGCGCTACTCCGGCGACGAGGCCCAGCGCCGCTACGACATCGGTTACGTCCAGTGCATGTACGCCAAGGGGAACCAGGTCCCCGGCGTGCGGGCGCGTACGCGTTCGGCACCCTCCTACCCGGTTCCACCCGACTACCAGCCCCCTCCGCCCAAGTAAGAGGGTAGGCTGACCTCCGCCAGGGGCGCTCTTCGGGGCGCCTTTTCGCAACCCCTTGGTGAATTGAGTTTGTGGGCCGCCTGTGCTATCTTCCCAATCCTCCCATCCCGTCGTTAACGCCACCCAAAGGAATCGCCGTGAACGCTGATCCCAGATCGAACTCCCCGCTCCTTCCCTGGCTGGCCGCCCTGGTGGGCGGTGTCCTCTTCTTCGCCGGCTACGCCGGATTCGACCAGTTCTACCTTGAGTGGATCGCGCTGGTGCCGGTCCTCTGGGCGATCCGCGGGCAGCGGCCGAAGCGGGCCTTTCTCCTCGGGTGGGTGGCGGGGACGGTGGCGCACCTCGGGGGGTTCTACTGGATCGTGGGGATGTTCCGGCAGTTCGCCGGGGCGCCTTTGCCGGTCGGGGTGCTGGGACTTGTGCTTTTGGCCATGGCCAACGGCATCGTCTTCGCCGCCTGGGCCTGGAGTACCCGGCTCATCACCGGCCGGACCGGCTGGAGCGTGGTCTGGGTCGCCCCGGTCTGCTGGACGGTAGCCGAATTCGTCTGGCCCGAGATATTCCCCAACTACCTGGGCGCCAGCCAGTACCTCCTTCCCCGCCTGACCCAGATTGCCGATCTCACCGGGGTCCTCGGGGTCAGTTTCCTGGTGGTCTACATCAACGCCACCGTCTACCACCTCCTCGTTTCCCTCGCCGAAAGGCGCACCTTCCCCGTCAGGAGCGCCGCCACCCTCGTCCTCGTACTGGCGCTGGTGGTAGCCTATGGCAGCTGGCGCATCGGCACCGTCGACCGTGAGGCCGCCGCCGCGACCAAGCTGAAGGTCGGCCTGGTGCAGACCAACCGCGGCGGGGCCGAGAATCTTTCCGACCCCGACGCCCGGGTGCGCGAACACCAGGAGATGTCCCGCTCGCTGGCGGCGTCCGGCCCCCTCGACCTGATCGTCTGGCCGGAAGGGATCTGCGGCCTGAGGATGTCGAGCCGGGAAGGGAGCATTCCCCCCGCCCTTTTGGGCGCCACCGGCACCCCCATGCTGGTGGGGGCCTGCATCGTGCAGCAGCAGGTCGGCAAGGAGATGCAGGTCTCCAACTCGGCCCTGCTCACCGACGCCGCGGGAAAGATCCTCGGCACCTACGACAAGAGCGTCCTGGTCCCCTTCGGCGAGTACGTACCGCTCGGTGATCTCTTCCCCGTCCTCTACTCCTGGCTCCCCTACACCGCGAAGTTCACCGCCGGGACCAGCAACGCCCCTCTCATGCTCGGCAACCATCCCCTCTCGGTCAGCATCTGCTACGAGGACATCTTCCCCTCCCGTATCCGCCGTCTCATGAAGGGGGGCGGGGAGCACCGCGTCCCCCAGGTCATGTTCAACCTCACCAACGACTCCTGGTACGGGAACTCGACCGAGCCGATGGAGCACCTCGCTCTGGCGAGCTTCCGCTCCATCGAGCACCGCCGCCCGCTGGTGCGGGTGACCAACACCGGGATCTCGGCCTTCGTCGACCCGGTCGGCCGGATCGTCAGCCGCACCGGGGTCTGGACCCGGGAGTCCATCGAGGACCGGGTTCCCCTCATGAGCGGGCGCACGGTCTACCTCCGGTTCGGCGACTGGCTGGCCTGGCTTTGCACCCTGCTCGCCGCCGCGGGTCTGCTCCTTGCCTGGAGGCGGCCATCCTCCACCCACCACTCCCTCGAATCCGCAGAGTGAGAAGATAGCGCCGTTCTCAATTTGACTAAGATGTCCGATGGTCTATAGTTCTCAGTGAATCTATCCCTGAAACCGACCTCTCACTCAGCCGTACCTGGAAACCGTGCTCTATGGCTATAGTGACTGACAGATCCGGCCACAAGTACTGTGAGCTGCACCGTGGAAACAGCTCCCCGCTGGGCGCCACCGTCTTTCCCGGCGGCGTCAACTTCAGTGTTTTCGCCCGGGACTGCACCGCCGTCGAACTCCTCCTTTTCGATGACCCCGATGACGGGGTCCCCTCCCGGATCATCACCCTCGATCCCCGGCGCAACCGCACCTACCACTACTGGCACATCTTCGTTCCCGAGGTGGGCCCCGGCCAGCTCTACGGCTACCGGGTGGCTGGCCCCTTCGTCCCCCAGCGGGGGCTTCGCTTCGATCCCGGCAAGCTCCTGATCGACCCCTACGGCCGCGCGGTCGCCGTGCCAAAAGGGTACGACCGGAGTCTCGCCTGCGTGCCGGGCGACAACATGGCCTGGGCGATGAAGAGCGTGGTCGCCGACCCGAGGGGATACGACTGGGAGGGGGACGTCCCGCTCAAGCGCTCCTACTCGGCCACCGTCATCTACGAGATGCACGTGGCCGGCTTCACCAGGCATCCCTCCTCCGGGGTGCGCGAGGAGAAACGGGGAACCTACGCCGGCCTCATCGAAAAGATCCCCTACCTCGTGGAGCTCGGCGTCACCGCGGTGGAGCTCCTGCCGGTCTTCCAGTTCGACCGCGAGGACGCCCCCAACGGGCTGCACAACTTCTGGGGCTACAGTCCGGTCTCCTTCTTCGCCCCCCATGCCGCCTACAGTTCCCGGCAGGACCCCCTGGGGCCCCTGGACGAGTTTCGCGACATGGTGAAGGCACTGCACAAGGCCGGCATCGAGGTCATCCTCGACGTCGTCTTCAACCACACCACCGAGGGGGACCACAACGGCCCCACCGTCTGTTTCCGCGGCTTCGCCAACGACGTCTACTATTCCCTCGACCCCGACGGCAACTACCTCAACTACACCGGCTGCGGCAACACCATGAACGCCAACCACCACGTGGTGCGCCGGCTCATCATCGACAGCCTCCACTTCTGGGTCAAGGAGATGCACGTCGACGGCTTCCGCTTCGACCTTGCCTCCATCCTTTCCCGCGACGGTGAGGGGAGGCCGCTCAAGAACCCCCCCATCCTCTGGGACATCGAATCCGACCCGGCGCTGGCCGGCATCAAGCTGATCGCCGAGGCGTGGGACGCCGGGGGGCTCTACCAGGTGGGGAGCTTCATCGGCGACAGCTGGAAGGAATGGAACGGGGAGTTCCGCGACGACGTCCGGCGCTTTTTGAAGGGGGACAACGGGGTCGTCTCCCGTTTCGCGGCGAGGCTTTTGGCGAGCCCCGACATCTACGGGCACCAGGAGCGCGAGCCCGAGCAGAGCATCAACTTCGTCACCTGCCACGACGGCTTCACCCTGAACGACCTGGTCTCCTACACCCGCAAGCACAACGAGGCCAACGGCGAGGACAACCGGGACGGCTCGGATCACAACCTGAGCTGGAACTGCGGATACGAGGGGCCGAGCAAGGATCCCGCCATCGAATCCCTGAGGAACCGGCAGGTGAAGAACTTCCTGGCGGTCACCCTGCTGGCCCTGGGAACCCCCATGATCCTGATGGGGGACGAGGTCCGGCGCACCCAGCTCGGCAACAACAACGCCTATTGCCAGGACAACGAGATCGGCTGGTTCGACTGGGGCGACGTGCAGCGGCACGCGGACGTCCTCCGCTTCACCCGCGAACTGATCACCACCAAGATACGGCACAGCGACCCGGCCATGGCCGACAAGGTGCTCAACCGGCTGCTTGGCCAGGCCCGCCTCGAGTGGCACGGCGTCAGGCTCGGATCCCCCGACTGGAGCCACGAATCGCACAGCCTCGCCCTCACCGCCTGGAGCATGAGCCGCCGGGTGGTCTTTCACTTCATGATCAACGCCTACTGGCGGCCGCTCTGCTTCCACCTCCCTTCACCGGACCGGCTCCCCGGCCAGGCGTGGTACCGCTGGATCGACACGGCGCTCCCCTCCCCGGAGGACATCGTCCATTGGGGTGATGCCCCCGCGGTGCAGGAGGATCGCTACCTGCTGACCGCCCGTTCGCTGGTGGTCCTGGTCGCCCGGCGTTTCTAACCCTTCAGCACCCCCACAAAGGAACCCCATCATGTCATCGCTCTTCGGCACCCTGTACCGGGTATCCACCTTCGGAGAAAGCCACTGCCAGGCGGTCGGCGCGGTGGTCGACGGCTGTCCCGCCGGCCTCGCCCTGAGCGAGGAGGATATCCAGCCGCAGCTAAACCGCCGCCGCCCCGGCCAGAGCACCCTGACCACCCCGAGAAACGAGGAGGACGCGGTGACCATCCTCTCCGGGGTGGAAAACGGCTTCACCCTGGGGACCCCCATCGCCCTCATGGTCCGTAACCTCGACCAGCGCCCCGGGGATTACCAGGAGATGTCCGCCGTCCCGCGGCCGTCCCATGCCGACTTCACCTACCAGGAGAAGTACGGCCGGCGAGCGGCCAGCGGCGGCGGGAGGTCGAGCGCGCGGGAGACCATCGGCCGGGTGGCGGCCGGGGCCATCGCGGAGAAGTTCCTTTGCCAGCGGCACGGTGTGGAGATCGTGGCCTGGGTGGACTCCGTCGGCGGGATAGCCGGGGGGGCGGTCGACCTGGCGAGGATCGAGCGGGCGCTGGTGGATGCCTCACCGGTCCGTTGTCCGGATCCCAAGGCGGCCCAGTCGATGATCGAGCTGATCTCGCAGGTGAGGGACAACAAGGATTCGGTGGGCGGGGTGGTGGGGTGCGTCTGCCGCAACGTCCCGGTCGGGCTGGGGGAGCCGGTCTTCGACAAGCTGGAGGCCCTCCTGGCCCACGCCATGCTTTCCATTCCGGCCACCAAGGGGTTCGAGATCGGCTCCGGGTTCGCCGGGAGCGCCATGAGGGGGAGCCGCCACAACGATCCCTTCGTTCGGAAGGGGGAGCGCCTGGGGACCGCGACCAACTACAGCGGCGGCGTTCAGGGGGGGATCTCCAACGGGGAAGCGATCTACTTCCGGGTCGCCTTCAAGCCTCCCGCCACCATCGGGTTAAGCCAGCAGACGGCGGCTTTCGACGGGAGCGAGACCGTCCTCCAGGCCCAGGGACGCCACGACCCGTGCGTGGTCCCCCGGGCGGTCCCGATCGTGGAGAGCATGGCAGCCTTGGTCATCATGGATCTTCTGCTCAGGCAGGAGTACCGCCGAGAGAGGTAACGGGCGCTAGCGGCAGGCGAGGGCCGCCACCAGGCTCATGCGTGCCTGGGGGGCGACCGGTTCCCAGTCGGTCAGCTGCGACACGTTGGTGTAACGGAGAGTCCCCCCCTGCCGGTCCAGGTGGGTCACGTCGAGGAGGCGGCTCTCCATGTCGTCGCAGTCGATCTCGTGGTGGTACCGCGTCTCGTACAGGTTGGCGAGCTTGCCGTCGGTCGCCAGCATCTTCAGCGCCTCCCGCTTCCCCTCGTCCGTGTAGACCACCCGGGTCGTTACCTGGACGAGGCCCGCCTTCGGCGGCTTGGCCTCCCCCGCGTTAAAGAAATAGCTCGATCCCTGGTTCTCGTCGATCAGGACCCATTTGGGGGCCTCACCCCAGGCCGCCGGCTCCCATCCGGGGGCGACGAGCAGGAAAGCGAGACAGGCGAACGTGGTCGATCTCATCGTCTCCTCCGGCTTGCCGCGGATCACCCCCGGCTGTCCATCTCTTCGGCCCGCGATTTCAGCCGTTGCATCTCGGTGTGGATCCCGGCCATGATCTCCGCCTCTCCCGGCACCGCCCCCTGCACCTTGAACGAGCGGGTCTGCAGGTCGAGGTCGTATTCCAGGTAAAGAGGCGCCACCGGGCTCTGCCGCGCGGTCCGCACGATCTTGGTGACGATGAAGCCGTTGAACTGAGGGTGCTCGATCAGTTCGTGCCGCAACTCGCCGTCGCAGGGTCGCACCAGGATTCTCTCCTTCACGTCCTCGCCGTGCAGTTTCAGGTCCCTGACCACCCATTCATCCGTCCTCTCGGTTATCCGCGCCTCGGTGACCCCCGGCAGGTAGCGCCCGGGATTCTCCAGCCGGTCCAGCAGTAACTTCCAGAGCGTCTCGTATTCGGCATGTACCAGGATCTGCACGGTCTTGACGATCATCGGCATGGCGCCCTCCTCGTTTCATCTGGAACGAAAGCTCCGGTCGCTGACGGTGAAATTGTGGGTGGTGTTGAGAACATTCTAATTGTAAGGCGGCGGTTTCCATGGTCAAGAAGGGGAGATCCCGGGAGCCCTTCGCCAAAGCACCCCGAATTGACAGCGGGGGGCGGGAAGCTACAATGGGGGCACGTGGCCGCCGGGCGCGAAGGGGATGGGAAACTACCTCGCCTGGACCGCCGCCGAATTCGTTCACCGCCCCGCCAGGTTAATAACGAAAGGAGTTCCTCGTGTCGCGCAGATCACGCACCATGACCGGACAACTTCCCGGCTGGCTCAACGCCACCCTGATTTTCGGAACCTTCGCCGCCGTTACCTGCCTTGAACTCGCCCGCCCCCTGAGAAGGAATCGACAGGAAAAGCTGGCCAGGGACGTCAGAAACGGGGCGGTCGCCCTCATGGCGGGGGCGACCGTTTCGCTGGCCGAGAAGCCGGTGGTGACCCGGCTCGCCCTGGCGGTGGAGCGACGCCAGTTCGGGCTTTTGAAGTTGATGAGGCTCCCGGTGGCGGCGGAGGTCGTCCTCTCCGTGATCCTGCTCGACTACACCCTTTTCATCTGGCACTACCTGACCCACAAGGTCCCGCTCCTTTGGCGCTTTCACAAGCCCCACCACGTCGACCTGGACCTCGACGCCAGCACCGCTCTCCGCTTCCATTCCGGCGAGTTGATCCTGTCGGTCCCCTGGCGGGCCGCCCAAATCGCCCTGCTCGGGATTTCGCCGTTTTCCCTGGCCCTTTGGCAGACCCTCACCCTCCTTGCCATCATGTTCCATCACTCCAACCTGCGGCTTCCCCTCCCGGTCGAGCGGCTGCTCTGCCGTTTGATCGTCACCCCGCGCATGCACGGGATCCACCACTCCATCGTCCGTGCCGAGACCGACTCCAACTGGTCGACCATCTTCAGCTGGCCGGACTACATCCACGGCACCATCCGGCTCAACGTGCCGCAGGACGCGGTGACCCTCGGGGTACCGGATTGCCAGGATCCCCGGCAGGTGACGCTGGGCGAGGTATTGGCGTTGCCTTTCCGTCCCGCCCCCCTCTACGCGGAGGCCGTCCGCGCCCCCGCCTCGATCCCGGCCACCACCCTGGCCGGGTGAGCATTGTGAACGGATTGGCATGGCGAGATCGCTATCTCGTCGCCCCGGCCTGGAAGGCCGCCGGACCGAAACGGGCGCTTATCCGGCAGCAGGCCGTGGCGTGGCGCCAGGTCATGTTGTTTACATCGCCTGCCGGCCGCGCGTGTGTTAAAGTGACCGCATCTCTTCCGAGGTGACGGTTAATGCTCCTGTTTCTGGCAATTTACTTCTGCATCTATGGCGGTGCCCACCTTTACCTGCTCTCCCGGACGGTGCACACCTTCCACCTGTCCCCCCCGTTTCCCGCCCTGGTCGCGCTTTTCGCCCTGCTCATGGTGCTCGCCCCCATCCTGGTGAGGATGCTGGAGCGTTTCGGCTGCGAGACGGCGGCCAAGGTGGCCGGCTACCTCGGCTATCTCTGGATGGGCTTTTTCTTCCTTTTCCTGAGCGCCTCCGTGGCCATGGACCTGCTGGCCGGAGTGCTGGCCCTCGCCGGCTGGCTTTGGGGGCACCCGCTGGTGATCCCCGGAACGGCGGTGGTCGCGGCTTCGGCTGCCATCGCCCTGGCCTCCACCGTGTACGGTTATTTCGAGGCCCGCTCGCTGAAGATCGAGAGGGTGACCCTAGCCAGCGGCAAGATCCCCGCGGGGCAAAAGATCCGGATCGTTCAGATCTCCGACGTTCACCTCGGGCTGATGGTCGGCCGGGAGAGGCTCGAGCGGATGCTCGCGGAGATCGAACGGTTGCAGCCCGACCTGGTGGTCAGCACCGGTGACCTCGTGGACGGACAAAAAGACGGCCTCCGTTTCCTGGACCGGGAGCTCGCGCGGATCAAGCCGCCGCTCGGCAAGTATGCCGTGCTGGGCAACCACGAGGCCTTCGCCGGGGCCGTACCCTCCTCCTCCTTCACCGAGCACGCCGGTTTCCGGCTGCTGCGCGAGGAGTCGGTCGAGGTCGGCGATTGCCTTACCGTCGCCGGTGTCGATGATCCTGCCCTTTCCCGTGGCGGCAAAGGCGCCACCGATCACCTCCTTCTTCGCGGGCATGCTCCCCAACGCTACACCGTCCTCCTCAAGCACCGCCCGGCTGTGGAGAGGGAGGCGGTGGGGCTCTTCGACCTGCAGCTCTCCGGCCACGTGCACAAGGGGCAACTCTTCCCCTTCAACCTCCTCACCCACCTGGCGTATCCGGTGAAGATGGGCCTTTCCAAGGCCGGCGACGGCTCGTTTCTCTACGTAAGCCGCGGCACCGGCACCTGGGGGCCTCCGGTCCGCGTCCTGGCTCCCCCCGAAATCACCGTCATCGACCTGGTCTCCTCTTCCCTCTAGTCGTCACGTTGTTAACCGCTTGGGTTCGGCAGGTTGACGGGGTGCCCGGCCTGTGTTAATAACAGAGGTCCGGCCTCATCGATCAGGCCGAGGAGGGGTCATGGGGATATACGCAGAAGAGCTTGAATCGCTGCGGGCCGAGGGTCTTTACCGCGATTTGCGGGTTATCCGGGGCGCGCAAGGGAGCCGGGTGGAGCTGGGCGGGAGGGACGTTCTTCTTCTCTGCTCCAACAACTACCTCGGGCTTACCGATCATCCGCTGCTGAAAAGGGCCGCCGCCGAGGGGGCCAGCCTCGGGGCGGGAAGCGGTGCGTCGCGGCTGGTCTCGGGGACCATGGAGCTCCACGAGATTCTCGAGGCGCGGATCGCCGCCTTCAAACGGACCGAGACCGCGCTCCTCTTCAACTCCGGTTATGCCGCCAACACGGGGATCGTCTCCGCCCTGGTCGGCCGCGGCGACGCCATCTTCTCCGACCGCCTGAACCACGCGAGCATCGTGGACGGCGCCCTCCTTTCCCGCGCCTCCTTTTACCGCTATCCCCACTGCGACATGGCGGCCCTGGAGCGTCTCTTGGAGGAAAGGGGAGGGAAGGGGAGGAGGCTGATCGTCACCGACGGCGTCTTCAGCATGGACGGCGACATCGCCCCGTTGAAGAAACTGGTCGAACTGGCCAGGCGCTACGATGCGCTGCTGATGGTGGACGATGCCCACGGCTGCGGCGTGCTCGGGGAGACGGGCCGCGGCAGCGCCGAGCTTCTAGGCGTCATGGACGGTGTCGACATCCAGATGGGGACCCTCGGGAAGGCCTTCGGCAGCTTTGGCGCTTATGCCGGCGTCTCCCGGGAAATCCGGGAGTACCTTGTCAATAAATCCCGCAGCTTCATCTTCTCCACGTCCCTTCCCCCCGCGGTGCTGGCCGCCTCGCTGGCGGCGGTCGAGCTGGTGGATTCCCCGGAGGGGGGACGCCTGAGGGCGCGCCTGTGGGAGAACGTGGAGCTCTTCAAGCAACGTATTGAAGCCGCCGACTTCGACACCATGGGGAGCGAGACGCAGATCGTCCCCATCCGGGTGGGGCCGGCCGAGGCCACCATGGAATTCACCCGCCGCCTCCTGGAGCAGGGGATCTTCGTCCAGGGGATCCGCCCCCCAACCGTCCCCCAGGGAAGCTGCCGGCTGCGCTGCACCATTATGGCCACCCATGAGTCTGCCGAACTGGAACAGGCGGCTGACGCTATCATCGCCGTCGGCAGGGAGCTCGGAGTGACCCCATCCTCACCCCAGCCCTCCCCTTGAAGGGGTGGGTGTGTTTGGAAGTTGAGGGAAGTTGAGGGAAGAGGCCGGGGGGGAGTTCCCTCCCCTTCAAGGGGAGGGGCAGGGTGAGGATGGGGTTGAGTCTGGATTAAGCCAGGAGCAAGATGCCTTTCATTGAACTTCCACAGGTAACGATCAACTACGAGGAAATCGGCGGTGGGCGCCCCATCGTCTTCGTGCACGGCTGGGCCATGTCCGGACGGGTCTGGCAGTTCCAGCGGGAGCTCGCCGACTGCGGCCGCCTGATCTTCCTGGACCAGCGGGGGCATGGACATTCCTCGACCGCTCCCGGGTACGCACTGGAGGACTTTGCAGCCGACCTGGTCGCTTTCTTCGAGGCCCGGCAGCTGCAGGATGCGGTGCTGATCGGTTGGTCGCTTGGCGTGCAGGTCTCCCTGCAAGCCTTTACCAGACTGCGCCCACGCCTTTCGTCGATGGTGCTGGTGGGGGGCACCCCGCGCTTCACCACCGAGGAGGGGTATCCCTACGGGCAGGCCCCCAAAGAGGTGAAGGGGTTGGGGCTCAGGTTGCGCCGGGACTACTCCAAAACGATGGGGGATTTCTTCAAAGGGATGTTCGTGGAAGGGGAGATGGAGAAGGCACGCTATCAGCGGATCGTGCACGAGATCGTCATGAACGGGAAATCTCCGGACCAGGGGGCGGCCGCCGAGGCGCTCAAGATTCTTTCCACGGCGGACCTAAGGATGGGCCTTTCGGCAGTGGACCGGCCGATCCTGCTCGTGCACGGAGAGCAGGACGCCATCTGCCCCGCTTCGGCCTCCACCTTCATGGCCGAAAGGATGCCGCACGCGACCCTGGAGATCATGCCGGGGTGCGGGCACGCGCCTTTCATGACGCAGCCGGAGCGCTTCAACGAAATCGTTCGGACCTTCCTGCGGAGCTCCGGGGAGCAAGGGAGCTAGATGGTCGCCACTATCGACAGGGACAAGGTGCGGGGTTCCTTTCACCGCCATGCGGGCGAGTACGACCGCCATGCGCAGGTGCAGCCGCGGGTGGTCGACCGGATTGCCGCCATGGTGGACGCGGAAGCGCTTCACCCCGGGCGTTTGCTGGATGTCGGCTCCGGGACCGGAAAGCTTCTCGGCCGGCTGGCAGAGCTCTATCCGGATGCGCTGGCGGTCGGGGCGGATCTCGCCTTCGGGATGTGCCAGACCGCCCTTGCCGCTCTTGCCCACCGTAGGGTGAATCTGGTGAACGCCGACGCGGAAAGGCTTCCCTTCGCCACCGCCTCGTTCGACCTGGCCGTCTCGACCTCGACCTTCCAGTGGCTCTCCACTCTCGACGGTGCGTTCACCGAGATGAACCGCGTTCTTCTGCCGGGGGGGCTCTTCTGCTTCGCCCTCTTCGGGGAGAAGACCCTGTTTGAGCTGCGCGAATCGTACCGGGCGTCGCTTACCGGTGGCCCCGACCGCAGCCTCGACTTCTTTACCACCGAGGATGTCCGCTCCGCCCTGGAGAAAGCGGGGTTCTCGGCGGTCAACGTCTTCTCGGACCTGGAGGTGGAACGGCATGCGGACGTTCCCGATCTTCTCCGCTCGATCAAGCGGATCGGGGCCAATACGACGGCGCCGGTGGCGAGGAAGGGGCTGTCGGAGCGGCGGGTGATGCTGGAGATGATGGAGACCTATCGGAGGAAGTTCGGGGACGAGAGCGGCATCCCGGCGACCTATGAGGTGATCTATGGGATTGGGCGGAAGACAGGGTAAGGTAACCCCATCCTCACCCTGGACCTCCCGGCTTTCTCCGGCTCGTTGGGGCTCAAAACCTCCCTCACCCGGCCTTCGGCCACCCTCTCCCCTAAAGGGGCGAGGGTATGTATAGAGAAGGCCTTCGGCCACCCTCTCTCCTGGCGAGGGATATATTGAAATAGCCTGCGGCCACCCCTCGCTCCTGAAGGGCGAGGGTAAAAGTAGCAAACAAAAAAGGGACGCCTGTTGGGGCGCCCCTTTTTCAATTGCCGGTTATCTCGTGACCTGATTACACCCTGGTCAGCTGGCGGTAACGGATGCGGTGGGGTTGGTCGGCGGCGGTGCCGAGACGGGCGTGACGGTCTTCCTCGTACTCGGAGTAGTTCCCCTCGAACCAGACCACCTTGCTGTCCCCCTCGAAGGCGAGGATGTGGGTGGCGATCCTGTCCAGGAACCAGCGGTCGTGGGAGATGACCACGGCGCAGCCGGCGAAGTTCTCCAGGGCCTCTTCCAAGGCCCGCATGGTGTTCACGTCGAGGTCGTTGGTCGGTTCGTCGAGGAGGACGACGTTGCCGCCCTCTTTGAGCATCTTGGCCAGGTGGACGCGGTTTCGCTCGCCGCCGGAGAGCATCCCCACCTTCTTCTGCTGGTCGGTGCCGGAGAAGTTGAAGCGGGCCACGTAGGCGCGGGAGTTGACCAGCTGCTTGCCGAGCTGCAGTTGCTCCTGCCCGCCGGAGATCGCCTCCCAGATGGTCTGGTTGGGATCCAATGCATCACGGCTCTGGTCGACGTAGGCGAGCTTCACGGTCTCGCCGATCTTGAAGCTGCCGGAGTCGGCCTGCTCCTCTCCGGTGATCATCCGGAAGAGGGTGGTTTTCCCGGCGCCGTTGGGGCCGATCACCCCTACGATGCCGCCGGGCGGCAGCCTGAAGGACATCCCCTCCACGAGGAGCTTGTCTCCGTACCCCTTGCTGACGTTGTCCGCCTCGACCACCACGCCCCCCAGACGCGGCCCGGGCGGAATGTAGATCTCCAGCTCCTTCGCATGCTTCTCGCTCTCGGTGTTGAGGAGTTCCTCGTAGGAGGTAATGCGCGCCTTTCCTTTGGCGTGGCGCCCTTTCGGGGACATGTTGATCCACTCGAGCTCGCGCTTGAGGGTCTTCTGACGCTCGCTCTCGGCTTTCTCCTCCTGGGCCAGGCGGGCCTGCTTCTGCTCGAGCCAGGAGGAGTAGTTCCCCTGCCAGGGGATCCCCTGACCGCGGTCCAGCTCCAGGATCCAGCCGGCCACGTTGTCGAGGAAGTAGCGGTCGTGGGTGACGGCGATGATGGTGCCGGCGTAGCGTTGCAGATGCTGCTCGAGCCAGGCCACCGACTCAGCATCCAGGTGGTTGGTCGGCTCGTCGAGGAGCAGGATGTCCGGCTTCTGCAAAAGCAGGCGGCAGAGCGCGACGCGGCGCTTCTCGCCGCCCGACAGCACGTTGACCGGCGTGTCGCCCGGCGGGCAGCGCAGGGCGTCCATCGCCATCTCAAGCCGGCTGTCGAGATCCCAGGCGTCCAGGTGGTCGAGCTTCTCCTGAACCTTCGCCTGGCGGTCGCAGAGCTTCTCCATCTCCGCGTCGGTCATCTCCTCGCCGAACTTCATGTTGATCTCGTTGAATTCGTTAACGAGGTCCACCACTTCCTGGACCCCCTCCTCCACGCACTGGCGTACCGTCTTGCTCTCGTCGAGCCGCGGCTCCTGGTGCAGGATCCCGACCGTGTAGCCGGGGGAGAGGATGGTCTTGCCGTTGAACTCCTTGTCCTCGCCGGCCAGGATCCTCAAAAGGGAGCTCTTGCCCGAGCCGTTGAGGCCGAGAACGCCGATCTTGGCGCCGTAGAAATAGGAGAGATAGATATCCTTGAGGACCGGTTTCTTGTCGTAGAACTTGCTCACTCCGATCATGGAGTAGATAACCTTGTTTGGTTCGATTGCCATGCCGACTCGCAGCCTCCGTAAAGTTTTGAAATGAATTGTTATTCTTACCTTGAAGGGGTGTCGAGTGTCAACTGTCGAATGGACCAGTCCCTCCTTGACTTTCTCTCCTAGGTATAGTTAAATCCGCTGATATTTAACCCAATGAGGCCGACCTACATGAAAATCATAAAAAGCGCCCTGCTCTTGGCGTTTGCGGCGCTGGTCTCCCTTCCCCTCACCGGGTGCGGGAGCTCGTCCACCCAGACCATCCCCCTCACCGAGACCATCTTCTACGCTCACACCATCCTCTTCGGGAACCACAGCACCCTGGTCGCCAGCGGTTACAACGCGTACGGTCAGCTGGGCGACGGGTCTCTCAACGGGTCATCCTCCTTTCACCAGGTGACCACGGCGACCGGGATGACCACGGTCTCCGGGTATTCCGCCGGCGCCAACCACTCGCTCGCCTTCCACAACTACACGGTCTGGTCCTGGGGGAGCAACTTCCAGAGCCGGCTCGGGGTGGGTACGACCGTGCCGGACACCGGGATCACCGCGTACAGCGCACGGCCGTTGCCGATCGTCATGCACTCTGCGGGGACCGACTCTCCGGTGACCGCGGTGGCGGCGGGGTGGGTGCACTCGCTGGCCCTTAAGGGCGATACCGTGTGGTCGTGGGGGGATAACACCTATGGAGAGTTGGGTAACAGCACCTCCACCTCCGTCAACCCGACGCTCACCCCTTCCCCCGTGCTTGGAGTGGGGGGGGCAGGAACCACCCTCTCCGGTATCGGCGCGATCGCCGCGGGGGGCGGGCACTCCCTGGCCTTGAGCAGCGATAAGATGACCATCTACGCCTGGGGCTACAATAATTACGGCCAGGCGGGGCAAGGCCCGGTCGCACCGGCGGCGGCACCCACCTTCGAACCGACCCCGAAGCCGGTCGCTCTTCCGAGCGATGTCGCCGGGATTCCGTATAGAATAGCGGCGGCGGGAAGCTACAGCCTGGTTCTGCTCGACAACGGTGACGTCCTCGGTTGGGGCTTCAACGGTTATGGCCAGCTGGGGAACAAAGTCGCGACCCCCACCAGGGATCCGGTGTACGTACCTGTCCACGTGGTGACCGCGGACGGGAGGCAGCTGAACGACCCTGCCAACACAGCCACCATGGGCAAGGTTGTCCAGATCTCCGCCGGCACCATGTTCGTTCTTGCCCGCACCGACAAGGGGAAGGTTTACGCCTGGGGATACAACCTCAAGGGGCAGCTCGGGACCGGCACCAACGAGCTGAACATCACCTATGCCGTGCCGGCCACGACGATTAATGCCGTTGCAGACGCCAACTTCCCGGGTGTCACCGATATCCTCGCCGTGGGTGACACCTCGCTCGCGAAGATCGGCAACACCTGGTACGGATGGGGGGACTACGGCTGGGGCCAGCTCGGCCTGCCGGTGCCGAACAACGCCGTCGCCTACCTGCTGGAGCCGATGGCAATTCCCATGCCTCAGTAAAGAGATCCCCACCTCGTGCGGGTGGTGATTTTGCCTCCGGAAAAAGGGGCGCCGCTCTCCTCGCGCGGAGGGCGGTTTCAGCCCCTTTTCCCTTGACTGGCTAAAACTGTTGGGCTAATTTGACGGATTGTTCCACAGCCCAGATACCGAAGAAAGGTTGAAAGAAAATATGGAAGAGTTGAGCGAACTGCTGTTGCAGAGAAGGCGCAAAGTCGATGCACTCTGGGAGGCGGGAATCAACCCGTATCCCAACGATTTCAGACCCGAGCACACCTCGGCCGATGTCCGTGACACCTACGGCGAAAAGGAAGTCATCGAGGAGAACCCGCAGCGGTTCGTCCTGGCCGGCCGCATCCTGGCCCGCCGCTCCTTCGGCAAGGCCGCCTTCGTTCAGCTCCAGGACCGCAAAGGGCGCGTCCAGCTCTACCTGAAAAAGGACGCCCTCGGCGAGGAGCTGTTCGCCGAGTTCGAGAACTACGACATCGGCGACATCATCGGCGTCTCCGGCCACCCCTTCCGCACCCAGAAAGGGGAGCTCACCGTCAACTGCGACACCGTCCGCCTGTTGACCAAGTCGCTTCTGCCGCTTCCGGAGAAGTTCCACGGCCTCACCGACGTCGAGACCCGCTACCGCCAGCGCTACGTGGACCTCATCGTGAGCCCCGACGTGCGCGAGGTCTTCTTCAAGCGCTCCCGCATCGTCTCCCTCATCCGCGAATTCATGACCCGTCACGACTTCCTCGAGGTCGAGACCCCGATGATGCAGCCGATCCCCGGCGGCGCCACCGCCAAGCCGTTCATCACCCACCACAACGCGCTCGACATGCAGCTCTACCTGAGGATCGCCCCGGAACTGTATTTGAAGAGGCTGGTGGTCGGCGGCCTCGAGCGGGTCTTCGAAATCAACCGCAACTTCAGGAACGAGGGGATCTCCGTCCGCCACAACCCCGAGTTCACCATGATGGAGTTCTACCAGGCCTACGCCACCTTCGAGGACCTGATGAACTTCACCGAGGAGCTCCTTTGCCACGTGGCCCAGGAAGTCCTCGGGACCCTCGACTTCACCTACGGCGGCCAGCCGATCAGCTTCCAGCGCCCCTGGCAGCGCTTCACCGTCAAGGAGGCCATCGTCCACTTCGGCGACATCGACGCCAAGTCGCTCGAGGACCGCGACCTCGCCTATGCCTACGCGAAGAAGATCGGCCTCGACCTCACCGAGGACATCGGCTACGGCAAGCTGATCACCGAGATCTTCGAGGAGGTCGCCGAGCCCAAGCTGATGCAGCCGACCTTCATCACCTCGTACCCGACCGAGGTCTCCCCGCTCTCCCGTAAGAACGACCACGACCCGGAGTACGTCGACCGGTTCGAATTCTTCTGCGCCGGCCGCGAGATGGCCAACGCCTTCTCGGAGCTGAACGACCCGCGCGACCAGAAGGAGCGCTTCCTCGCCCAGGTGGCCGCCAAGGCCAAGGGTGACGAGGAGGCCCACTTCATGGACGAGGACTACATCCGGGCGCTTGAGTACGGGCTGCCGCCGACCGCCGGCGAGGGGATCGGCATCGACCGCCTGGTCATGCTCCTGACCGACTCCCCGTCCATCCGCGACGTCATCCTGTTCCCGCAACTGCGCAAAGAGGCAAAGTAGATGCCCTTCGAGCTCTTCATAGGGCTTAGATACCTCAAGGCCAAGCGCAAATCGACCTTCATCTCGCTGATCACCCTCATCTCGGTGGCCGGCGTGGCGCTTGGCGTCATGGCACTCATCATCGTCTTGGCGGTGATGACCGGCTTCGAGGAGGACCTCAAGGACAAGATCCTGGGGACCAACGCCCACATCGTGATCCTCAACAGCGAGGGGCCGATGGAGGATTACCAGAAGCTCCTGAAGAAGGTGGAGTCGATGGACGGCGTGGTCGCCGCCACCCCCTTCATCTATAACCAGGTTATGCTCTCCTCCGGCAAGAACGTCTCCGGCGTGGTGCTCCGGGGGATCGAAGTTCCCACCGACGCCAAGGTAACGAACCTCCACAAGTCCATGGTGGAGGGGAGCCTCTCCGCCCTGGACGACATGACCGCCAAGACGCCGGGGCTCGTGATCGGCAAGGAGCTCGCCAAGAACCTCGGGCTCTTCGTGGGCGATTCCATCGACGTCATCTCGCCGATGGGGAACATAACGCCGCTCGGGATGATGCCCAAGATGCGCCGCTTCAAGGTGGTCGGGATCTTCAACACCGGTATGTTCGAGTACGACTCCACCCTGGCCTACGTCTCGCTCGGCGAGGCGCAGCAGTTTCTGGGGATAGGGGACGTGGTGACCGGCATCCAGCTCAGGGTGCGCGACGTCTACAAGACCGGCCAGCTCTCCGCCAGGATCGACCAGGAGCTCGGCCCCCCCTACCACGCCCGGGACTGGATGCAGATGAACAAGAACATCCTCTTCGCGCTCAAGACCGAGAAGAGCGTCATGTTCATCATCCTCACCCTGATCGTGCTGGTGGCCGCCTTCGGGATCGCCTCCACGCTCTTCATGGTGGTCATGGAGAAGACCCGCGACATCGCCATCCTCAAGTCGATGGGGGCGACCAGCCGCAGCATCATGAGGATCTTCATCTTCGAGGGGGTCATCATCGGGGTGTTGGGAACGGCGATCGGCGTGCTCGGGGGGCTTTTGGTGGCGCTCAACCTGGAGCCGATCGTCACGGTCATCCAGAAGGTGACCGGCTTCGAGCTCTTCAGCAAGGACATCTACTACCTGGACCACTTCCCGTCCAAGGTCATCCCTTCCGACGTCCTTTTGATCAGCGTGACCGCGATCGTCATCTCGTTCGTCGCCACCCTCTACCCTTCGTGGGCCGCCTCGCGGATGGCCCCGGCGGAGGCGCTGCGCTATGAGTAACCTCCTCGAGGTCAGGGACCTCTACAAGTCCTACGGCAACGGGGCCAAGGTCGAGGTCCTCAAGGGGATCGATCTCGACGTGAAGGGGGGCGACACCATCGCCCTGGTCGGGCCTTCGGGGGCCGGCAAGAGCACCCTTCTCCACGTGATGGGGACCATCGACCGGCCGACCTCCGGGAAGGTCACCTTCGACGGCCAGGAGATCTTCAACCTCTCCGACCAGCCGCTGGCCGCCTTCAGAAACCGCTCCATCGGTTTCGTTTTCCAGTTTCACCACCTGCTGCCGGAATTCACGGCGCTCGAGAACGTCATGATGCCGATGCTGATCGGCGGCGAGAAGCGTGCCGCGGCCGAGCCGAGGGCCAAGGAGCTCTTGGGGGAGGTGGGGCTCTCCCACCGGATCACCCACCGTCCCGGCGAGCTCTCCGGCGGCGAGCAGCAGCGGGTGGCCATCGCCCGCGCCCTGGTCCGCTCGCCGCGCCTGCTTTTGGCCGACGAGCCCACCGGCAACCTGGACATGAAGACCAGCGAGGAGGTCCACACGCTCCTCTATTCGATCCAGCAGAGCACCGGGATCTCCCTGGTGATCGTGACCCACAACGAGCAGCTGGCCGCCGGGATGCAGCGGATCATCCGGCTGGTGGACGGGCGGATCGTCGAGGAGCGCTGACGGCAATCCTGCTGCGGCGCGAGTAGTTTTTTTGCCATTGCAACGTTTGGTTTTTCTGGGGGAACTTTGCTCCGTATAATCTCTTCAGCCATGCTCGCCGTAACCGTGCTGGCCTCTTCGGCCACCTCGTGGGCCGAGGCGGAGAAGTCGTCCGCCGCCCAGGCCGCCGGTTCCTCCGTGCCTGCCACTCCCGCCTCCAACCAGGCCCCGGCCGACAAGGCCCCGGCTCCGGCCGCCCCCTCAAGCGCGCCGGCCACGGAACTGGCGGCGGAAAGCGCCCTCATCAAGTCGGTGAAGATCAAGGGCAACCGCCGGATCGAGATCCCCGCCATCATGCAGGCGGTGCGGGTCCAGGCCGGCGACCAGCTCGACCGCGACAAGGTGGACGCCGACGTGCGGGCCATCTACAAGCTCGGCTACTTCCGCGACGTCACCGCCCAGGTGGAGACCGTACCGGGCGGGCTGACGCTCGAGTACCTGGTCCAGGAAAAGCCGATCGTCCGCGACATCAAGGTCGAGGGGGCCAAGGAGCTGAGCGTCGACAAGGTAAAGGGCGCCCTCGAGATCAAGCCGAACGCGATCTACTCCTACAAGGAGCTCCAAAAGAGCGTCAAGAAGGTGAAGAAGCTCTACACCGACGAAGGGTACTACCTCGCCGAGGTGGACATCACCACCACCAAGCGCTCCGACACCGAGCTCGACGTGGTGGTAAAGATCAAGGAGGGGGAGAAGGTCCTCATCCAGCAGATCGTCTTCGACGGCAACCATGCCTTCACCGACCGCAAGCTCAAGAAGACCATGGAGACCGGCGAGAAGTGGTGGCTCTCCTGGCTGACCGGGGCCGGTACCTACAAGGAAGAGGTGCTCAAAAACGACCAGGCGCTGATCGCCGACCTCTACATGAACAACGGCTACATCAACGTCAAGGTGGGGGAGCCCAGAGTCGAGCTCCTGCCTGACAAGAAGGGGCTCAAGGTCTTCATCGGCATCACCGAGGGGGAGCAGTACAAGATCGGCACCCTGGGCGTGAAGGGCGAGCTCCTGGAGAGCTCCGACCAGCTGATGAAGAAGCTCAAGGAGAAAAGCGGCGAGATCTTCAGCCGGAGCGGCCTGCGAAACGACGTCATCGCCCTGACCGACTTCTACGCCGACAAGGGGTACGCCTTCGCAAACGCCTCCCCGCTCACGAGCGTCCATCCCGACACGAAGACCATGGACATCACCTTCGACATGGAGAAGGGGCACCTCGTCCACATCGACCACGTGAACATCGCCGGGAACACCAAGACCCGCGACAAGGTGATCCGCCGCGAGATGAGGGTCGACGAGGGCGAGCTTTACAGCTCCACCGGCCTCAAGCGGAGCAAGCAGAACCTGATGAACACCGGCTACTTCGAGGAGGCCAACCTGGTCACCGCCAAGGGTTCCGCCCCCGACAGGCTCGACATCAACGTGGATGTGAAGGAAAAGCCGACCGGTACCTTCAGCGTGGGCGCCGGCTACAGCTCGCTCGACGGCGTCATCGGCCAGGGCTCCGTACAGCAGGCCAACTGGCTCGGCTTAGGGCTCAAGGCGACCGCCTCGGTGGCCTTCGGTTCCAAGTCCAAGACCTACAACCTCGGCCTGACCGACCCGTACTTCCTGGACAGCAAGTGGAACGTGGGTGCCGACGTCTACCGCAACGAGCGCCAGTACGTCGACTACACGAGGAGGGCCACCGGCGGCGACATCAAGGCCGGCTACCCGATCTCCGACAACCTGGGGACTTTCTGGATCTACAAGTACGAGGAGAAGGAGATCCTGGACGAGTCCCAGGCGCTTTTGGAGAGTATCCACTCCGGCTCGGTGCTCCCGCCGGACACCCATACCACCACGAGCTCCATCACGGCGAGCCTCAACCGCAACACCACCGACTACCGCATCGATCCCTCCTCGGGGATGATGGACTCCCTCTCCGTGGAGTTCGCCGGTATCGGGGGGACCAACCACTTCATCCGCTACATCACCGACCACACCCTCTTCATGCCGACGGGGTGGTCGACGGTGGCCTCGGTGAGGGCGTCGCTCGGCTACATCCAGACCTACACCTCCAAGGACGTGCCGATCGACGAGAAGTTCTACCTGGGCGGGATCAACTCCCTGCGCGGCTTTGCCTCCCGCACGGTCTGCACGACCAGGCAGGTGACCGCGGTTTCCCTCACGGACGGACTCGGGGTGGGAACCACCGGCCAGGACTTCGTCTACCTGGGGGGCAACGTCGAGGCGGTGGCGAACCTGGAGTGGACCTTCCCGCTCCTCAAGGAGGCCGGCCTCAAGGCGGTCGTCTTCTTCGATGCCGGCAACTCGAAGGACACCATCAAGGACACCTTCAGCAA
Source organism: Geomonas sp. Red276 (assembly GCF_054784495.1). Lineage (NCBI taxonomy): Bacteria > Pseudomonadati > Thermodesulfobacteriota > Desulfuromonadia > Geobacterales > Geobacteraceae > Geomonas > Geomonas sp. Red276. The sequence goes on from NZ_BLXW01000006.1 coordinate 47,969, forward strand.
AGTCCTCACCAGCTACGGTGCGGGGGTTCGCTGGTTCTCCCCGATCGGCCCTTTGCGGCTCGAGTACGGCATCCCGATCAACCCGCGTCCCGGAATCGACAGTGCCAGCGGAAAGCTGGAATTTTCCATCGGAACTATGTTCTAATACCCCAGCAAGGAGCAGGTCATGAAACATCTGATTTTCGCATTACTGCTGTTACTCGCACTTCCCCTCACCTCCCTGGCTGCCGATGGTTCCAAGATCGGGACCGTCGACATCCAGAAGGTCCTTCTGATGTCGGACGCGGGGAAGGAGGCCAAGGAGCAGCTTAGCCAGAAGGCTGCCAAGTACGAGGCCGACAAGACCGCCAAGGAGGCCGATCTCAAGAAGCTCAAGGGAGAGCTGGAGAGCCAGGGGATCGTCCTCAACGAGTCCGCCAGAAGCGCCAAGGAGCGCGACTACCAGCAGCGCCTCAAGGAGTACCAGCGCTTCCTGAAGGACGCCCAGGAGGACCTCCAGGGGAAAAACGACGAGTACACCAGCAAGATCGTGGACGAGATCGTCAAGGTGGCCCAGGAGTACGGCCGCTCCCGCGGCTATACCGCCATCCTGGTCAGGAGCGAGACCATCATCTACCTCGATCCCTCCGCCGACCTCACCGACGAAGTGTTGAAGGCCTTCAACGCCTCCAGAAAGAAGTAGCATGAAAAAGTCTCTCGCAGAGATCGCCCAGTACCTCGGGGGGACCGTTTCCGGCGACCCCGAGACCCAGATCGGCGGGCTGGCGACCTTGGACGACGCCGGGGAGGGGCAGCTGACCTTCCTGGCCAATCCGAAGTACGCCGCCAAGGTGGCCACCACCAAGGCCTCGGCAGTGCTCCTCCCGGTGGGGGGGAACGCCCACGGCCACCACGCCATCTTCCATCCCAACCCGTACTTAGCCTTCGCCAAGCTCCTCACCCTCTTCTACACGGCTCCGGCCGCGCCCCTCGGGGTCCTTCCCGGCGCCTTCGTGGCGGACGGGGTCAAGATGGGTGAGGGGGTGACCATCTATCCGGGCGCCTGCGTCGCTCCCGGGGTCACCCTCGGCGACCGGGTCACCCTCTATCCCGGCGTGGTGCTCTACCCCGGGGTTACCGTCGGAAACGACGTCACCATCCGGGCCAACGTGAGCGTGCGCGAGCGCTGCCGGATCGGAAACCGCGTCATCATCCACGACGGGACGGTGATCGGGAGCGACGGCTTCGGCTACGCCCCCGACGGCGACTCCTGGTACAAGATCCCCCAGATCGGCATCGTGGTCATCGAGGACGACGTCGAGATCGGCTCCAACACGGTGATCGACCGGGCCGCCCTCGAGGTGACCCGCATCGGCAAGGGGACCAAGATCGACAACCTCGTGCAGATCGGCCACAACTGCATCATCGGTGAGAACTGCATGATCGTCTCCCAGGTCGGCATCTCCGGGAGCACCAAGGTGGGGAACCACGTCACCATGGGTGGGCAGGTCGGGGTGGCCGGCCATATCAGGATCGGCGACAACGCCATGATCGCCGCCAAGTCGGGGGTCCACAACTCCATCGATGCCGGCCAGATCATGAGCGGCATCCCGGCCATCCCGCACCGCGAGTGGCTGCGGGTCTCCGGCCTGGTGCCGAAGCTCCCCGAGTTCAGGAAGACGGTCAACCAGCTGGAGGAGCGGATCGCCGAACTGGAGAAGATGGTGGCGGCCCTCACGGGGAGCGCCCCGGCGGAGGGGGAGGAGTAGCCTTTCCGGGCCAACCTTCAATTCATTGATAGCGCGCCGGACCCGACGGTCGCAGGCGCGAAACTACATCTAGGAGTCGGCATGCTCGATACAGTCCAAATAATGGAGATCCTGCCGCACCGTTACCCGTTCCTGATGGTGGACAAGGTCCTCGAACTGGAGGCTGGGAAGCGGTGTGTGGCGATCAAGAACGTCACCATGAACGAGCCCTTTTTCCAGGGACACTTCCCGGGGCACCCGGTCATGCCGGGGGTGCTGATCATCGAGGCCATGGCCCAGGTGGCCGCCATCATGGCCTACCTCGCCTCGGGCGACGGTGCCAACGAGAAGGTGAGCTACTTCATGGCCATCGACAACGCCCGTTTCAGAAAGCCGGTCAAGCCGGGCGACACCCTCAGGATCGAGGTCGAGACCATCTTTAACAAGCGCGGTATCTGGAGCGTGGCCGGGAAGACCTACGTGGGCGACACCCTGGTCACCGAGGCCGAGCTCAAGGCTACCCTGGCCGACAAGTAGGCCTGGCGGGAGAACAACAGTATGATCCACAGCACTGCAATCGTGTATCCGGGCGCCCAGATCGCCGAAGACGTCGAAATCGGCCCCTACGCGGTGATCGGTCCCAACGTGAAGATCGGGAGAGGGACCAAGGTCGGCCCCCACGCGGTCATCGAAGGGTGGACCGAGATCGGCGAAAACAACACCATCTTCCAGATGGCCTCGGTGGGTGCCGTTCCCCAGGACCTGAAGTACAAGGGGGAGGAGACCTACCTGAAGATCGGCAACGGCAACACCATCCGGGAGTTCGCCACCCTGCACCTGGGGACGGTCACCGGCGACGGCGAGACCACGGTAGGGGACGGCAACCTCTTCATGGCCTACTGCCACGTGGCCCACGACTGCCACATCGGCTCCCACGTGGTGATGGCCAACTCGGCCACCCTGGCCGGGCACGTCACCGTCCAGGACTACGCCATCCTGGGAGGGCTCTGCGCGATCCACCAGTTCTGCACGGTCGGGGAGAGCGTCATGATCGGCGGCGGCGCCATGGTCGGTAACGACATCCCCCCCTACACCATCGTGACCGGCGAGGGGAGGGATACCTCCCTGCGCGGCCTCAACCTGATCGGCCTGAAAAGGCGGGGCTTCTCTGAGGAGACGGTCTCCGCGCTGAAGAAGGCCTACCGCATCCTGACCTTCTCGGGGCTGAAACTCAACGAGGCGGTGGAGCGGATGAAGAACGAGGTCCCGCAGCTGCCGGAGGTGGTGAACTTCATCTCCTTCATCGAGAACGCCAAGCGGGGGATACCCGGGCGGTAGCGGTTGGCTGGGGAACCCCATCCTCACCCTGTCCCTCCCCTTGAAGGGGAGGGGACCTGTGGCGACTTTCCCATGGCAACGACAATGAGGCTAAGGTCCGGCGGCGGGAACTTCCCGCCCCGGCCTTGGCCTCGATCTGCTTTAACACGCCGGTTCCTTTTTTAGATTATTCTTATGAGCCCCCGGCGGGCAAAGGTAACGCTTTTTTGGAAACTGCTCGGACAGTGATGGTGGTGGCCGGTGAGGCTTCGGGCGACATGTACGGCGCCATCCTGGTGGAGCGTCTGCGCGCTCTCGACCCTTCGCTTCGCTTCGTCGGCATGGGGGGGGACGGCATGCGGCGCGCCGGGGTGGAGACCCTGGTGGATGCCAACACCATGGCGGTGATGGGGCTCGTCGAAGTGGTCGGGCACCTTCCCACCATCGTCAGGGGATTCAAGATCCTGGAACGCAGGATCCTCGCCGAGCGCCCCAAGCTCGTCGTCTTCATCGACTATCCCGATTTCAACCTGCGGCTCGCCAAGGTGGCCAAACGCGCCGGCGTCAAGGTGCTCCACTTCGTCAGCCCCACCGTCTGGGCCTGGAGAAGCGGCCGGGTCAAGGGGATCGGCAAGGTGGTCGACATGATGGCCGTCCTTTTCCCCTTCGAGGTCCCCTTCTACGAGAAGGCCAACATCCCGGTCTCCTTCGTGGGGCACCCGCTTCTGGACATGGTCGCGCCGGCGTCGGAACGGGGGGAAGCGCGGAGCGCCTTGGGGCTCGATCCCGGCCGCACCACCATCGGGCTCTTCCCGGGGAGCCGCCGCTCGGTCATCAAGAAACTCCTCCCAACCGTCCTCCAGTCGGCCGCACTCCTGAAGGCGCGCCGCCGCGACCTCCAGTTCGTGCTCCCGCTCGCCTCCTCCTTGCGCAGCGAGGACCTCGCCCCCTACCTGGCAACGGTGGACTTCCCGGTGGCGGTGGTTTCCGGAAGGAACCACGAGGTGATGAGCGCCTGCGACGCCGCCATCGCGGTCTCCGGCACGGTCACTCTCGAGCTCGCCCTGGTGGGGGTACCGATGGTGCTGATCTACAAGGTGGCCCCGTTGAGTTACGAGATCGGGAAACGGGTCATCAAGGTGGACCACATTGGCCTATGCAACATCATCTCCGGGAAACGGATCGTCCGGGAGCTGATCCAGCACGAGGCGGAACCTCCCGTCATCGTGGGGGAGATCGAGAGGATCCTGGACGACCGCGCCTATGCGGAGACCATGGCCGGCGAACTCGCCGAGGTGAGGGTGAAACTCGGCAGCGGCGGCGCCCTGGACCGGCTGGCCCGGGTCGCCTTCAACATGTTGGACAACACGCAAGGAAGCTAAGGATATATGGGGAAGTTCTCTCGTCTCGTTGAATATTGCCGCCCGTACCTGTGGCGGATCATCCTGGCCGCCATCGGCTCTCTCGGGGTCGGCGGCATCGACGGCGCCATCACCTACCTGGTGGAGCCGGTCCTCAAAAGGATCTTCTCCGGTCAGGACCGGCACATCTTCGTGCTCCTCCCCATCGGGGTGGTGATCCTGTACGCCATCCGCGGGATCTGCCGTTTCACCAACGACTACTTTATCCGGACCGCCGGCCAGCTTGCCGTCCAGGATGTCAGGAACGACATCTACCGGAAGAACCTCCGGCTGAGCATCGGCTTTTTCCATCGACACCCGACCGGGTCGCTCATGTCGCGCGTCATGACCGACGTAAACCTGATGCAGGACGGGGTCGGGAGCGTCATCACCGGCCTCTTCCGCGATGGTTTCTCTGCGGTGGCGCTGCTTGGCATCGTCTTCTACCGCAACTGGAAGCTCGCCCTCATCACCTTCCTGGTCCTCCCGCTGACCGTCTACCCCGCCTCCCGTCTCGGCAAGCTCATGAAGAACATGGCCCGGCAAGGGCAGGGGAAGATGGGGGATCTGGCCGCCATCCTGCAGGAGACCTTCTCCGGCATCAAGGTGATCAAGGCCTTCGGCCTGGAGGACAGGAAGCTCGACCAGTTCAAGGAGGCCAATCGGGAGTTCTACCATTTCATGCGCAAGAGCATGAGGTACGAGGGGACCTCCGGGCCGTTGACCGAGTTCATCTCCTCCTTCGGGGTGGCGGCCGTCATCTGGGTCGGCGGGAGCAGCGTCATGCACGGCGAGATGACCGCCTCCGAGTTCTTCTCCTTCCTGACCGGGATGATCCTGGTCTACCGCCCGGTCAAGAGCCTCATAAACTCATTCAACGTCATGCAGCGCGCACTCGGGGCCGCCGAGCGTGTCTTCGAGATCATCGACGAGGTCCCGGACATCGCCGACGCCCCCGGAGCGGTCGAACTTGGACGGGTGAGCGGCGAGGTGGAGTTCCGCAACCTCTCCTTCCGCTACGAGAACGACTGGGTGCTGCGCGGCATCGACCTCAAGGCGAACAAGGGTGAAGTGGTGGCGCTGGTCGGGCCGTCGGGTGGGGGCAAGACTACCCTGGTGTCGCTCATCACCCGCTTCTACGATCCGACCGAAGGAGCCGTGCTGGTGGACGGGCACGACATCAGGACGGTGACCCTGAAGAGTCTCATGAACGAGGTGGCCCTGGTGGACCAGGAGACCATCCTCTTCAACGACACCATCGCCAACAACATCCGCTACGGCAACGAACACGCCACCGACGAGGCGGTGGAAAAGGCCGCCCGCGCGGCCTTCGCCCACGACTTCATCTTGCAGCTTCCCGAGGGGTACCAGACCTCGATCGGCGACCGCGGGGTGAGGCTCTCCGGCGGGCAGCGCCAGCGGATCTGCATCGCGCGCGCGATCCTCAAGGACGCTCCCATCCTGATCCTCGACGAGGCCACCAGCGCGCTCGACACCGAGAGCGAGCAGATGGTGCAGGCGGCCCTCAACAACCTGATGGAAAACCGCACCACCTTCGTGATCGCCCACCGCCTCTCCACCATCACCCACGCCGACCGCATCGTGGTACTGGAGAACGGCACCATTGCCGAGGTCGGCGACCACCAGTCCCTGCTGGACAACGACGGCCTCTACAGCAGGCTGCACGGCATGCAATTCCGGGCCTAGCACGGTGGGGGAAGCGTCGTGAAAGAGATCCGCTGGTACCTGGAAACCGCGCTGTTTCTCTCCGTCTCCTGGGCCGTCTCGCGCATCCCGCACCGGTACGCGATGGGGTTCGGGCGCGGGCTCGGGAGGTTCTTCTACCGGATCCTCAAGAGAAGGCGCGAGATCGCCATCGACAACATCGAGAAGGCGCTCCCCTACCTGGAGCGCCAGCCCGGCTGGGCGGGTGGCACCCCGGAGGAGATCGCCCGCGAGACCTTCGAGAACCTCGGCCGCAGCGTGGTAGAGGACTGCCGGATCTACCACGGCCGCGGGCGCGACCTGATCGATGCGGTAGAGTTTCGCGGGATCGAGCACTATCACGAGGCGATGAAGAAGGGGAAAGGGGTGGTCTTCATCACCGCCCATTCCGGCAACTGGGAGCTCTTCGCGCTCGCCTTCGGCACCCGTTACCACGAGGCGTCGGTGGTGGCCAGGCGGCAGGACAACCGGCACCTGAACGCCGTCCTGGAAAGGATCCGCAAGGCCTACGGCAACGGGGTCATCTACAAGGAGGGGGCCATCCGCGGGATGTTCTCGCTCTTTAAGAAGCAGGGGGTGGTTGGGCTCCTGGTCGACCAGGCGGTGACTCCCGAAGAGGGGGTACTGATCGAGTTCCTCGGCCGACCTGCCTGGGCGGGACGGATCGCCACCCTGATCGGGCGCAAGGCCGGCACGCCGATGCTCCCCGCCTTCATCCACCGGGAGGGGGACACCCACATCGTCACCATAGGCCCGGAGTATCACCCCTCGCAAAATCCCGATCCCGAGCTGGCGACCTACGAGGACGTCAGCGCTCTGCACGGCTTCATCGCGGCCTACGTGGTCGAGCATCCGTCGCAGTGGTACTGGATTCACAAGAAATGGAAAAGGGCACCTGAACGGATGCCGCAGACGCAGGGATGGGAGGCGGCAGGTGAGTAAGGAAAAACTGCAGGATTTCTTGGTGCCGGTGGCGTTGCTGGTAATCGGCACCGCCCTCATCGCGATGACCGGCCTCGACATCCGGATCGAGAGCAGTTTCTACCAGAACGGGATCTGGATCGGGAGGGACCTCAACCCCTGGCGGTTCCTGTACCGGCACGGGGTCTCCCCCGCCTACATCTGCGGCGGGGTGGCGCTGGCAGTCTTCCTGGCCGGATACATCAAGGCCCGGTGGGCGGTCTACCGCAAGCGGGCGCTGTTCGTGGTGCTCTTGCTGGTCATCGGTCCGGGGCTCCTGGTCAACACGGTCTTCAAGGATCATTGGGGAAGGCCGCGGCCGACCCAGCTGCAGATCTTCAACGGGAAAGAGATGGCTTCCTATCACCAGGTCTGGGAACGGGGCGAATCCGGCACCGGGCACTCGTTTCCCTCCGGGCACTCCTCGGCGGCCTTCTACCTGATGTTTCCCTATTTCCTTCTCAGGCGCCGCTCGCCCGCCAAGGCTCGGCTGGCGCTGGCGGGAGGGATCGGGTACGGCCTCTTCATGGGGGTTGCCCGCATGGCGCAGGGGGGGCATTTCCCCAGCGACGTCCTGTGGGCGGGGGGGATCGTCTACCTGACCGGGATCGCGCTCTACCACCTCTTGGGGATCGATGAGGAAGTCGCGCCGGTGGCGGCGGGTACGGCAGAGGTGGTGGCCGAGGAAGGTACGGCTGAGTAACTAGTTGCACCATCGCCTCGATAGGTCTTCAAAAGGGGCGGGCGAAATCAAAACCTCCCTCACCCGCCCTTCGGGCACCCTCTCCCCTAAAGGGGCGAGGGTATAGTGCGGCAGGCCCTTCGGGCACCCTCCCCTCCAACCGTTTCCCCTCGCCCTCCGGGAGAGGGGCAGGGGTGAGGGAAGTTCCCTAAATCTACCCTCACCCGGCCTTCGGCCACCCTCTCCCGGAGGGAGAGGGGATGAGTTCACAAGGGGCAGGGGTGAGGGAAGGTTGCGCACGGCCTGAGGGGGTGAAAATGATGAAGGGTTCAACCGGATGATCCGATTCTTCTACAACCTGCTCCTCTGGCTGCTCTTACCGGTCATCGCCCTTTACCACGCCTACCGCTCGGTCAGCCGCGGAAGGAGAATGGCCTTCGCCGAGCGCTTCGGCTTCATTCCCGCGTCCGACCTCGAGCGGGTCCGGGGCGCCGAGGTGCTCCTGGTCCATGCGGTTTCGGTGGGGGAGACCATCGCCGTCCTTCCCCTCCTGAAGGCGCTCAAGGCCCGCTACCCCGACAAGCGGGTGGTCCTTTCCAACGGCACCGAGACCGGCCGCTCCGTCGCCCTCAAGAGCGGGGTCCCCGACCTCTGCATCTACTTCCCCTTCGACTACCCCTTCGCGGTCGCCACCATGCTCGAGCGCCTCAAGCCCCGGGTGGTGGTGATCATGGAGACCGAGATCTGGCCGAACTTCAACCACCACGCCGCCCGCCTCGGGATCCCGGTGGTGCTCGCCAACGGCCGCATCTCCGACCGCTCCTTCGGACGCTACCAGCGCCTTTCCTGGTTCTTCGCTCCCGTCCTCCGCAAGTTCTCCCACCTCTGCATGCAGACCGCCCAGGACGCCAGCCGCATCATCGCCATCGGGGCTCCCGCCGAAAAGGTGGCGGTGGCCGGTAACCTCAAGTACGAGATCCCCCTGCGGGAAGTCTCCGCCACCCAGTCGGCCGCGCTCAAGGCGGAATACCGGATTCCCGCCGGCACCTTCGTCTTCACCGGTGCGAGTACGCACCCGGGCGAGGAGGAGTTGGTCCTCGACGCCTACCAGGCGCTTTTAGCCGCGGGAGGGGATAACTTCCTGGTGCTGGTTCCGCGGCATCCCGAGCGGGCAGCCGGGGTGGCCGAACTGATCCGCAAGCGGGGACTCTCCTTCCGGTTCCGCAGCGCCCTCGTCTCCGGCGAGCCGGTCGCCCGTCCCGGCGAGATCCTCCTGCTCGACACGGTCGGCGAGTTGATGAAGATCTTCTCCGTCTCGGACCTGGTCTACATGGGGGGGAGCCTGGTCCCGACCGGTGGCCACAACCCGCTGGAGCCGGCCTCCTGCGGCGTTCCCGTGCTGTTCGGTCCCCACATGGAGAACTTCCGCGAGATAGCCGCCGGCTTTCTTTCCTACGGCGCCGCCCTCAAGGTCGCCGACGCAAACGCGCTCTCCGAGCAGGTGGTGAAGCTCGCCAGGGACGCCGGGCTCCGGGAGACCCTCGGCGCCCAGGGCCTCAAGATTCTCCAGGACAACTCCGGTGCCACCGAGCGCCACCTGGCGGCGGTCGACCGCTGCCTGAACGAGCGGGCCAGTGGCGAAGCCGCCCAAGGGAGGGCACGTGGCTGATCTCTCCGTCTATTTCAAGGAACTCGTCTCCGGCCAGCGCCAGGGGACCAAAGACCGCCTGCTGCTGGGCGCCCTGCGGCTCGCCGCCGTTCCCTACGGGGCGCTCCTTTCCGTGCGGGCCCTCGCTTACCGGGTCGGCCTTCTGCGCTCCTACCGGCTTCCCCGCCCGGTGATCTCGGTCGGAAACGTCACCCTGGGGGGAACCGGCAAGACCCCGATGACCGCCCACCTGGCCTCCATGCTCATCGGGAAGGGGCTGCGGGTGGCGGTGCTCTCCCGCGGATATGGCGGGACGGCCGAGGGGACGGTCAGGATCGTCTCCGACGGAAAGAATATTCTCTCCACACCGGAAGAGGCGGGGGACGAGCCGTGTCAGTTGGCCAGGAAGGTGCCGGGGCTGATGGTGGTGATCGGCTCCAACCGCCACCGGGCCGGTCAGCTGGCCATGAAGGAGCTCAACCCCGACGTCTTCATCCTGGACGACGGTTTCCAGCATCTGCGGCTAAAGCGGGACTTAAACCTGCTCCTCGTGGACGCGGCCAGGCCCTTTGCCGACGGCCACACCCTTCCCGCCGGTTTCCTTAGGGAGTGGAAGGGGGCCTGCCGCCGCGCGGACCTGGTGGTCTACACCCGCTGCGGAGAGCTTCGCCCCGACCTCTTCCCGGACCGGCCGAAGATCTGGACGAATCACACCCTCACCGGCATGGTTCCCCTGGAGGGGGGCGAGCGGGTGGATTTCGACTCGCTTAAGGGTAACCGGATAACCGCCTTCTCCGGGATCGCCGATCCCGCCGCCTTCTTCGACCTCTTGGAATCCCGCGGCGTGCGGCTCATCGCCGCCCTTTCCTTCCCCGATCACACCTCCTACGGCGAGGAGGAGCTGGCTGCCATCAAGAGGCTCAAAGACGCCTCCCGTTCCTCGGTACTCATCACTACCGAGAAGGACGCTATCAAGCTGGCAGGCCATGCCGCCTCACTGGCTCCCGTGCTGGTTGCACAGCTCAATTTGACGAGCGACGATTGGTCGCCGCTGGATCAGGCTGTGAAAAAACTGCTTTAATAAAGCGGTGCAACTGTGGCAGAATGCGCTGATATGTGTAATCCGGCCACTGTGGCAATTTTCATGGGAGTTTCCTGTCAATAGGCTTCTCTCTCAAGCCAGTGCCCCCGCTGATTAACTGGAACGACAATGGCAATCTCCAAAGCCTTACTAGAAATACTTGCCTGCCCGAACTGTCACGGTGCCCTCACCGAAGGTGACGATCACCTCCGCTGCCCCGCCTGTTCGCTGCGGTTTGCCGTGCGTGAGGGGATCCCGGTCCTGCTCCCGGGCGAGGCGGAAAAAGAGCGGTCGTGAGAAGATCCCTCGAGCACGCAAAGATTGAACGGGTCCTGGTCCGGGTTACCAACTGGATCGGCGACGCCGTGATGAACACCCCGGCCCTGCTGGCCATCCGCGAGAGCTTTCCCAAGGCCCGGATAACGGTGCTGGCGACCCCGCAGGTGGCCGGTCTCTTTTCGGCGCACGAGTGGGTGGACGAGGTCCTCGTCTACGACAAGAAGGGGCGCCACGCGGGTTTCGCCGGCAAGCTCAAGATGGCGTCCGAGCTCCGCAGCCACCGCTTCGACCTGGCCATCCTCCTCCAGAGCGCCTTCGACGCGGCGCTGATCACCTGGCTGGCGAGGATCCCCCGGCGGATGGGGAACAAGAGCGACGGCAGGGGATTCCTCCTCACCCACGGCTACGACCACCGGCCGCTGGGAAGCGAGCTGCACCACACGGAGAATTACCTCCGGATGCTGGAGTATTTCGGTATCGTGGGGAGCGCCAACCGGCAGCTCCTCTGCGTCAGCGAGGAAGAGCAGGGAGCGGCGGCGAAGAGGCTTGCCGCGGCCGGCATCGCCCCCGGCGACTTCCTGATCGGGGTCAATCCCGGCGCCGCTTACGGCTCCGCCAAGCGCTGGTATCCCGACCGCTTCGCCGCGGCCGCGGCCGCCCTGGCGAGGGAGTGGAACGCCAAGATCCTGGTGCTGGGAGGACCGTCCGAGGCGGAGATAGCCGGTGCCATCGAGAAGGATCTCGGCGGGAGATGTCTGAACGTGGCGGGAACCACCACCCTTCGGGAGCTGATGGCGCTGATCGCCCGCTGCAACTTCTTCATCAGTAACGACTCGGGACCGATGCACATCGCGGCGGCCTTTCACGTCCCCCTGGTGGCGATCTTCGGCTCGACCGATCACCGGACCACCTATCCCTTCTCCGACAACAGCGTGGTGGTTCGCAAGGATACCGACTGTGCCCCGTGCCTGTTGCGGGAATGTCCCACCGACCATCGCTGCATGACGGCGGTCACCGCCGGGGATGTGGTCGCCGCGGCGCGGCGGGTCCGGGAGCGGGCGGAGCGCAACGAGCGGTGAAACCTGCCCTCACCCGGCCTTCGGCCACCCTCTCCCCTAAAGGGGCGAGGGTATAAAAGTTGAGAGTCTTCGGCCACCCCCTGAAGGGGCGAGGGGGTGATGAATAACGTAGAACGTAGAACCTAGAACCTAGAACCTAGAACCTAGAACCTAGAACAGGTTTCGATATTCATATGCGCGTACTGATAGTCAAGGCGTCCGCCTTGGGGGACATAATCAACTCACTGCCGGTGCTCGACTACCTGAAGCAGGCCAGTTCAGGAATCGAGATCGACTGGGTGGTTGAGGAGCAGTTCAAGGAAATCCTGGAAGGAAATCCCCTTTTGGACCAGCTCCACGTGGTGCGGACCAAGGCCTGGCGCAAGAAGCCGTTCGCCCGCGAGACCTGGCGCGAGATCGGTGCGCTGAAGGGGGTCCTGCGGGAGCGGAACTACGACCTGGTCTTCGACATCCAGGGGAACCTCAAGAGCGGCATCATCACCTGGTGCACCGGCTGCCCGGACCGGATCGGCTTCGAAAAAGTAGACCTGCAGGAGTCGGCCAACGCCCTCTTCACCACCCGCCGCATTCCGCTCAGGAGACAGGACTACCACGTCACCGAAAAGTACCTGCGGCTGGTCAGCGTCCCCTTCGCCAAAGACTTCCGGAGCATGACCCTCACCTCGAGCATCGAGACCTCCGCCGAGGACGACGACCGCGCCGAGGTGCTCCTGGCGACTTTATCGGACGGGCTGGTCTTCCTCTTCCAGTACGGCACCACCTGGCAGACCAAGTTCTGGAGCGAGAAGAGCTGGATCACCCTCGGCCAGGAGGTCCTTTCCTCCTTCCCCGATTCCACCATCCTCTTTCCCTGGGGAAACGAAACCGAGCGGGAGGCGGTCACCCGGATCGCGGCCGGCATCGGACCCGGCGCCCGGGTGCTCGACCGCTACACCCTGAAGGGGCTCACCGCCCTGATGAAAAAGGTCGACCTGGTGGTCGGCGGCGACACCGGCCCCGTGCACCTCGCGGCCGCGGTCGGGACCCCGACGGTCTCCTTCTACCGGGCGAGCGACGGCAAGTCGAGCGGTCCCCGGGGGGCCAACCACGTGGTCATCCAGTCACCGATGCACTGCACCCGCTGTTTCAGGACCAGCTGCGACAAGGATGCCCAGTGCCGCGACAGCATCAAGGTGGAGGCGATCTTGGCCGCGGTGGAGAGACTGCTTGCCTGACAAAACGAACGCGCTCCATATCATCGAACCGACCCTGTCGAGCGAAGCCGGTCACTGCCGGAGTTTCCTCGAGAGCGTCGTGGACGCCCCCGGGGCCTCGGCGGAGATCACCGTCTGGGGCGGTCGCGGCGCCGAGCTCTCCGAAAGCGCCGGGGTCACCGTTCGCCGTCATTTCTTCCGGCGGGTCCGCAGGGTGCAGGAGTTCTTCCTGCTGCGGCGGCTTTTGGGGACAGGGAGCCGTGTCTTCATCGCCACCGCCGGCCGCGTCGATCTCGCGCTGGTCGATAAGGCGGCCCGCGGACCGATTCCCCCCGGACGGCTCTTCCTCTTTTTCCACTGGGTGCGCGCCGACGAGGCGAAGCTCGCCTTCTTCCGGAAAATGGCCGTGAAGCATCCGGAGCTGGTGATCATGGGCCCCACCAGGAGCGTGGTCGACGTCTTCGCCGGGTGCGGCTTCCGCCACTGCCACGTGGTCCCGTACCCGATTACTCCGCGCAAGGGTGAGGCGCCGCAGCCCGCTCCCTTCCGGCACCTCCTGTTTGCCGGCGCGGCCCGCTCCGACAAGGGGTTCGGGCGGGTGGTGGACCTGGTCGCCCTGCTGCGCGCGCGGGGGAGGGATCTCCCGGTCTCCATGCAGACTTCGGCGGCCCACTACGACAAGTACGACGACGAGACCAAGGGCGACCTCGAGCGCCTGTCCGGCCTCGCCTATCCGAGCCTGCGGCTCACCCCCGAGACACTTTCGCAGGGAGCCTACTTCGACACCTTCCGCGGCGCGATCTGCCTGCAGCCGTACAACCCGGTCGATTTCGCCGACCGCATCAGCGGGGTGACCCTCGACGCCCTTTCCATGGGCGCTCCGGTGGTGACGCTGGCCGGGACCTGGATGGCGCGGGTGGTGGAGCGCTTCCAGGCGGGGGTGGCAATCGCGAAGCCTGCGCCGGAAGAGCTCCTTAACGCGGTGGACACCATCCTTGCCGATTACCCCGGCTACCACGAGCGGGCGCACCAGGCCGGCATCGCCCTGCAGCGTGAGCACAGTGCGGGGCACCTGCGCGAACTGTTGGTCGGCGGCGGCAACGGGGGGCGGGGATGAGCGAGCGCCGCCCGTTCACTGCGATCCTGATCGCCTGCAACGAGGAAAACCGGATCGCGCAGTGCCTGGAGAGCCTCTCCTTCGCCGACGAGATCGTGGTGGTCGATTCCGGGAGCAGCGATGCGACCAGGGAGATCGCCCGCCGCTATACCGACCGGGTCTTCGACATCCCGTGGAGAGGCTTCGGACCGCAGAAGCAGGCGGCGGTGGAGCTTGCCGGCCACGACTGGGTCTTGAACGTCGACTGCGACGAGCGGGTGACCGCCGAGCTGCGCCGCGAGATCGAGGAGCTCCTTGGCTCCGGGGCCGAGCTGGCCGCTGCCTACCAGGTGCCGCGGCGGACCTTCCTGGGAGACAAGGAGATCCGCCACTGCGGCTGGTATCCCGACCGCACCACCCGCCTCTTCGACCGGAAAAGGGCCCGTTTCGGCGAGCAGATGGTCCACGAGTCGGTGGCGGTAGATGGCCCCATCGGGCGCCTCAACGGGCACCTCTTGCACTACTCCTTCGTCGGGCTGGCCGACCTCATGGTCAAGATGAACCGCTACACGGACCTCTCCGCCCGCCAGCTCGCCGAACGGGGCAAGGTGGCGTCCTGGTACGACCTGACCGTGCGGCCGACCGCCGCCTTCGTGAAGACCTACCTCGTCAGGCTCGGCTTCCTCGATGGCGCGGAAGGGCTGGTGGTCTCGGTGGCCAATGCCACCAGCACCTTCGCCAAGTACGTGAAACTCAGGGAGCTCAACCGCGCCGGACGAAGCGGCCAGGGGAAAGGGGGGGAGAGGTGAGAATCGCCATTGTTCGACTCTCCTCGCTGGGAGACATCATCTTCTGCATGGCCTGCCTCCAGGTGATCCGGCGCCATCTTCCCGGCTCCTCCATCACCTGGTTCGCCGACAGCAAGTTCGCCGACATCCTCGACCACCAGAAGGATCTCGACCGGGTGGTGAAGGTGGAGCTGAAGGGGCTCAAGCGTTCCTTCTCGTGGGAGAAGCTGAAGGGCGAATACCGGCAGATCGCCGACAGTGGACCTTTCGACATGGTGATCGACCTCCACGGGATGCTGAAGTCGGCCCTGATCGCCCGCCGAATCGGCAAGAAGACTGCCGGCTTCGCCCGCGACGTCGCCAAGGAGCCGTTGGCGACCTTCTGCTACGACCGGACCTTTTCGCTCCCGCTGGAGATGAACACGGTCCTTCGCTACACCAAGCTGGCCGCCTCGGCCCTCGACATCATCTTCGACGAGCGGGAATTGACGGAGAAGGAGCCCTTTCTCTTCTACGGCGAGGAGGACCTGGACGCCTCCCGGAAGTTCTTCGTAAAGGAGAAGAAGAACGTGATCCTGGTGGTCGGCTCCACCTGGGAATCGCGCAACTACCCGAAGGAGAAGTTCGCGGTGGTAGCGGAGCGGCTGGGGGAGAACGTGCTGGTCTGCCACGGGAGTAAAACGGAGTACGAGACCGCCTGCTGGCTGGCCGAGCGCTCCCCGAACGTCTCCATCTTGCCGAAGCTCACCATCAACCAGTTGAAGGCCGCCATCAGCCAGGCCGACCTGGTGATCGGCGGGGATACCGGACCGACCCACATCGCCTGGGCCAACAACGTCCCCTGCGTGGTGCTCTTCGGACCGACCCCGGCCCACCGGATCTACCCCGGGGCCAAATGCCGGATCATGAAATCGAGCTCGGTAGTCCGGGAGGAGAGCCTGGACAAGAACGACTTTTCCATCCGGGAGCTGAGGGAGGAGGACGTCCTCTCCCACGCCCGTGAGCTTCTCGCATGATGACCCCGGCCCCCAAGAGCATACTGATCGTGAACATCCGCCTGATCGGCGACGTGATCCTCACCACGCCGCTCATCGGGCTTTTGCACGAAGCCTATCCCGACGCCGCCATCGACCTGCTGGTGGACCGCGGCACCGGCGAGTACCTGGAGCGGGACCCGCGGGTCCGGAAGGTGCTCTACCGCGAGAAGGGAAAGCGCGGCGGCGGGTACCTCGGGACGATCTTCCGCCGTTACGACCTCGCCATCAACCTGAACGCCTCCGACCGGGGGAACCTGGCGGTGCTCTTGGCGGGGAAACGGATGCGGGTCGGCTTCTATGACGGCAACGCCCCCGGCAAGGACTTCTGGAAGAAGCTCCTTTTGGAACGGGCGCTCCTTTTGCCGACCGAGACGCACACGGCGCGCACCTGTGCCCTCATCGCCGAGACCCTGGGCATTGCGGCCAGCCGCCTGGAGGTCAAGGTCTGCTGGAGCGCCGAGGACGAGGCCAAGGTGCTCCAGCTTCTCGGTGAGCGCGGGATCTCGGGGCGTTTCTTCGTGGTGCATCCGTTCGCACGCTGGATCTACAAGTACTGGCGCTCCGAGCGCTTTGCCGAGCTTTCCGATGCGGTCCACGAGCGCTACGGCCTCACCCCGGTCTGGAGCTGCTCGCCGAGTCCGGCCGAGAAGGAGGAGCTCGTCCGCCTGGCCGCCCTCTGCAAGACCAAGCCGATGCTCGTCGAGGGGGAGCTCAACTTAAGCCAGCTGACCTTCCTCCTGTCCCGGGCCTCGCTCTACCTCGGGCTCGACACCGCTATCAGCCACCTGGCGGCCAGCGTCGGAGTCCCCATGGTCGCCCTCTACGGCCCCACCTTCACCAAGCGCTGGTTCCCCTGGGACAACCGGGGAGGGATCGACCAGCGGTGGGGGACCCCGGCCGAGCCCGGGAGCGGCCACTGCATCGTGATGCAGAAGGATATGCCGTGCGTGCCGTGCGGGCTGGCGGGTTGCGACGACACGGGGCAAAAGGAGAGTCCCTGCCTGATCGCGGTCACCGTCGACGAGGTGCTGGAGGCGGTACGGCTGCTGGAACCGTTATTTGCCGATGGCGCGGCCCCGAACATTTCCCCCGAGGAGTAACTCTTGACCGATAGCAGCAAAGACAAAACGACCGGCCGCACGTGGCTGGTGATTTCCCACGCCTTCAACATGGACGGCAGGGCGGCCAGTCTGACCATCACCGACAAGATCCCCTTCCTGATCAGGCACGGG
Organism: Geomonas sp. Red276; assembly: GCF_054784495.1. NCBI lineage: Bacteria > Pseudomonadati > Thermodesulfobacteriota > Desulfuromonadia > Geobacterales > Geobacteraceae > Geomonas > Geomonas sp. Red276. The sequence goes on from NZ_BLXW01000006.1 coordinate 65,213, forward strand.
ATCACCCCGGTGGTGGTGAGCGCCCAGACCGGCGTGCGCGACCAGGTGGTCGAGCATCACCAGGTCCCCGCCATCTCCCCGGCGGGGCTCAAGTTCGACCTGCGCCACATCCTGAAGAAGCACTTCAAGAACCAGGTGGCCTACAAGGTGGTGAAGTCGCTGGTCGCCGTCGGCATTCTCCCCTTCTTCATCCTGGAGCGGGCCTTCATCCAGCTCGAGAGCCAGTGGTCCTGGTTCGTGATGGCCTACGTCAAGGGTGCCGAGCTTTTGAAGACCCATCGTCCGGAGCTGATCTATTCCACCGGCGGCGCCAATTCGGCCCACCTGGCCGGTTACCTCCTGGCCAGGAAGTTCGGGATTCCCTGGATCGCGGAGCTCCACGACCCGATGATCCACGGGGACTGGCGCGGCTCCCGCATGGCCTACCGCTGGGCCGCCTGGCTGGAGAGGCTCATCAGCCGGCATGTCTCGGCGGCCTGGTGGTTCACCGAGGGGGCGCTTGCCCGCGCCAAGGAGCGTAACCCTGAGTTAGGCGAGCGGGGGGTGATGATCATTCCCGGCGTGGGGCAGCCGGACTTCGGCGATACCGTGTACGCCAAAAGGGAGAAGCTCCACATCGGCCATTTCGGCTCGCTGGCCGAGACCCGCAACATGGCGGTCGTGATCGAGGCGCTCCACAAGCTGTTCGAGCGCCGGCCCGAGTACCGCGACTTGATCCAGATCGACGTATTCGGCTCCCGGCTCGATCCCATCTCCAGGAAGGCGCTGGAGCGCTTCCCGCTCCCCGGCGTCATCGTCGAGCACGGCCGGTTGGAGGCCGACCCGGTCACCGGCAAGAGCGGCCGCCAGCAGGTGCTGGAGGCGATGCGGCGCTCGGACCTGCTCCTCCTTCTCCACGGCAGCGACCCGTTTTGCGAGGAGTACATCCCCTCCAAATTCTTCGAGTACCTCTGGACCAAGCGGCCGATCCTCGGCCTGGTTTGGCGCAATCCGCAGCTGGAGCGGATCTTCGCCGAGCGGGGGCTGCAGGCGGTGAACGCCAAGGACGTGGACGGGGTGACGGCGGCGCTCGCCGAGACGGTGGCCCGCTGGCAGCGTAACGAGCTTCCCGACCGCGAGGAGGCCTACGCCTTCACGGTGGAGGATGCGGTGGACAGGATCGTGGCGCTCGGCGAAAGCGTCATCGGGAGGTAGCGGCGATGGATACCTTCGTCCTTTACTGCAAGTCCTACCGAAACGACGTCCTCCGCGCCCGCGTGCTGGCCGAGAGCGTGGCGCGCTTCAACCGGGAGGGGCTCACCTTCTACATCTCGGCGCCTGAGGCCGACCTGCCGCTCTTCAGGGAGAAGCTGGAGGGGCTTTCCGTCACGCTCATCGCAGACGAGGAGATCCTCTCGGCCAACCCGCGCCACTCCGTGAAGCTCATGGAGGAGCTTTCGGGGGGGCTGATGCAGCAGATCGTCAAGTCCGAGTTCTGGCGGCTCAAGCTCTGCAAGAACTACCTGATGCTCGACTCCGATTGCTACTTTATCCGTGACTTCGGGATCGCCGACTTCATGCTGGACCCCGACACCCCGTACACCGTTATGCACGAGGGGAAGGATCTCCTGGAATTCGCCGCCCGCAAGGGAATGAAGAAGATCAGGGAGCACTACGTGAAGGACCGGGTGAAGGCCCAGAGCTTCTTCAATCGCCCGGGGCGCCACTACAACTACGGCCCGATCCCGACCATCTGCTCGGCGGCGGTCTGGGAGTCGCTTGCGAATAACTACGCCGAACCCCGGAACCTCAGTTTCGCCGACCTGATCGGGCTGTCCCCCGGCGAGATGCTCTGGTACGGCGAGGCGATCCTCGCCTATGCCCCCATCCGCCTCGTTCCGATCGAACCTCTTTTCAAGGTGTTCCACTACAAGGAGCAGTACGAGGAGAGTGTTGCCCTGGGAGTGACCGAGGCGGTATTGGCGGAAGACTACCTCGGCGTGATACGTCAATCGAACTGGGACCGGGAGCTCGATCTGGTCCCCAAGAAAAGGCGCACATGGAGAACTCTGTGGCTGAAACGACGCTGATTCCGGGGCGGGCCAGCATCATCCTGGTGAGTTACAACTCGCTCTCCGAGACCACCGCGCCGTGCCTGGAGAGCGTCTTCGCCTCCACCGATTATCCCGACTACGAGGTGATCGTGGTCGACAACAACTCCTCGGACGGCACCCCTGCCTACCTTCGGGAGCTGGCCGGCCGCGAGCCGCGCCTCAAGCCGATCCTCAACCGCGAGAACCGCGGGTTCGCCGGCGGGAACAACGACGGACTGAAGCTGGCCACCGGGGAGTTCCTGGTGCTTTTGAACAACGACACCCAGGTGGGCCGGGGGTGGCTGACCGAGCTTCTCAGGCCGCTACGTGAGGACCCCTCCGTAGGGCTCGTCGGCCCGGTGTCCAACGCCACCGGCAACGAGCAGGAAGTGTGGGTCGAGAGCGCTCCCCCCAGGGAGATCCTCGGCCAGGGCGCGCTTTGGGTTGGGGCGGGACGAAGCGAATCCGTTCCCATGGAGAGACTCTGCTTTTTCTGCGTGGCCACCCGGCGTGACGTGGTGGAGCGGGTAGGGGTGCTGGATGAGGCCTACGGACTCGGCTTCTACGAGGACGACGACTACTGCCTGCGGGTCCGCCGGGCGGGGTTCTCCCTGCTCCTCAACGAAAACGTCTTCATCTACCACCGAGGGAGCGGTTCGTTCAGCGCCATGCCGGACACCACCAAGAAGCTTCTCAAGGCCAACCGGAAGCTGTTGGAGAGGAAGTTCGGCATCCGGCGCTACCGCACCACCCATCCGCGGGACCGCCACCTCGAGCTGATCGCGCAGGCTCTACAGCGGCTGGCGGCGGGAGGGGACCAAACGACCCTCTACCGGGTGGAAAACCGTCTCAAGAAGGCGGAGCTCCTGCGGCCGCGGGGGGTCCTGAAGCGGCTTCGCTTCGATTACCAGTTGAAATCACTCAAGCGGAAGCTCGCCGGCTGCCGTGTCGATCTGACGGAGGGTGTATGAGGGACGATTACTACGGGCTTCTGCGGCCGGAGATCCTGGAGATGATCCCGGCGGGCTGCCGTTCGGTCTTGGACGTCGGATGCGGCTCTGGAGCCCTGGGTGCCCACCTCAAGCAGACCGGGGTCCAGGAAGTCTGCGGCATCGAGATCTTCCACGACGCCGCCACCCAGGCCCGCACGGTGCTGGACGAGGTGGTTGAGGGAAACATCGAGCAGGTGGAGCTCCCCTTTCGGCCCGGCCAGTTCGACTGCATCATCTGCGCTGACGTCCTCGAGCACCTGGTCGATCCGTGGGCTATGGTCGGCAAGCTCAAGGCCTTGCTGGCACCGGGCGGCTGCATCGTGGCGAGTCTCCCGAACGTCGGCTTCCACCGCATAGTGCGGGGATTGATGAAAGGACAGTGGCGCTACGGCAATGCCGGCATTCTCGACCGGACCCATCTCCGTTTCTTCACCCTGCCGGGGGTCGAGGAGCTCTTCACCGGTAACGGCATGTCCGTCGAGGCGATCTCCCGCAAGATTGACGGCGGATGGAACATCAAGCTGTTGAACGTGATGATGTTCAACCGCATCAAGGAATCGCTGGTCTTTCAGTACGTGGTGAGGGCGCGCCAGTCATGATTACCGTTCTCTCCGTCTTCGGCACCCGCCCGGAGGCCATCAAGATGGCCCCCGTCGTCAAGGAGTTGGAAAAGCACCCCGAAACCATCCGGAGCGTGGTCTGCGTGACCGCGCAGCACCGCCAGATGCTCGACCAGGTGCTCTCGCTTTTCGACATCAGGCCGGACTACGACCTGGACATCATGAAGCCGGGCCAGGACCTCTTCGACGTCACCTGCCGGGTCCTCCAGGGGTTGAAGCCGGTGCTCGAGAAGGAGCGCCCCGACCTGGTCCTCGTGCACGGCGACACCTCCACCACCATGGCCGCCTCCATCGCCTCCTTCTACTTCCGCACCCCGGTAGGTCACGTGGAGGCCGGGCTTAGGACCCAGGACAAGTTCGCCCCCTTCCCCGAGGAGATCAACCGCCGGGTGACCGGGGCGGTGGCGGATCTGCATTTCGCCCCTACCGAGACGTCGCGCCGAAACCTCCTGCGGGAAGGGATCGCCGAGAGCTCGATCTACGTGACCGGCAACACGGTGGTCGATGCGCTCCTGTCGGTCTCCCACAAGATCGAGAACGATCCCCTCCTTAACCGGGAATTCGAGGAGACCTTCGGCTTCCTCGACCCGGAAAAGAGGCTCGTCCTGGTCACCGGGCATCGCCGGGAGAACTTCGGCGCCGGTTTCGAGGAGATCTGCCGGGCGCTGGCCGAGCTCGCCACCACCCACCCGGACGTGGAGATCCTCTACCCGGTGCATCTCAACCCGAACGTCCAGGAACCGGTGCGGCGCATCCTGGGCGGCGGCACCCTTGCCAACGTCCATCTCATCGAGCCGGTCGATTACCTCCCCTTCGTCTACCTCATGAACCGGGCCCACCTGATCATCACCGATTCCGGTGGCGTGCAGGAGGAGGCGCCGTCTTTGGGGAAACCGGTGCTGGTGATGCGGCAGACCACCGAGCGGCCGGAGGCGGTGGAGGCGGGGACCGTGAAGCTGGTCGGCACCGACCGCGAGCGGATCGTGGCCGAGACGTCGCTTCTGCTGGATGACGAGGAGGCCTGGCGCGCCATGAGCCTCGCCCACAATCCCTACGGGGACGGCATGGCCGCCCCGCGGATTGTCGAGGTGATTGCCGGTCTTAAAAAGTAGGCGGAAAAACTCTCGCTGTGCTATCGTTTGTCGGTACGTTTCGATCTTATTTTATTGACGAGGGGGTTCTATGGGAAAGGTTCTGGTAACAGGCGCCGCCGGTTTCATCGGATTTCACCTGTCGAAGCGGCTTCTGGGCCGGGGTGTGGAGGTCGTCGGCCTCGACAACATCAACGACTACTATGACGTGAGGCTCAAGGAGGCGCGGCTCTCCCAGCTCACCCCGCTTCCCGGCTTCCGTTTCGTGAAGATGGATCTCGCCGACCGCGAGGCGATGGCGGATCTCTTCGCGAAGGAGCAGTTCCAGACGGTGGTGAACCTCGCCGCCCAGGCCGGCGTCCGCTACTCGCTGGTGAACCCTCACGCCTACACCGAGAGTAACATCACCGGCTTCATCAACATCCTGGAGGGGTGCCGTCACAACAAGGTGAAGCACCTGGTCTACGCCTCCTCCAGCTCGGTCTACGGCGCCAACACCGAGATGCCGTTCTCGGTGCACCACAACGTGGACCATCCCGTCTCGCTCTACGCCGCCACCAAGAAGGCCAACGAGCTGATGGCCCACACCTACTCGAGCCTCTACGGGCTGCCGACCACCGGTCTCAGGTTCTTCACCGTCTACGGACCGTGGGGCCGCCCCGACATGGCGCTCTTCCTCTTCACCAAGGCCATCCTGGAGGGAAAGAGCATCGACGTCTTCAACAACGGCAAGATGCAGCGCGACTTCACCTACGTCGACGACATCGTCGAAGGGGTGATGCGGGTGATGGAACGGATCCCGGCCGGCAACCCGGCCTGGAGCGGGAAGAGCCCGGACCCCGGGACCAGCTACGCCCCCTACCGGATCTACAACATCGGCAACAACTCCCCGGTGGAGCTCATGCGCTTCATCGAGGTGCTCGAGAATGCCCTCGGCAAGACGGCCCAGAAGAACCTCCTCCCCATCCAGCCGGGGGACGTTCCGGCCACCTACGCCGATGTCGACGATCTCATGAGGGATGTCGGTTTCAAGCCGTCCACCTCCATCGAGGAGGGGGTCGGCAAGTTCGTCAAGTGGTACCGCGAGTACTACGGGAAGTAAGCAAACTCAGGTGTATTTGAACAGTGTTAGCAGCAAATAGGTACCTTCTCCTTCAAGGAGAAGGACAGGATGAGGATGGGGTGCCTTTACCAGCTCCTTCCCCCATCCTCACCCCGACCCTCCCCTTGAAAGGGGAGGGAGCGTTGGCCGAGTAGGAAATAGTGGCTAATCCGGTTAGGTAAGGAGCAAGATGTCGCACGTCAGTACAAAAGTGGCAGCAACCGGGAAATCCGGGCCGGTCAAGGATTTCCCTTCTTTCGTTTTCAGGTACCTCCTTTTCTGGCTCACCTACTTCCTCATCTGCCGACTGGCCTTCCTCGGCTACCATGAAGCAAAGGCCGCCGGCCTCGGTGCCTCGACCCTGGCCGGCACGCTCGCCTACGGCGCCTACGCGGACCTCTCCGCCGCCGGTTACCTCTCCATCATTCCGTACCTCACCTGGTTCGCCAACTCCCTCTTCCCCTTCCGGGGGGCGGCTAAATTCATCAAGTGGTACAGCTACCTGATGAGCGCCGTGGTGGCGGTGGTGACCATCTCCGACCTGCAGATCTACCAGTCCTGGGGGACCAAACTCAACGCACAGGCGCTCGTCTACCTCCAGCATCCCCGCGAGGCTTACGCCTCCGCGGCGTCGTCGCCCGTTTTCCTGCTCGTTGTGGCGGCGGTGATCCTCGGGTGGTGCGGGGGCTTTTTGTACCGGCTCTTCTGCACCGGGCTTCCCATCCACCGGACCCCGCAGCGGTCGCTCGTGCGGCTTCCCCTCTTCGTCCTCTTTGCCGGGGTAATCTTCCTGGGGATCCGCGGAAGCGTCGGGGTGGCGGCCATGAACCCCAGCTTCGTCTACTTCTCGAGCAACACCTTCGCGAACCACGCGGCCCTGAACGCCAGCTGGAACCTCATCTACGACATCAAGTACTACCTGAAGAAGAAGGGGAACAACTACGTCTACCTCGCGGACGCCGAGGCGCAGCAGCGGGTGGACCGCCTGTTCGGCAAAGGAGTCCCCAACGACACCGAGGAGGTGCTGACCACCAAGCGCCCGAACATCGTGCTGTTCATCATGGAGAGCTGGACCGCCGACCTGATCGGTGCGCTCGGGGCCGAGAAGGGGATCGCTCCCTTCTTCGACGAGCTGGCCGCCGGCGGGCTTCTCTGCACCGACTTCTACGCCAACGGTTACCGGAGCTCCTTCGGTTTCCCCGCCGTGTTGCAGGGGTATCCCTCCAACCCGGACGGGACCATCCTCTCCCACCCGATGAAGATGGAGCGGCTTCCCACCCTGGGGGGCTCCCTCAAGCAGGCGGGGTACGCGACCCAGTTCCATTACGGCGGTGACGACCGCTTCGACGACATGATCGCCCTCTTGCACCACTCCGGGTTCGAGAAGATCGTCGATAGGGAGTCCTTCGACAAGAAGGACATGGATTCCAAGTGGGGGGCGCAGGACGGCGTGCTCTTCAACCGGGTGATCGACGACTTGAAGACCGAAAGGACCCCCTTCTTCAGCGCGCTCTTCACCCTGAGCAGCCACGAGCCGTTCGAGGTCCCGATGGCGCCGGTTTACCCCGGCAACACCGAGGCGGTGAAGTTCAAGAACGCCGTCCATTACTCGGACCAGAGCCTCAGGGCCTTCTTCGAGCGGGCCAGGAAGGAGCCGTGGTACGCCAACACCCTCTTCGTGTTCGTGGCCGACCACGGGCATCCGCTGCCGCTCAACCGGAACAACTACGAGCCGGGGCGTTACCGGATCCCGCTCCTTCTCTACGGGGAGGTGCTGAAGAAGGAGTACCGCGGGACCCGCTTCACCAAGACCGCCTCGCAGTCGGACATCGCGGCGACGCTCTTGGCCCAGCTCGGGCTCCCGTACGAGCAGTTCCGCTGGAGCAACAACCTCTTCAACAAGAACCGGCAGAACTATGCCTATTACAACTTCCACACCGGTTTCGCGCTGAGGACCGCCGAGCAGACGACCGTCTACGACCACGTGGCGAAGAAGGTCATCCTGCGGACCAACCCGGGGCGGAGCGCCGCCCAGGACGCCGACTCCCTGAAGGACACCCAGGCGTATCTGCAGTACCTCTACAAGGCGTACGAGGGACTCTAGCCGCTCCTCTATTCCCTCGCCCCTTTAGGGGAGAGGGGCAGGGGTGAGGGAGTTTGTTCGGCCGAGAAAAACCACCCTCACCCGGCCTTCGGCCACCCTCTCCCCTAAAGGGGCGAGGGGATAACTCCTCCCCTTCAGGGGGGGGACAGGGTGAGAGTCGTAGGTCGCGTTGAGGAACGAAACGCGACATCTTCAGCCGGTGGCCAAGATCGATCGTCGCGTTTCACGGTGAAGCCATTCAACGCGACCTACGCGTGATTTGCGAAAAGGGGACAGGGGGGAGGGCGGTTGTTCGGCCGAGAAAACCACCCTCACCCGGCCTTCGGCCACCCTCTCCCCTAAAGGGGCGAGGGGATAACTCCTCCCCTTCAAGGGGTGGGACAGGGTGAGGATGGGGTTGTAATCCCTAATCGTCCAGCTGATAAGGAAAGGATTTGACTTATGAAATACGCACCGCTAGATTTTTCCGGGGTCACCACCTACCCGATCGCGACCCGCAACAACAAGGTGAACGTGCAGGATGACTTCGCCGGGGAAGTGCGGGGGGGGATGACCGTCTCCGACCTCCTGGCCGCCATGCCGAACCAGCTGGGCGCGCAGTCGCTCAACAAGGTGATCGACTCGGTGGTGGCTGCCCGCGAGAAGGGAAAGCCGGTGGTGATGGCCATGGGTGGCCACGTCATCAAGTGCGGGCTCCAGCCGGTCCTGAAGGCGCTCATCGAGGCGGACGTGGTGACCGCGGTGGCCCTGAACGGCTCCGGCTCCATCCATGACTTCGAGATCGCCCTGATCGGTGCCACCAGCGAGGACGTCGGGGCGGTGCTCCATGCAGGGAACTTCGGGATGGCCGAGGAGACCGGGAAAGAGATCAACGAAGCCCTCAAGGCCGGCGTAGAGAAAGGGCTTGGCTACGGCGAGTCTCTCGGGAGGATGATCCTTGAGCGGGAGCTCCCCTACCGCGAGCAGAGCCTGATGGCCACCTGCGTGAAGAACGGGATCCCGGTCACCGTCCACGTGGCGATCGGGACCGACATCACCCATCAGCACCCGAGCGCCGACGGCGCCGTCATCGGGGAGGCGAGCTACACCGACTTCAGGATCTTCACCTCGGTCGTCTCCGAGCTCGGCGAAGGTGGCGTGTATCTGAACATCGGGAGCGCCGTGCTCCTTCCCGAGGTATTCCTGAAGGCGCTCTCCATCGCGCAGAACCTGGGGCACCATGTTGATCACTTCACCACCGCCAACTTCGACATGCAGCAGCACTACCGGCCGCTCACCAATGTGGTCAAGCGTCCGACCTCCGGAGAAAGCCGCGGCTACACTGTCACCGGCCACCACGAAATACTGATTCCGCTTTTAGCCGCAGGGATTCTCGATAGAGTAAAAAAGTAACAGACGTTGTTAGTGTTGGCACAGCGATCTGTTACAATGTCACGTTGCGTGCGAAGTCCATATCCCCTCGCCCCTTTAGGGGAGAGGGGCAGGGGTGAGGGAGGTTGTCCGGCCGACAAAAAGCACCCTCACCCGGCCTCCGGCCACCCTCTCCCCTGAAGGGGCGAGGGTAAAGTACTTGTTTTCGAGGTTTTTTCATGGATAGAAGAGAAGTCGAATCCTTTTTAGACAAAGCTTCTTCGGTACGGGCGCTGGTGATCGGCGACCTGATGCTGGACGAGTACCTCTGGGGGAAGGCGGAACGGATCTCGCCCGAGGCCCCGGTCCAGGTGGTGGAGGTGACCCGCGAGGACCTTCGCCTTGGCGGCGCCGGTAACGTGGTTAACAACCTCGCCGCGCTCGGGTGCAGCGTATCGGTCTGCTCGGTGATCGGCGCCGACGAAAACGGGGCGCTTTTGCGCCGCGCCTTCGAGGAGAAGAACATCGGGCTGGAGGGGCTCTTCGAAGACCCCGCCAGAAAGACCAGCAAGAAGACCCGCGTCATCGCCGCCCATCAGCAGATCGTCCGCATCGACCGCGAGACCAAGTCTGCGGTGGGGCCGGAGGCCGAGTCGCTCATGACCGGCTACCTCCTCTCCTGCTGCTCCAACTTCGACGTCATCGTGGTCTCCGACTACCTGAAAGGGGTGCTCACCCCGGCGGTCCTCTCGGTGATCTGCCAGGCCGGCCGGACGCTCGGTATCCCGGTGGTGGTCGACCCCAAGGGGAGCGACTACCAGAAATACACCGGCGCGACCCTCCTCACCCCCAACCGCAAGGAAGCCGAGATCGCCTCCGGCATCGCCATCACCGACCAGGGAACCCTGGAACAGGCAGCCGATGTTCTCCTTGGGAAGCTGGAGCTCGACGCGCTCCTGATCACCCGCAGCGAGGCGGGGATGTCGCTCTTCCCGGCCAAGGGTGAAGCGGTCCACATCCCGACCGTCGCCCGCGAGGTCTTCGACGTGACCGGCGCCGGCGACACCGTCATCTCGGTCCTCTCGCTGGGGCTCGCCTGCGGCCTCTCCATGGGCGACGCCTCCTGGGTCGCCAACGTCGCGGCCGGCATCGCGGTCGGCAAACTCGGGACCTCCACCGTCTCCCCGGCCGAGATCGTCGCCGAGGTCGGTCACGGCCAGACGGACAGCGACACCAAGATCAAGAACCTCGACGTGCTGGCCCACCTGGTGACCGCCGAGCGCGGGCGCGGGAAGAAAGTGGTCTTCACCAACGGCTGCTTCGACCTTCTCCACGTGGGGCACGTCAAGTACCTGCAGAAGGCGCGCTCGCTGGGGGATCTCCTCGTCGTGGGGCTCAACTCGGACGCCTCGGTCCGCCGCCTCAAAGGGGAGAAGCGCCCGCTCATCGAGCAGTCGGAGCGGGCCCACATCCTGGCCGCCCTGGACTGCATCGACTACGTGGTGATCTTCGACGAGGACACCCCGCTCACCGTCATCGAGGCGCTTCGCCCGGACATCCTGGTCAAGGGGGGCGACTACACCCTTGACGGAGTGGTGGGGCGCGAGGTGGTGGAGGCGGGCGGCGGACGGGTGGAACTCGTCCAGTTCGTCGACGGACGCTCCACCAGCCGCATCATAGACAAGATACTTGCCAATTACGAGCCGACCTAGCCGACCTATACTTTGCCGTTAGATCCAATTTCGACCGCCACCGGAGGCACCATGAAAAAAGCACTCATCACCGGCATCACCGGGCAGGACGGCTCCTATCTCGCCGAACTGCTTCTCTCCAAGGGATACCAGGTTCACGGCATGATCCGCCGCTCCTCCTCCTTCAACACCGGACGCATCGACCACATCTACCGCGACCCGCACGAGGAGGGGACCAAGCTCTTTCTCCACTATGGTGACCTGAACGACGCAAGCTCCATCAACCGCATCCTGCGCGAGGTGCGCCCGGACGAGATCTACAACCTCGGCGCCCAGAGCCACGTCAGGGTCTCTTTCGACGTCCCCGAATACACCGGCGAGGTCGACGCCCTCGGCGCGGTAAGGATCCTCGAGGGTATCCGGGAAACCGGCATTTCCCCCCGCTTCTACCAGGCTTCCTCTTCGGAGCTGTACGGAAAGGTGGTGGAGACTCCGCAGAAGGAAACTACCCCCTTCTATCCCCGCTCCCCGTACGCAGCCGCCAAGGCCTACGCCTACTACATCACGCTGAACTACCGGGAGAGCTACGACCTCTTCGCCTGCAACGGGATCCTCTTCAACCACGAGTCTCCCCGCCGCGGCGAGACCTTCGTGACGAGGAAGATCACCCGCGCGGCGGCCAGGATCAAACTGGGGCTCCAGAATTGCCTCTACCTCGGGAACCTTGACGCCAAGAGGGACTGGGGCTTTGCCGGCGATTACGTCGAGGCGATGTGGCTCATGCTCCAGCAGGAGACCGCCGACGACTACGTGGTCGCCACCGGCGAGACCCACAGTGTCCGCGAGTTCGCCGAGCTGGTCTTCGGCCGCCTCGGGATGCACCTCGAGTGGCAGGGTGAAGGGGTGCACGAGAAGGGGATCGACATCAAGACCGGCAAGGTGGTGATCGAGATCGATCCCCGCTACTTCCGTCCGGCCGAGGTCGACCTGCTGCTCGGCGATCCCGCCAAGGCCAAGCGGCTCCTCAAGTGGGAGCCGAAAACCACCTTCCAGGGGCTGGTGGAGATGATGACCGACGCCGACCTGGCGCTTGCCGAAAGGGAGATGCGGGCCAATGGATAAGGGAGGAAAGATCTTCGTTGCCGGGCACCGGGGGCTGGTAGGCTCCGCCATCGTGCGTGAACTGGAGGGGCAGGGGTACGGTAACCTGGTGGTGAGGACGAGCAAGGAGCTTGACCTGCGCGATCAGGCCGCCACCGCCGCCTTCTTCGCCGCCGAGCGCCCCGATTACGTGCTGGTGGCCGCCGCCAAGGTGGGAGGGATCGTCGCCAACAACAGCTACCCGGCCGACTTCATCTACGACAACCTGATGATCCAGAACAACGTGGTCCACAGCGCCTACCTGAACGGGGTAAGGAAGCTTCTCCTTTTGGGGAGCACCTGCATCTACCCGAAGATGGCGCCCCAGCCGATCAAGGAGGAGTACCTGCTGACCGGGCCGCTGGAGCCGACCAACGAGCCGTACGCCATCGCCAAGATCGCCGGGATCAAGATGTGCCAGTCTTACAACCGGCAGTACGGCACCCGCTTCATCAGCGCCATGCCGACCAACCTCTACGGCCCCAACGACAACTTCGACCTGACCACCTCCCACGTCCTTCCCGCGCTTTTGCGGAAGTTCCACGAGGCGAAGGTGGCCGGCGAGCCCGAGGTGGTGGTCTGGGGGAGCGGCACCCCCTACCGCGAGTTCGTCCACGTGGACGACGTCGCCCGGGCCTCGGTCTTCCTCATGCAGAACTACGAGGGGAACGAGCCGGTCAACATCGGCTCCGGCGTCGAGTTGACCATCAAGGAGCTGGCGCTGAAGATCGGCGAGGTGGTCGGCTACCGGGGCGATATCCGCTTCGACGCATCCAAGCCGGACGGCACCCCCCGAAAGCTCTGCGACGTCTCGCGCATCCACGAGCTCGGCTGGCGCCACCAGGTGGAACTGGAGGAGGGGCTGAAGAGCACCTACGAGTGGTACCTCTCCCAGCTCGCCTAGCCATCACGGAACCGATCCCCTCCCCGCCCAAAATACCCTCTTCCTCCGGGAGAGGGTTAGGGTGAGGGAGGTCTTCTCTCCTGGAGAGAGAGGGGGGAGCTGCACGAGGGCGGGAGCCCCTTCTTCAATCTTTGTGCCAAATCGTGCCATCCTCGGAAGAACAGACTTTACACCCCTTTTTGATGATGGTATACTTCGGCAAAAATATGGATAAACTCAATAAAATCAGGCGATTTGTCGCGGTGGTCTCGGTTTTGGCCACCCTTTTCATGATCGCCTTCATTCTCTTCAAATTGCGCGCAAACGACCTCCCCGGCGTCAAGGTTGCCAAGCTCCCGGTGCAGGTCGACATCTCCCTGCAGAAGGTCCACTACACCGAGACCAAGGAAGGGAAGAAGCGGTGGGATCTCACCGCCGACCGCGCCGAGTACAACAAGAAGGCCGACACCACCTCGCTCACCGGGGTGCGTTTCGCGGTCGCCGGCAACGAGCGGACCGGAGAACTGCTGGTCACCGCCCAGCGCGCCGATTACAACAACTCGACCCGGGATCTCACCCTCACCGGAGAGGTCCACGGGACCAGCAGCAAAGGACTTGAGTTCTTCGCCCCCAGTGTCAGCTACGTGGCCGCCCGCTCGCTCATCAAAAGCGAGGACCGGGTCCGGCTGGTGGACCAGGGGCTGGAACTTGAAGGGGTGGGAATGGAGTTACTGACACAAAGCCGCAAGCTGCGGCTTTTGAGCGAGGTCAAGGCGGTCTACCGGCCGGGGAGGGGGAAATGATGCGATCCTTTTTCCTGATGGTTGTGGTCCTGATGCTGACGGCCTCGCATCTTTGGGCGGCGCCGGCGGCCACAAAAGAGCCGCTGACTATCAAGTCCGACACCCTCAATGCCGATAATGAGAAAAAGACCGCGGTCTTCGAGGGTAAGGTGGTGGCCCGCCAGGGCGACATGACCCTCTACGCGGACCGGCTGGTGATCACCTACTCGGGTGACGGCAAGGAGCTCTCCAAGGTGGAGGCCTACGGCAACGTCCGGATGCTGCAGGGAAACCGGCAGGCGACCGGCGGCCACGCCGTCTACCATCCCAAGGAGCGGACCATCGTGCTCGACCAGTCCCCCAAGGTGGTGCAGGGGAACGACGTGGTGACCGGCAGCGAGATCACCTACTACCTCGACCAGCAGCGGAGCGTGGCGCGCGGCGGGCAGGGGAGAAGGGTGGAGGTGGTGATTCACCCCGGGGAGCAGAATGTCGGCAAAAAACCGTAGCACGCTCCGGACCGAAGGGCTCGTCAAGGGTTTCGACAAGCGCCGGGTGGTGAACGGCGTCGACCTCCACGTCTCCTCCGGCGAGGTGGTGGGGCTTCTGGGCCCCAACGGCGCCGGCAAGACCACCACCTTCTACATGGTGGTCGGGCTCGCCCGCCCCGATAGCGGCCGGGTCCTCTTCGACGAGGAGGAAATCACCCAGCTCCCGATGTACCTGCGGGCCCGGCGCGGCATCAGCTACCTGCCGCAGGAGCCCTCGGTCTTTCGCAAGCTCTCCGTCCGCGACAACCTGATGGCGGTTCTGGAGACCATGCCCCTTTCCCCCACGAGGAGACGGGAGCGGGTCGAGGAGCTCCTCGGGGAATTCCGGGTCGAGCACATCGCCAACAGCAAGGGGTACGCGCTTTCCGGGGGCGAAAGGCGGCGGGTGGAGATCGCCCGGGCGCTGGCCACCAACCCGGCCTTCATCCTGTTGGACGAGCCGTTCGCCGGCATCGATCCCATCGCGGTGATCGACATCCAGAACATCATCACCGAGCTCAAGGAAAAGGGGCTCGGCGTCCTGATCTCGGACCACAACGTCCGGGAGACCTTGGGGGTCTGCGACAAGGCCTACATCATGAGCGCGGGGGAAGTGCTGGAATGCGGCGACCCGCTGCAGATCTCGCAGAGCAAGAAGGCGCGCGAGATCTACCTGGGGGAGAAGTTCCGTCTCTAAGAGTTAACCCGGCTCGCTAAGCGCCTCCGGCAGGGCTATAATAGCTGTCAGAGGGCTTCCGGCGGCCTTCCGGGCTCGCGATCCGGTCCCCCGCACCTGAAATTCAGATCCATTCGGCAGTCAAAGAGGACTTATGGCCATAGAGATGCGCCAGCAGATGAAATTGAGTCAGCAGTTGGTGATGACCCCCCAGCTGCAGCAGGCCATCAAACTCCTTCAACTTTCCCGGCTGGAACTCCAGGATGTAGTACGCCAGGAGCTGGAGGAAAATCCCGTACTTGACGAGGTTTTGGACCAGGAGGAGATCCGGGAGCCGGAACAGCTGGAGATCAGAGAGAAGGAGCTGGAGCCCGAAAGCCCCGCCAACGACTTCCAGGAGGTGAGGGCGGGCGAGGAGACCCGCGAGACCGACTGGGACTCCTACATCGACGGCTACAACTACTCCTCCGGGGAGCAGTACTACGACGACGAGGACCGCCCCTCCTTCGAGAACCTGTTAACCAAGAAATCCACCCTCTTCGACCATCTCATCTGGCAGCTCTCACTGACCCGGCTCACCGAGCGGGAGACCGTGGTGGGGGCCGAGATCATCGGCAACATCGACGAGGACGGCTACCTCCGCGCGAGCCTCGAGGACGTGGCCGCCGCCTGCGTCCGGGTCCCTCCCTTCACCGAGGAGGTGCTGGAGTGGTCGGGGCTTGCCGCCGACGCCCCCGAGGAGAAGCTGCAGGAGGCGGCCGATGCCTTCGCCGAAAGCGTGCTGGTCCCCCTGGCCCAGTCGGTCCTCAAGAGGATCCAGGAGTTCGACCCGGTAGGGGTCGGTTCCCGCGATCTCCGCGAATGCCTCCTCCTCCAGGTGCAAAGCCTCGGGATGGGGGGGACGCTGGTGGAGGCGCTTTTGCGCGACCACCTGAAGGACCTGGAGGCCCGGCGCTACAAGCAGGCCGCCAAGGTGCTCGGGGTGGACGTGAACGACATCCTGGCCGCCTCCCGGATCATCGCGGAGCTCGATCCCAAGCCCGGGCGGCTCTTCGGCTCCGACGACGTCCAGTACATCTCGGCCGACATCTTCGTCCACAAGGTGGGCGACGAGTACGTGGTGGTCCTGAACGACGAGGGGATGCCCAACCTGAGGATCAACCCGCTCTACGCCCCCGACGCCAAGAGCAGCCGCTCGGTCGACAAGCAGGCCGAGGAGTACATCGGCGAGAAGATGCGCTCCGCCATCTGGCTCATCAAGAGCATCCAGCAGCGCCAGCGCACCATCTTCAAGGTGGCCAAGTCCCTGGTCAAGTTCCAGCGCGACTTCCTGGACCGCGGCATCGAGTACCTAAAGCCTCTGGTCCTTAGAGACATCGCCGAGGACATCGGGATGCACGAGTCGACCATCAGCCGCGTCACCACCAACAAGTACATGCAGACCCCCCAGGGTCTCTTCGAGCTGAAATACTTCTTCAACTCCGGCATCTCCACCGGCGAGGGTGATTTCATCGCCTCCGAAAGCGTCAAGAGCAAGATCAAGGAACTGGTGGATGCGGAGGATCCCAAGCGCCCCTACAGCGACCAGCGCCTGGCCGAGCTCCTCAGTACCCACAACATCGTCATTGCGAGAAGGACCGTTACCAAGTACCGCGAGATGCTCCGGATCGGGTCGTCCTCGGAGCGCAAAAAGCATTTCTGACGCCGCTCCCCGAATCCGCGGGGATCACGGCGTGTATTACAATACAGGGAGGTACGAGGTATGCAGATAACCACCACATTCAGGCACATGGAGCCCAGCGACGCCCTGAAAGGGTATGCCGAGGAAAAGCTGGAGAGGGTTAAGAAATATATAGACGAGCCGATCGTCGTCCAGGTATTCCTTACCGTCGAAAAGATCCGCCACCTGGCCGAAGTCACCATCACGGCCAAGGGGATCACCATCAAGGCCGCTGAAGAATCGAACGACATGTACGCCTCCCTCGACGCGGTCGCCGACAAGATCGAGCGCCAGCTCCGCCGTTTCAAGGAGCGGATCAAGGCCCACAAGCCCTCCGAGGCCCGTGAGCGCAACGTCCAGAAGTCCATCGTCGAAGCCAAGAGCATCGACGAGAGCAAGGAACCGGTCATCATCAAGACCAAGAGCTTCTCGATGAAGCCGATGTCGGTCGAAGAGGCCGTCATGCAGATGGAGCTCCTCCACAAGGACTTCCTGGTCTACACCGAGGCCGCCACCGAGACCATCAGCGTCGTCTACCGCAGGAAAGACGGCAACTACGGCGTGATCGCCACCGAGAATCCCTAACTCACGCAAGGGGGGCGCGCCGGGCGCGCCCCCTTTCCCCTCACCGGACCACCGGCTCCCTGAAAGGTCTTATGCAGTGACGATAATGAGCCTGAGCATCAAGGATCTCCTGGAAGACAAGGCCTACGGGCTGGATCTCCAGCTCATCGGGGGAGAGGCGGGGTTGGGCAACCGGCTCTTCTCCTCCCGCATCCAGAAACCGGGGCTGGCGCTGACCGGCTACACCGAACACCTCCATCCCGACCGCGTCCAGGTGCTGGGCAACACCGAGATCTCCTATCTCTCGCAGGTCCCCGAAGAGCTGGGGCGCCGCCATATCGAGAAGCTCTGCTCCTACCCGATAGCCTGCTTCATCGTCACCAAGGGTCTCGATCCCCCCTCCTTCATCAAGGAGTCGGCCCAGGCGGCCGGGATCCCGCTTTTGGTGACCCATCACCAGTCCTCGACCTTCATCTCGCTCATCACCAAGTTCCTCGAGGAGAGCCTGCTTCCTTCGACGCACATCCACGGCGTCCTGGTGGACGTCCTCGGGGTGGGCGTTTTGCTGTTGGGCAAAAGCGGCATAGGCAAGAGCGAGTGCGCCCTCGACCTGGTGATCCGCGGGCACCGTCTGGTGGCCGACGACGTGGTCCACATCAAGAAGAAGATGCCGGCCGCCCTGGTGGGGCAGGCCGGAGAATCCATCCAGCACCATATGGAGATCCGGGGACTCGGGATCATCAACATCAAGGACCTCTACGGGGTCTCCTCGATCCGCGAGAAGAAGATCATCGACATGGTGCTGGAGCTGGTTGAATGGGACGCCAACCAGGAGTACGAGCGTCTGGGGATCGACGACCAGGTGAAGACCATCTTAGGCGTCGACCTCCCCCACCTGAAGATCCCGGTCCGCCCGGGGAGAAACCTCACCTCGATCATCGAGGTGGCGGCCAGGAACTTCCTCTTGAAGGGGATGGGGTACCACTCCGCCCGCGAGTTCCACGAGAAGCTTTTGGCCCGCATGGAGTTCAGGCCGCTCGGCAACGAGGTCGAATAGCATGCGCATCGTGATCATCACCGGGCTCTCCGGGTCCGGCAAGTCCACCGCCGTCCGGGCCTTAGAGGACGAGGGGTTCTTCTGCCTCGACAACCTCCCGGTCTCGCTCGCCTCCACCTTCATCGAGCTGGTGGAGAACTCGCGCGAGAGCGTGAAGGACGTGGCGATGGTGATGGACATCCGGAGCCGCGACTTCATCAAGGGGTACGACGAGGTCTTCAAGAGCATCACCAAGGCCGGCCATACCCTGAAGATCTTCTTCTTCGAGGCGACCGACGAGGTGCTGATCCGGCGCTTCTCCGAGACGAGGAGGCGCCACCCCGCCCTCGAGGGGGGGACGGTTCCCGAGGGGATCCGCTTCGAACGCGACCAGCTGGCGGGCTTGAGAAGGATCGCCACCAACATCTTCGACACCTCGGAGATGAACGTCCACCGCCTTAAAGAGGTGGTGATCTCCACGGTGATGGGGAGCGAGAAGGGGATGGAGATGCAGGTGAACCTCCAGTCCTTCGGCTACCGCTACGGCCTTCCCCTGGAGAGCGACCTGGTGATGGACGTCCGCTTTCTCCCCAACCCCTACTTCGTCCCGGCGCTGAGACCCTTTTCCGGGCTCGACCAGGGGGTGAGGGACTTCGTTCTGGGGCACGAGGAGACCGTGGTCTTTTTGGAGCGCTTCCGGAACATGCTGGAATTTCTTCTTCCCGGTTACCGCCGGGAGGGTAAGTCGTACCTGTCGGTATCGATCGGCTGCACGGGGGGGCGCCACCGCTCGGTGGCCATCGCCCAGGAGCTGTACCAGTACTTCAGGCAGAGAAACGTGAACATCAAAATAACCCACAGGGACATCGAGAAGGGATAGAAGATGATAGGACTGGTCGTGGTAGCGCACGCCGGGGTGGCCAACGAGTTGGTGGCCGCCGCGGAGATGATCGTGGGCAAGCTGGAGCTTGCCGAGGCGGTGGGGATCGACCCCCAGGCATCGGCAGCCACCGTCATGGACTCCATCAAGGAGGCGGTTGCCCGGGTCTCCGGCGACGGGGCCATCATAATGACCGACATGTTCGGGGGGACCCCCTCCAACATGAGCCTCTCCTTCCTCGCGGAAGGGAAGGTCGAGGTGGTGACCGGCGTGAATCTCCCCATGCTGATCCGCTTCACCCAGGACCGCAGCCGTGTCCAGGTCCACGACCTGGCCGTCAAGCTTTTGGAGAGCGGCCGGGAGGGCATCCTGGTGGCCGGAGACTACCTTAAAAAGTGATACGAGGCGGCGCGCCCGCCGGAGAGAGATATATGATCGAAGGTGAATTCGTCATTCCCAACAAGCTCGGTCTCCACGCCAGGGCCTCTGCGCTCCTGGTGAAGACCGCGACCCGCTTCGCCTCCGAGATCCGCATCGAGCGGGAGGGGGTGGAGGTCAACGGCAAGAGCATCATGGGGATCATGATGCTCGCGGCGGGGAAGGGGAGTACCGTCGTGCTCAAGGTGGAGGGTCCGGACGATGCCGAGGCCTTCGCCACCATCGGGGAACTGATTCGCAATGGGTTCGGAGAGGAGTGATACCAAAGAGCTGAAGGGGATCGGCGCCTCCGGTGGCATCGCCATCGGCCGGGTGCGGATCACCGACCGCCGCCGCGTGCAGGTGGCCGAGCACCCGGTGCGGGCCGACGAGATCCCGGGGGAGTTGGCCCGGCTCGCCAAGGCGATCGAGCGCGCGAAGCACGACCTCGCCACCCTGAGGAACCAGCTGGCCGCCACCCACGGCCCCGAGCACCTCTGCGTGATCGACGCCCACCTGCTCCTTTTGGACGACAACACGCTGGTCGGCGAGACCACCCACTACATCCAAGAGCTCGGGATCAACGCGGAGGGGGCTCTCAAGAGGACGCTCAACCGCGTCAAGTCGTTCTTCAACACCGTCGAGGACGACTACCTCCGGGAGCGCGGCAACGACATCGAGACGGTGGTCGAGCGGGTACTGAGGACCATGTTGGGGGAGCGGCAGGAGCCGATAACCCGGGCCGGTGACGGCCGGGTCATCGTGGCCGCCCACGACCTCTCGCCGGCCGACATCCTCCAGATCGACAGGTCCCAGGTGATCGGTTTCGTGACCGAGCTCGGCGGGAAGACCTCCCATTCCACCATCCTGGCCCGCGCCTTTGAGATCCCCGCCGTGGTGGGGTCGGAGCGGATCACCGCCGAGGTGGCCGACGGCGACCGGGTCATCATCGACGGCACCGCCGGCGTCGTCATCGTCAACCCTACCGCCGAGCAGTTCCGCGATTACCTGAACCGCAAGCACCGCTACGAGTACATCGAGCGCGAGCTTTTGAAGCTGCGGGACCTCCCCGCCGTCACCCTGGACGGCCACCGGATGCGGCTCAAGGGGAACATCGAGCTGGTCGAGGAGGTCGCCTCCCTCAAGAAGCACGGAGGGGAAGGGGTCGGCCTCTACCGCACCGAGATGCTCTTCTTAAACCGCGACCACCTTCCCACCGAGGAGGAGCAGTTCCAGGCCTACTCCGCCATCGTCAAGCAGATGGCGCCCCACCCGGTCACCATCAGGACCCTCGACATCGGGGGCGACAAGTTCCTGAACGATCTCAACGTCTGCGACGAGATGAACCCCGCCTTGGGTGTCAGGGCCATCAGGCTTTCGCTCAGGAACCCGCAGGCGTTCAAGGCACAGCTCAAGGCGATCCTGCGCGCGAGCGCCTACGGCAAGGTCCGCCTCTTCTTCCCGATGGTCTCAGGCATCGCCGAGGTGCGGGCGGCCAAGGCCCTCTTCGAGGAGGCCAAGAAGGAGCTCAGGGGCGTGCATCCCTTCGACGAGGAGATCAAGGTCGGGATCATGATCGAGATCCCGTCGGCGGTGATGATCGCCGACCTCTTGGCCGCCGAGGTCGATTTCTTCAGCGTGGGTACCAACGACCTCATCCAGTACACCCTGGCCATCGACCGTACCAACGAGCATCTCTCCTCGCTGTACGAACCGCTTCACCCGGCCGTGCTCCGTTCCCTGAAGCGGGTGGTGGATGCCGCCCATCATGCCGGGATCGAGGCCTGCATCTGCGGCGAGATGGCCGGCGAGCCCGAATTCCTGCCGGTCCTTCTGGGGATGGGGTTTGACGAGCTCTCCATGAATGCCGGCTCCATCTCCCGCGTCAAGAAGATCCTCAGGCGCTGCACCATGGAGGCCGCCCGCGAAGTCGTCGAGCGCATCCTGAGCTACCGCACCGCCGAAGAAGCCGACGCCTACCTCAAAGGCGAAATCTCCGCACGCTTCTCCGAAAGCTTCGACTGATCCCTCCTGCCGTTTCTCAAGCAATTGGTTCGCAAGACGCCGGCCCAAGTCGAAATCCGCGTCGTCCCCCCCCCAAGTATGCCCGCGGGCCAAGACAGGCCGGTACAAATCTCAAATATCAAGTACGCCCCGGACGCCGTCCCCGCCCTACGCCGGTCACCCTACAGGCGTTAAGGAACTCGATATGAACCCCCAGGAACTCGGCAGCAAATATGACAAGATTGCCCAATGGTGGCACGAGCAGCATCAGGATTCCCGTTATGGGATGAGACAGCTTGATGTGGCACTCAAATTTGCCTCCGAGGGCGGGGTGGCTCTTGATGTCGGCTGCGGCACAGGTGGGAGAATTGTTCGGAGACTGGAGGAGAAGGGGTTTACTGTAACAGGCCTGGATGTGTCTGAAGAAATGATCAATCTGGCGCGTAGAAACAATCCAGACGCTTCTTTTCTACTGCAGGATATCTGTACGTGGGAAACTGACAGAATATTCGATTTCATCATCGCCTGGGATAGCATCTTCCATCTGCCTTTGAACATGCACCATCATGTAATAGACAAACTGTGCAAGTTGCTGAAAAATAACGGCGTCCTTATCTACACATTCGGTAATGGGACTGGTGCGCATACGGACCGGTGGCATGAGGAAGAGTTCTACTACAGCTCGATCGGTATTAACGGCAATCTGACGGCGCTGATAAACAACGGGCTGACCGTAATGCACCTGGAGTTGGACCAGTATCCGGAAAAGCATGTTTATGTTGTTGCACAAAAGACTTAACACGCTGGCGGAGCAGGCCGCTCACCAGCGGCCGTTGTCGCAACTGCTAGGTCTCTAACTGCGTCCCCATGCCCACCTTCCCCTTGACATCTCTCCAATGCTGATTAATATAAACTAACGTTGCTGCTTCGGCACCGTCGTCATTGGTGTCACGCGCGGATCATAAGCATAAAGGGGGAGACACGACATGAACGCGTCCGACAGATTCGTCATGAACCACAGGGAGATGAGCCCAATGGACCTGATGTTGTACCTGGAGGATACCGCCACCTTGCAGGATGCTCATCCCAAGATCAGCGTCGAGAAAGATGGCTGGGTTCCGGGGGCGCCCGAATTCAGGCAGCACAAACAGAGGATCGCGAAGGAATTGGAGAATGCTGCTGCCCTGAAGGTCTCTACCACCAAGGAACTGGAGGAGGCCCGTGCGGCCGCAGTCGAGGACATCATGATCAACGCCGACTACATGGTGCTCAGGGCTCGGCAATCAAAAGACGACTCGTGGCTCCACAACAACGGGTACCAGATGAAGGACAAGCTCAAGAGGAGCTTGAACAGGATGATCAGCGCCATTGCCTTGGTTCTCAGGGTGAAGAATGGACCGGGTAAAGGAGAGGTGACCGTGTCCTGGGATAAAGATCCCGTGGCCGGTTCTTACCAGCTGCAGTTCTGCAAGGGGGAACCGCAGGGGGACGAATCGTACGCTGATCACGCATACTGCACCAAGGTCCGTACAGTCATCAGCAATCTGGACAGGGCAAATTGGTACTACTTCAGGGGGAGGAGTATTGGCCACAACGAGACCGGACCCTGGAGCGACCCCGTCGGGATCATCGTTACATAGCATTCCGCCAGCGCAGTTATCGACTGCCGGTTCCCCGGTTACCGGGGGCCGGCCTCTTCTCCATTTTCTTTCGCACCCGTCACTAAATCTTCAGGTAGTCCCGGTCTTCCCTATCCAACATCGGGCAAGTTGCGCAACGAAAGGTATCCGGGTTTCGCCGGATGGCATCCGCCGCGCAGCGAATGGTATCCGCGTCTCGCCGGATGGCATCCGTCGCGCAGCGAAAGGTATCCGCGTCTCGCCGGATAGCATCCGCCGCGCAGCGAAGGGTATCCGCGTCTCGCCGGATAGCATCCGCCGCGCAGCGAATGGTATCCGCGTCTGGCCGGATAGCATCCGCCGCGCAGCAAAAGGTATCCGCGTCTCGCCGGATAGCATCCGCCGCACGGCGAAAGGTATCCGCGTCTCGCCGGATGGCATCCGCCGCGCAGCGAATGGTATCCGCGTCCCGCCGGATGGCATCCGTCGCGCGGCGAAAGGTATCCGCGTCTCGCCGGATGGCATCCGTCGCCCAGCGAATGGTATCCGCGTCCCGCCGTATAGCATCCGTCGCGTGGCGAAGGGTATTTTCGTCCGGTCAAAGAGAGGTGAGGGGAAAATTCGGAAGAGGGGCTGGGGCGGGCGAAGGATCAGCGCCATTTCCTCCCCTGGAATACTATGGAAAGTATTTCAGGGGAGGATGCGGAGTCAAGCGGAAAGGAATCGGCTAGCACATCTCCAAGGCGGCACCGATGCGGGTCTTGAGCTGGCCCAGGTCCTGGGAGGAGAAATCGGTGACGATCTTGAGGTAGTTGGTGCCCAGGTCGTTGCGGACCAGGGACTCTACTTTCACCGCCTCGACGTTGTAAGTGTGGCAGGACTGCAGTACCAGGTCGATGACGAGGTCCGGTTTGAGGAGATCGACCTGCTCCTTGAGGACCTCCATCCTCCCCGTGTTGGGCGTCATGCAGGCGCAAGGGATTTTCAGGTAGCGCTTGGCGATTGCCATGAGCGGGTCCCCGCTTCCTTCCTCTATCCTTCCCGCGAACGCCTTGAGCCCGGTGCAGCTGTCCAGGCCGATAATGGCGGCCCCTTCATCGTCCACCAGTTTCAGCACCTTCAAGACGTCCCCGCCCACCGGACATCCGGTTACCAGTACGCGTTTGGCCCCCTCCGGCGAGGTGAAGAGCCTCTTCTCGCGCCGCTCGGTCAGGATGGCAACGATCTCCTCCAGTTTGGCGACGGTCTCTGCCCCGTTGGACACCATGGCATAGGTGGTGACGTCGTACATCTCCTGCCAGGTGATGACCGCGGGGCGCTGGCTGCCGAAGGCCAGGATCTTCTCCACCAGGGCATTTTTCCTGTTGGTGTCCCGGATGGCGCCTTCGAGGGCGTCGTTGCCTATGACGGTATCGAAACTCGTCTCCAGGAACTTCTTGAACCCGTTGATCGAGTGGCGCCAGTACTCGACGGCTCCCTCCCTGGTCGGGCACTGGGGAAGGTCGAGGACATGCAGCGGGCGCTTCTTTTCGATGAGCTCGAACATCTTCTTTTTACCGTCGCAGGTGGTCTCCCCGACGACGGCGTCGGTGACCTCGAAGAAGGGGCAGGTCTTCAGTTCGATGAAACCGTAGCTCGACTTGATGAGCGGGCAGAGGTTGACCGGGAGGGTCTCCTCCGCCTTGGGGATCGAGGCGTTGGAGAAGGCGCAGAGTACGGCGGGGACTCCCCCCATGGCCCACACGAGCTCAACAGGCGCATAGGAGCAGTAGGCCCCCACGACCTTCGCGCCGGCTTCGCGGCTCTTGAGCACCTGGGCGAGGGCCCTCTTCAGGGGCAGATCGGTGAAGTCGTCGTTGAAAAGCGGGGTCAGGTTGTCCATTACATCCTCCTTATCGAAGCCGCATCAGGCTGTTTTTCGCTACCATGGCGGCGCCGTACGCGCCGAAAAAGTCGGGATACTCCGGGACGATCACCTCTTTGGCGAGGGCGTCGGCCAGGAACTTCACCAGCGTATTGTTCCTGGCGCCTCCCCCTACGAAGAGGACGGAGGTCGAGTCGGCGGTCAGGATCCTGGAGAGGAGGGAGACGAGCTTCACCAGCAGCGACTCGTGCACGGCACGGGCGATGTCTTCCACCGATTTCCCGGAGGTCAAAAGGGAGATGACCTCGGATTCGGCGAACACGGTGCAGGTGCTGTTGATCTCGAAGGAGCGCTCACCCCTCAAGGCAGCGGCCACCAGCTCATCGAGGGTGAGCCCCAGCGTTGCCGCCATCATCTCGAAGAACTTTCCCGTCCCGGCCGAGCACTTGTCGTTCATCTCGAATTTCAGGAGCTGACCGTTGTTGCGGTCGATGGAGAGTACCTTGGTGTCCTGGCCGCCGAGATCTATCACGGTCCCGATCTCGCGGTGGAAATGATGGGCGGCGGTCGCATACGCCTTGATTTCGGTGGCCGCCTCGCCACCAAGCACTTTCTGAGAAAGGAAGCGGCCGTACCCGGTGGAAGCGATGGCGTCCCATTGATAGTTTGCGCGGATCTCCGCAAGCTGGGAGGCAAGATCAATGGAGGTGGCGCCGCGAAAACGCTCGGTCACCTCGAAGGTGTCCGCGTTCATCACCACGAACTCGACGCTGCGCGAGCCTATGTCTATGCCGGCGACGTAGATGGGAAACTCCGGGGAGAGATGTAGGGGATTCAATGAAGGCGGATTCTAACAGACGGTGGTGGGGAATGTCTAATGGTTAATATTAATTATGCGCATGGCGGAAATCGGTTTTGTCGATAGACGGGTGACTGGCTTACTTCTCCAACAGCTCCTCTGCCAGCACCTTCAGTGCGCGTTCGACTCCTTCGGCAAGGAGCTTTCCGGCCCGGTTGGTGTTGGCCGAAAGGCGCAACAGTTGCGGGATGATCCACGGCTTCTTGGCGACACAGGCGAGCACGCGCGGGATCCGCAGGTTGAGATCCGCGTCGCAGAATTCATCCAGGGAGAATCCCAGCTCTTCTTCGGCCGCGTCGCTGATTCCCCTCACCGCCACGACCGGCACCCCGGCCCGTGCGGCAGCACGGAGAACGGCGGCGGTTTCCATCTCCAGTACCGGGTTATCAATCCCGGAGCAGTAGGCGGCTCCGACTTCCTTCTTGTTCATGATGGAGGCAGCGGTCAGGAAGGTCCCGGTCTTGAAAGGTTTCCCCTGCGGCGACGAGGCACCGGCCACGACTTGCGTCAATCGGGGGGCAGGGGAGGGGCCTTCGGTGGCTTCTTCCTTTCCTATCATCATCACCCGTTCGGCGAGGACCAGGTCCCCTACTTTCAGACCGGGGACTACACCGCCACCGAAACCGTAGTTCAGGATCGCGGCAGGGGAGGCGAGCCGGATGAGTTGCTCGGTTGCTTCCTCAGCGTGGGCGGGGCCCATGCCGGATTCCGCCAGGACGATGGAGGCGCCGGCGAAGTCGCCGCGAAAGAGGTTGAGGCTTCCGGCGCGCTCCTTACGAAGGGCGGGGATGCGGGCGCGCAGGGCGGCTACCTCCTGGGGCATGGCGGCAACGAGGCCGAGGCATAGGGGGGTGGTAGAGGTCGGCAAGGTCAGGGGTATCCTTTCTGCGGGTTTCGAAAATCGCCCTCACCCGCCCTTCGGGCACCCTCTCCCCTAAAGGGGCGAGGGGATTTAAGGGGCGCCCTTCGGGTACGCTCTCGGCTAAGGCGAGCGGGAGTATCTGCGCGAAGGGCAACTGTAGCAGACGCTAACGGTCGGCCGCAACGCTAAACAGAGCGGGGCTTTGGCCTTGACAAAAAAAACGTCAGGCTCTATTGTGACGGATTGTTTTTTCCGCTAAGTCCAACCCCTGGAGGGATAAATAGAATGAAACCGCTGTTTCTCAATCCACCCACCTTCGAGGATTTCGACGGAGGCGCCGGCGCCCGTTACCAGGCATCCCGTGAGGTAACCTCCTTCTGGTTTCCCACCTGGCTGACCTACCCGGCCGGCATGATCCCGGGATCGCGGGTGGTTGACGCTCCGGTGCAGAGGCTCGATCTCGCCGCCTGCCTGGAGATCGCCAAGGATTACGACCTGGTGGTGATGTACACCTCCACCCCGACCCTTGCCATCGACGTGGAGACCGCCCGCAAGATCAAGGCGGGCAAGCCCTCGACGGTGACCGTATTGACCGGCCCCCACGTCACCATCCTTCCCGAGGAGAGCCTTCGCTTCGCCGACGGCGCGGTCGACATCGTCTGCCGCGGCGAGTTCGACTACGCGGTGAAGGAGCTCTGCGAAGGGAAGCCCTGGGAAGAGGTGGAAGGGATCAGCTTCCTGAAAAACGGCCAGGTGACCCACACCAAGGAGCGTCCCATCCTGACCGACCTGGACAGCCTGCCGTTCTCCAGCCAGATCTACAAGCGGGACCTCCCGATCGAGGAGTACATCATCCCGCACATAAAGCATCCCTACGTCTCGATCTACACGAGCCGCGGCTGCCCGGCCCGCTGCGTCTTCTGCCTCTGGCCCCAGACCTATTCCGGCCACAAGATGAGGACCAGGAGCCCCGAGAACGTCTACGAGGAGGTCCGCTGGATCAAGGAGAACCTCCCCCAGGTGAAGGACATCTCCTTCGACGACGACACCTTCTCGGCCGACAAGAAGCACGCCATCGCCGTCGCCCGCCTGATCAAGCCCTTGAACGTCTCCTGGGTCATCAACGCCCGCGCCAACTGCGACTACGAGACGCTGAAGGAGATGCGGGACGCCGGTCTCCATCACGTGATCGTCGGCTACGAGTCCGGCAACGAGCAGATCCTCAAGAACATCAAGAAGGGGGTCACCAAGGCCCAGGCCATCGAGTTCACCAAGAACTGCAAGAAGCTCGGGATCACCATCCACGGCGCCTTCATCATGGGGCTCCCCGGTGAGACCAAGGAGACCATCAAGGAGACCATCGACTACGCGATCAAGCTCGACCTCGATTCCATCCAGGTCTCGCTGGCCTCTCCCTACCCCGGCACCGAGTTCTACGCCCTGGCCAAGAAAGAGGGGTGGATCGCCTCGGACAGCTTCCTCGATGCCACCGGACATCAAAAGTGCGTGATCAACTACCCGGGGCTCTCCAACCAGGAGATCTTCGACGCCGTCGAGATGTTCTACAAGAAGTTCTACTTCCGTCCCAAGTACATCGCCCGCAGCATCTTCAAGATGATCGTCGATTCCGAGACCAGGAAGAAGCTCCTCAAGGAAGGGGCGCAGTACTTCGAGTACATGAAGAAGCGCAAAGAGCTCAAGATGTAGGGGCGGAGCGCATGAAAGAGCTGATCATAAACGCCGACGACTTCGGGCTTTCCAGCGGGGCCAACAAGGGGATCATCCGCGCCTGGCAGGAGGGGATCCTCACCTCCACCTCGCTCATGCCGGGGGGGATGGCCTTCGAAGAGGCCGTCTTACTTGCCAAGGAGAACCCCGGGCTGCAGGTGGGGCTCCATATCACCCTGGTGCAGGGGAGGGCGGTAACCGCCGCGCAGGGCCTTCCCGCCCTCGCCGATGCCAACGGCGCCTTCGAAAACGACCCGGTCTTTGCCGGCATGCGCTACTACTTCCTCAAGCCGCTCAGGAAGAAGCTCTACCGGGAGATCGAGGGGCAGATCCTCAAGTGCCGCGAGGCCGGCATCGAGCTCTCCCACGTGGACGGGCACCTCAACATCCACATGCACCCGGTGGTCTTCGACATCCTGTGCGAGCTCATGCCCAAGTACGGGATCTCCACCTTCCGCCTGTCGCGCGAGAACCTGTCCGCCAACCTCGCGGTGGACCGCCAGCGGATGGTCGGAAAATGCGCCGACGCTTTCATCTTCGCGTCGCTCGCCAAACGCTGCCGCCCCCAGCTCGACCGGCTCGGCATCCGCTATGCCGGAGAGGTGAAGGGGCTTCTCAATTCCGGGCGGATGACGGAAGAGTACCTACTGAACGCCCTGAACAGCGTGGGGGAGGGACTGACCGAGATCTATTTCCATCCCGGCTGCCGCCCCTGCGCAGAGCTGGACCGCTGGATGCCCACCTACCGCCACGACGACGAACTGGCCGCCCTCACCAGCAGCAAGGTGACCGGCAAGCTCGCCCAACTCGGCATCCGGCTTAGAAACTACCGTGGAGAGGTTAAAAACTATGCTTAAAACCGTCGTCGTCATGCTGCTGGCCGTCACGGCCGGGACCATCGGGGATCTGCTGCTGGCCCGTGGCATGAAGGAGGTGGGTGACATCTCCACCATGAACCTCAAGGGTATCCTCAACGTGGCCCTGCAGGCGCTCACCTCGCCGAAGCTCGTCTTCGGCACCTGCATGCTGGCCGTCTTCTTCTTCCTCTGGCTCGCCGTCCTCTCCTGGGAGGATCTTTCGGTCGCCCTTCCCATGCAGGCGCTCAACTACATCCTGGTCGCCTTCCTCTCCCAGTATTTCCTCCACGAGGTGGTGAGCCCCCTTCGCTGGGCCGGTACCGTGCTGGTCGCCGTCGGGGTCGTCATGATTACTAAGAGCGGCGGCGCCTGATCTTTAATTTTCCCCTTGAAAAGCAACGGCCGGTTTAGCTAATCTGTACGGATGAAAACATTCGCTCTGCTGGCCATTTGCACCCTCTTTCTGCTTCCTCTGTCCGCGTCGTCGGCTTCCGCCCTTTCTCCGACACCGGAACGGCTCGTCTACGACGTCAGCTGGACCGGTCTCTCCGCCGCCACCGCCGTACAGGAAGTGAACTACAAGGGGGACGAAGTCCACATCGTGTCCACCACCAAGTCGGCCAAGTGGCTGAACCCTTTCTTCCCGGTCAACGACCGCGCCGAAGCGATACTGAAGAAGGGGGGAGGCTCCGACTACCCGGTGGTTCCCAAGATCTACCGGGAGAAGATCAACGAGGGGCGCTTCCACACCAACAAGGAGGCGGTTTTCGACATTCCGCAGTTGAAAGTCGAGACCAAGGACTTCCTGAAGAAGACCGAGAAAGTCGATCCCATCAGCGCGAGAACCTTTGACAGCCTCTCCTGCATCTATGCCGTGCGGGGGATGGATCTCACGGTGGGGAAATCGATATTCATCGATATCTACGACTGCAAGAAACTTTGGAAGACCGAAGTCCAGATCGTGAAGCGTGAGGAGATCAAGACACCGCTGGGGAAATTCAAGTGCCTGGTGGTGAAGCCGCTTCTGAGGTCGGAGGGGTTCTTCGCCCGCACCGGCGACGTGACGGTCTGGATCACCGACGACGCCCTGCGGATTCCGGTCAAGATGACCACCAAGGTGAAGATAGGTAAGATCACCGCCGTCCTGGTCGGCGGGAGCTACTGGCCGAAGGAAGAGGAGTAGGAACTCGCGCCTTCGATAAAACCTCCCTCACCCCTGCCCCTCTCCCCTAAAGGGGCGAGGGGATAGAGGTTGCTGCCCCTCTCCCCTTTAGGGGCGAGGGAGTAGATACTAAAAAGGCCCCGAACAGCTTGGCTGTCCGGGGCCTTTCCTTATTCATATCTCAGCTTTGTCCTTCGATCTGGACGATGATGTTTCCGGGGCGGCCGACCCGCGTGATCCTGATCTCGCCCCGGCTGCGGTCGACGTCGTCCACCCGGTACTGCTTGCCGTCGAACTCGATGGCGGCGCCCGCCTCGAGCTCCCTGATCCGCAGGGTCTTCACCTTGAGCTTGTGGCCGGCTTCGCGGTGCCAGTGGTCGTGGTGGATGATCCAGCAGGCGGTGCCCAGCACGCACAGGATGAAGGCCATCGCCAAAAAATCCACCAGGGTGAGCCCGGATGACTGGCGCGTCAGCAGGTGGTAGGTGAACGCCATGCTGAAGCAGCCATCGGCGGCGAGTGCGGTCAGGGCGGCATCCGCCCTGCCTCGATTGTTCCTGAACGTGTCCATGAGCCCCTGCCTGAAAATACAATAAATTGCAGCCCCGCCAGCGGAGAAGCCGGGGGGAATGTACAGATATGCCGGTACCGAGTACTGCTTGAAGATGAGGTGCGACTAAGGGGGATTGGGACATCCTGTTTGCTCGATGCGTGCCACCGGCGCAGCTGCTGTATCGATAAATTCGCATATTGCCCTGAGCTATCCCCGCCGCTATCCCTTGGTCTGGCTCCATATCGTTAACATGATACGGATGTTGGCCACGACTGGAGTTGCCGGGGGGAGCGGATGGAGGGTCAATGTGACAATGGTGATCTTGGAAATGATTAACTATTGCGGTGGGATGTGAGGCGGGTAAAAAAAGCGCTACGCTAAATGGCCGGGTGAAACAGCTATTTCGCGTAGCGCTCAAGGGGGCTTGCCTTTGAATCCCTCCAGGAAACGCGCGGAAGGATTTAGAATTCCGCGTGCTTAGGCGTTCTCGGGAAGGGGATGACGTCCCGGATGTTCTCCATGCCGGTCAGGTACATGATGAGCCGTTCGAAACCGAGCCCGAAACCGGCGTGGGGAGTGGAGCCCCACCTCCTCGTGTCGAGGTACCAGGAGAGGCTTTCGGGATCGATACCGTTCTCCGCCATCCGCCCGGTCAGCCGGTCGAGCCGCTCCTCGCGCTGGCTCCCGCCTATGATCTCCCCAACCTTCGGGACCAGCAGGTCCATGGCCGCCACGGTCCGGTTGTCGTCGTTCATCCGCATGTAGAAGGCCTTGATCCCCTTGGGGTAATCGGTGACGAAGACGGGACCCCCCACCACCTGTTCGGTCAGGTAGCGCTCGTGTTCCGACTGCAGATCGAGTCCCCACTCCACCGGAAACTGGAAGGAGACGGTCGCCTTCATGAGCCGCTCGATCGCCTCGGTGTAGGTCATGCGGGCGAAGTTCGCGGTGGCGACCCCCTCGATCCTTTCGATGAGCCCCTTGTCGATCTGGGCGTTGAAGAACCGCATGTCCTCGTCGCAGCTGTCGAGGGCGTAGGTGCAGAGCCTCTTCAAAAACGCTTCCGCCAGGTCGGCGTCGTCGGAGAGATCGGCGAAGGCCATCTCCGGCTCGATCATCCAGAATTCGGCGGCATGGCGGGAGGTGTTGGAGTTCTCGGCCCGGAAGGTGGGGCCGAAGGTGTAGATGTCCGAGAAGGCCTGGGCGAAGATCTCCCCTTCGAGCTGGCCGCTCACCGTGAGCCCGGTGGCGCGGCCGAAGAAGTCTTCGCCGAAGTCGACCTGGCCGCCGACGCGGGGAGGGTTGGCGAGATCGAGGGTGGTGACGCGGAAGAGCTCGCCGGCCCCCTCGCAGTCGTTGGCGGTGATGATGGGGGTATGGACGTAGAGAAAGCCTCGTTCGGCGAAGAAACGGTGCACCTCCTGGGCGAGTGCGCTACGGACCCGGAAGACGGCGCCGAAGGTGTTGCTTCGCACCCTCAGGTGGGCGATGGTCCTAAGATACTCGAAGCTGTGCCGCTTCTTCTGCATCGGGTAATCCTGGTCGGCATCCCCGACGATCGCGACCTGCCGCGCTTTCAGCTCCATGGCCTGCCCGGCCGCGGGCGATTCCTGGAGGAGGCCGTGTACCGCAATGGCGCTCCCGGTCCCCATCCGGCCTACCTCGTCGAAGTTGGGAAGGTCCGGCTCGACGACCACCTGGATCCCCGACTGGCAGGAACCGTCGTTGAGGGCGATGAAGGTGACCCCCTTTCCGGTCCTGACGCTGCGCACCCAACCCTTCACCAGCAGCTCCTGGCCGGGCCGCCCGTTCTCGAGCGCCTGCTTTACCTTGATCCTTGCTGTCATAGTGGCAACTCCGTATGCGTTTGGATTCATTATATATAGCACGGAAACTGCCTGCTGGCCAAAACCATAGTTGACACCATTCATACCCTCGTATACCTTTACCACCCATGATGAAGACCTTTTTCGCCATGGGCGTGCTCCTTTTCCTGGCTGTCGCCCCCTGCTGGGGAGTCAACTCCTCCGTCTACTTCGGCGGCGTCGGTATTGACGGGGCTCCCCGGGCCGATGGTACCATCGTGGTAAGGCAACTGGTGCAGGGCGGTCCTGCCCAGCAAGCCGGCATCCACGTGAACGACGTCATCACCCACATCGACGGGGCGGCCACCCAGGGAAGCAATTTCCAGGAGATGGTCGAGCACCGGCTGCGGGGGAAGGCGGGAACTCCCGTCATGCTCAAGGTACGGCGTCCGGGTAACCCGAAGGTGCTTACCTTCAACCTCGTCCGCCGCCAGCTGGCTCTTCCGGGGGCCAAGGCCAAAAAGGCCCGGTAGGAGATATAATCATGCGCTTCGTATCCGTGACACCGCTGGTCCTTTCGCTTGTAATGTCGGTCTGTGCGCTGGCCGCCGACGGTGGAGCGCCGGGAGGCAAGGTGGTGAGCCGCCAGGCCGACCATCCGCGCGGGGCTCTCGCGGCCGCCGACGGCGGCAATACCCTCTCCCAAACTCCGCTCCCCGCCCGTCCCGGCCAGCAGAGCTATCCGAAGATCGTGCTCTACTCGGTCTCCTGGTGCCCGCACTGCAAACAGGCCAAGGAGTACTTCACCAGGAACAACATCCCCTTCATCAACCGGGACGTCGAGATCGACACCGAGGCCTACCACCTGCTGACCGGCAAGTACAAGAGCCAGGGGGTGCCGGTGATCGTCATCGGCGACGACGCCGAGGTGATACGCGGCTTCAACGAGAAGAGCTTCCAGAAGACCCTCGACAGGTACCTGAAGAAGTAGCGCCCACCCTCGCACCCGATGTACTCATTAAAGCCCCCGTTTTCCGGGGGCTTTTTGCGTTTTCCCCTTCCAGGCCACCTGCCTCACCCGTTCCAAATCCGCGTGATCCTTGGATTTATTCCGCCGATTCCCTTGACATGAATGGTAACAGCGATACCATCCATCCATGAGGGAGGGCCGTTCTTTTACTCATGTGAAAGCCGGCTTTCTCAGCGTATCCATACGGTGGCGGTCGAGGCGGACCGCTCAAGGGGGGAGCCATGCTGGTAAGCAAGACCTGGTACACCATCGGCGAAGCGGTAGCCAAGTTCGGCGTAGAGGAGGAGCGGCTCAGGGTGTGGATCGACGAGGGGGTGATCCGGACCGAGGATGAGGATGGCAAGGTCGTCCGCGTGAACGGCGACGATCTCGAACTCAAGATCGAGGAGTTGACCGGCATCTGATACGCCTTCTGTATGATTTCGCCGATAAACGCTTAAGATCTCGGCTCTTATGCCGATATCTATACCTGTCATGCCGGGGGCGACGAAGCCGGCCGGCGCGACGGAGGTGGCTATGGGTGAAATGTATGTCCCCGTAAACATTGAGAGTATTCAGCCTGAAGTCTTCCCCGATGTCGCCCTGTACATCCGCAGCGGCGATAAATACATTCTTTACAAAAGCCACGGCAGAAACTTCACCCAGCAGGATGCGACCCGCCTGCTGGGGAACAACGTGGAGGTGCTCTTCGTAAGCCCCGAGGATCTGGAGGCGATCACCACCTACATGGAGACCAATGCCGAGCGGGTCCTCAAGGACGACACCCTGCAGGCGGCGACCAAGGGGAAGATCATCTACCAGACCTCGATCAACTTCGTCGGCGACCTCTTCGAGCATCCCGAGAAGGTGAGCGACTTCACCCGCAGCAAGAAGCTCGTCGAGAACCTGCTGAAGTACCTCTCCAGCGACCCGGAGTGCCTCAATTCGCTGGAAAACGTGATGTCGCACAACTACTACACCTTCGTGCACAGCCTCCAGGTGGCCGCCCTTTGCGTCTTGCTCCACCGCGAGGCGTACCTCCTCTCCCACGACGAGATGATCGACGTCGGTATCGGGACCCTCTTGCACGACTTCGGCAAGATCTTCGTCTCCCAGGAGATCCTCAACAAGGAGGGGAAGCTCACCCCGGCCGAGATGGAGGCGTACCGCAGGCACCCCGAGGACGGCTACCAGTACCTGAAGGCCAACACCAAGATCTCGGACATCTCGCTGGGGATCGTCCGCTACCACCACGAACGCAACAACGGCAAAGGGTACCCGCACGGGCTGAAGGGACCCTCCATCGCCCGCAGTGCCCAGGCGGCGGCCATCTGCGACGTCTACTGCACCCTTACCATCGACCGCACCTGCCGCAAGGCGCTTTCCTCGTCGATCGCCGTCGGGCTCATGAAGCAGGAGATGAAGGAAGCCTTCAACGAGAAGCTTTTGGACGTGCTGGAAGGGATCGTCTGCGCGGACAACCCGGCACAGTTTCTCTGATTTCCAATGTCAACCAGGAAGAACAACATCACTAGGAGAGGGATCCCGCTTGGGATCAGAGGGAGGGCATCTTGGCCAGCATCACCTTCGAAGAAATCATGTTCACTATCATGTCGGCCACCCAGGATACCTTCAAGAGCTACATGGGGATAGATGTCTTCGCCGGAAAAGTCGAGAAGAAGATCAACCCTTTGCGAAGCGATGTGGTGGGTATCGTCGGGGTGGCGGGGGACCGGGTCGGCTACATCCTGTTCTCCTGCGAAAAGGCGTCGGCGGAG
The DNA here is from genome assembly GCF_054784495.1 of Geomonas sp. Red276. Taxonomy (NCBI): domain Bacteria; kingdom Pseudomonadati; phylum Thermodesulfobacteriota; class Desulfuromonadia; order Geobacterales; family Geobacteraceae; genus Geomonas; species Geomonas sp. Red276. The sequence goes on from NZ_BLXW01000006.1 coordinate 100,963, forward strand.
CAGATCGCCAAGGATCTCCTGATGATCGAGGAGGCCGACGAGGAGTCGATCAACGACGCGATGGGGGAGATCACCAACAACATCGCCGGGGTCTTCAAGACCAAGTACCACGAGCAGTACGGGAGCGTGGCGCTCGGGTTCCCGCTGGTGGTCTCCGGCCGCATCCGCCCCATCGACGAATTCCCCCCTCCCCCTCCCGGCTCCGCGGACGGGAGCATGAGCGTCCAGTGCAAGGGGGTCACCATCCCCTTCACCACCATGGACTCCCGCATGGCCTTCCGGGTCATGGTGTACATGTAGCAGCACTTCCAGAACGTACTAAAAAGCCCTCGATGCCTTATGCATCGGGGGCTTTTGGGTTGATGCCGCCGTTTGAGATGTAGAAGTTGCTAGCCCCTTTGGGGCACTGAATTCGTCTCAAGCCAATCCGCAAAAGCGGTCTCCTCGATATCCCCCGCAGCCAAAGCCAGCACAACGGCAACCGTATCAGCTTCAGAAGCCACCAGGTCCCATCCGTTCAGGTCGAGAAAGACGTAAGCCGCGAGGAATCCGGTGCGCTTGTTGCCGTCTACGAAGGGGTGGTTCCGAATGATGCCATTGGCATAGGCGGCAGCCAGGTCGAAAACGGAAGGCTCCTCATACGCTGACCGATTTTTTGCCCGGGCCAACGCGGATGCCACTAATCCCCGGTCTCGAAGACCCGAACTCCCGCCATGCTCGGCTAGCTGCTCATCGTGCAGGGCAAGGACGACCCCCTCCAGAAGCCAGCACCATGTCACTTGGCCAGTTCCCTGAGGGCGTTGCGATATTTCGACATGCCGCGCTTGGCCGATTCCATCTGGGCTTCAAATTCGGGATCATATGGGGTAACGCTGTAGCCATCGGGAGTTTCGGTTAAAAAGACGGTATCCCCCTTTTTGACCTTGAGGCGGGCTGCAGCTTCCTTAGGAAGGATAAGTCCGGTCGAATTGCCAATCTGGGTCACGGTTGCGCGCATGATAAACCTCCACGTAGTTATGCTTTATGTTATAACAAGGCTGCCTGCCGGTCAACGTAGGAAAATAAAAAGCCCCCGGAGCCGAAGCGCCGGGGGCTTTTTTGCGTGTTGCTGCGAAGGCTGACCCTTAGAGGCCTAACTGCTTGAAGAAGTCGTTGCCTTTGTCGTCGACCAGGATGAAGGCGGGGAAGTCTTCGACTTCGATCTTCCACACCGCTTCCATGCCGAGCTCGGGGAAGTCGATGCACTCGACTTTCTTGATGTTCTCCTCGGCCAGGACGGCGGCCGGGCCGCCGATGGAGCCCAGGTAGAAGCCGCCGTGCTTCTTGCAGGCGTCGGTGACCTGCTGGCTGCGGTTACCCTTGGCGATCATCACCATGGAGCCGCCGTTAGCCTGCAGGAGGTCGACGTAGGAGTCCATGCGGCCGGCGGTGGTGGGGCCGAAGGATCCGGAGGGCTTCCCTTTCGGGGTCTTGGCCGGGCCGGCGTAGTAGATCGGGTGGTTCTTCAGGTAATCGGGAAGCGGCTTGCCGGAGTCGAGGATCTCCTTGAACTTCGCGTGGGCGATGTCGCGGCCGACCACGATGGTGCCGGAGAGGAGCAGCGGGGTGGAGACCGGGTGCTTGGTGAGCTCGGCCAGGATATCCTTCATCGGCTGGTTCAAGTTGATCCTCACGCCGTGCCCGTGCTTGCCGCGGTACTGCTCGGGGATCAGGCGTCCCGGGTTCTCGTCCATCTGCTCGACCCAGATCCCTTCCTTGTTGATCTTCGCCTTGATGTTGCGGTCGGCGGAGCAGGAGACCCCCATGCCGACCGGGCAGGAGGCGCCGTGGCGCGGGAGGCGGACGATGCGGACGTCGTGGGCGAAGTACTTCCCGCCGAACTGGGCGCCGATGCCGCTCTTCTGGGCTTCCTCGAGGAGCTTCGCCTCGAGCTCCACGTCGCGGAAGGCCTGGCCGTGCTCGTTGCCGGTGGTGGGGAGGGCGTCGAGGTACTTGGCGCTGGCGAGCTTGACGGTCTTCAGGCAGGTCTCGGCGCTGGTGCCGCCGATGACGAAGGCCAGGTGGTACGGCGGGCAGGCCGCGGTGCCGAGCGTCTTCATCTTGGCCACCAGGAACTTGACGAGGCTGTCCGGGTTAAGGAGCGCCTTGGTCTCCTGGTAGAGATAGGTCTTGTTGGCGCTTCCGCCCCCCTTGGCCATGAAGAGGAACTTGTACTCGGCCCCCTTGGTGGCGTAGAGGTCGATCTGGGCCGGAAGGTTGGTGCCGGTGTTGATCTCCTTGTACATGTCGAGCGCGACGGTCTGGGAGTAGCGGAGGTTCTCCTCGGTGTAGGTCTTGTAGACCCCCTTGGAGAGGTACTCCTCGTCGTTGGCGCCGGTCCAGACGGCCTGCCCCTTCTTGCCCATCACGATGGCGGTGCCGGTGTCCTGGCAGATCGGGAGCTCGAGCTGCGCGGCGACTTCGGCGTTCCTTAAGAAGGCGAGGGCGACGCCCTTGTCGTTCATGGAAGCTTCCGGGTCGGAAAGGATCTTGGCGACCTGCTCGTTGTGCTCGCGGCGCAGCTTGAAGGAGAGGTCCTTCATGGCGGTGTTGGCCGCGACGGTCAGCGCCTCAGGAGCGACCTTGAGGATCTCCTGCCCCTCGAAGCTCGCGACGCTCACGTACTTCTTGGAGTCGGGGATAAGGCGGTATTCCGTGGTGTCCGGCCCGAGCGGGAAGGCTTCCTGGTACTTGAATTCGGGAGTTGCCATCGTTTCTCTTCTCCTTTTGGTGGGATGATAAATGATGTTATAAGTAGGTGTCGCTGGCGGTGGATGCGCCACCGGGGCGCTGCCCGGGCGGCCCGAATTGTATACAGTACGCGAATATATTGCAAACGGCTCATTTTGTCGAGAGGGAAGTTGCCCCCGCTTCCTCGCCGCGGGGGCTCAACCGGCTCCAGGGGCTGCCGTAAACTCTCCGCCCTCTGGAAACTGGCTTCAACATTGCAGTGATATGGTCCGCGTTCGTCCTTGAACCGGGAGGAAACCCTCCCTGCCCCAACGGTTGGACAACCGTCGGCAGGGTGGAGGTGCCCTCCTCACGGGGTGGTGAGGTGTCTGCTAAATCGCCACAACGTTACCCTGGCGTAACGTCAGATCGCGTGAACGGTGTCTCACTTTGTTGGATTCATTATTTTGCAGAAATTAAGGGTAATTAAATGATAAGGCGGTTTCCCGTTTTCTTGTTCCTCCTGCTAACCGGCGTGTTTGCCCTGTCGGTCGCCCCCTGCCATGCCGAAAAGCCGCTGGTTCGTTTCGGAGCCACCCTCTACTCGCAGCCGATCACCATGTACGAGAAGTACCAGCCCCTCATGGATTACCTCACCGACAACACCCCCTACCGCTTCCAGTTGGTGCTGGGAGAAGATTACCTGGAGACCGCCCGGCTCCTCAAGGAGGGGAAGGTGGAGATTGCCTCGGTGGGCGATGGCGGGCTGGCCAAGGCTATCCTCGGCTACGGCCTGATCCCCTTCGTAAAGCCTCTCAACGACCAGGGGCGGCCGGTGTACCGCTCCTGCCTGGTGGTCCCCTGGGAGTCCCACATACGTTCGTTGCAAGACCTGCGGGGCAAGCGGGTGGCGTTCGCCTATCGGCACTCGATCTCCGGCAGCCTCTACGCGTGGCGGTTTCTCAGCCAGCAGGGGATGAAGAAGTCGGACTTCAGGTCTGTTGGCACCCACAAGACCCACGGGGAGACCCTGGCGGCCGTTTTGAGGGGTGAATACGATGCCGGCTTCGTCAGGGAGGCTACCGCACTGCACAACGTGAAGAGGGGAGTCCGCATCGTCGCCTGCTCCGACGAGCTTCCCTCGGTCCCCCTGCTGGCCCGGCCGGGAACACCCAAGGAAGTGATCTCCGCAGTGACCGGCGCCCTGGTCAAGCTCAAGCCCGATACCCCCCAGCACCGCAGGGTGTTAAAGAGCCTGGACCGCGAATTCGTCAACGGCTTCGTGCCCGCCACCAGGGGCGAGTACGCCAATGTCCTCTCCCTCTTCTCCAGGAAACCGTACGGATGCGGGTTGGAGTGCCATCGGTGATCCCCTTGCACAGCATCAAGACCAAGTTCGTTATCGCCTCGGTGATGCTGGTGCTGGCCTTCTCTTTCCTCTGGGGAGGGCACGTGGTGGTCAAGGAGAGGCGACACCTCTACCACACCCTGGAAGCCGAGGGGCGGCTTCTTCTCACCTCCTTGCAAAGACCGGTCATCAACACCATGATCCTCAAGGAGATGGAGGCCGCGCCGGGCCTTTTGGACAACTACGTCGAGGAGGTGATCAGAAACCCCGACTTTCCCGTCGTCTTTGCCTTCATTACCGACCAGGACGGCAAGGTCCTGAGCCACAACCGGGTGGAAGAGCTCGGAGTCGTCTACCGTGACCCGGTGACCAGAGAGGCCATCGGGGGGAAGGTCTTCGTCAGCGCCTACACGGTCGACACTGCAGGGGAAAACATCCTCGACATGGGGATTCCCTTGAGGATCGGCAACAAGAGTTGGGGGGCGTTGAGGGTCGGTTTTTCCTGCGCGAGGATCGAGCGGGAATTCAGGACGTTCACCTTCGATATCGTGCTCTTCGCCGTGGCGCTCTCGCTTGCCTCATCGGTCGTCCTTTACGCCATCGGGGCCGCCATGGCGCGCCCGATCGTGCGGCTGGCGACCGCCATGGCCGATATCGACCTGGGAGCCCTCACCCCCGTCGGCTTTCCCCCCCGCCGCGACGAGATCGGCGCTCTCCAGACGAGCTTCCAGCGGATGGTGGAGCGGCTGGGGCACAGCGAGCTTGAGCGGGAGCGCGCGTTGAGCCAGCTCATCCACAAGGAGAAGATGGCCACCATCGGGGAGATCGTCGCCGGGGTGGCCCACGAGATCGGCAATCCCCTGGCCGCCATGTCCGCTGCGCTCTACGAGGTGGAGGGGAAGCTTCCCCCCGAGGGGAAGGAGAGCGCCGTGGTGCTCAAGGGAGGGATGGAGAGGATCCAGAAGATCCTCCGCCAGCTGACCGACTTCAGCAGGAAGGGGAGCCTCGAGCTGGCCCCGGTCCCCAGCGACCTCTTCTTCTCCGAGGCGGTCGCCTTCGCCACCATGGCCACCAAGAAGTACCGGGTGGAGCTGGTCGCCCGCGATCTTTGCCAGCCGCCGGTCCCTCTCGAGATCGACAAGGGGAAGCTCCACCAGGTGGTCTTGAACCTGGTGCTCAACGCCACCGTGGCCTCCCCGGCCGACGGGGTGATCGAGCTTGCCGCGTCGCTCTCCCCGGAGGGGTACCGCCTGACCGTGCTGGACCGGGGGGAGGGGATCCCCGAGGGGGAGCTGGACAAGGTCTTCGAAATATTCTATACCACCAAGCCGGCCGGGACCGGGACCGGCATCGGGCTGGCCGTCTGCAAGAACATCGTCGATCTTCACCACGGGGAGATCACGGTGGCGAGCAGCAAGGGGGAGACGGTCTTCACCGTCACCATTCCCGTCGAGCACACGAAAGAGAAAAGGAGTTGAGCGCGATGAGCAGCATGAAACTATTGGTGGTGGAGGACGATCCTCTCTTCGGGGGCGCGCTCAGGTCGGTACTGGCGGGAGCGGGGCACGAGGTGAGGCTGGCGGTCTCCGGGGCCGACGCCCTGACCGCCATCGGCGAGGAGAGCTTCGACCTGGTGATCCAGGACATCAAGCTTCCCGACGTCAACGGCCTCGACCTCTTGCGGCAGATACTGGCCCGCCAGCCGCACTGCGGCTCGCTGGTGATGACCGGCTACGGCACCATCGACGACGCGGTGACCGCCATGAAGATGGGGGCCTTCGATTTCCTCACCAAGCCGTTCGCCATGGAGGTCCTCTTCCTGAGGCTCGACAGCTTCGCCGAGCTCCGTAAGAAGGGGAAGGAGGTCCAGCACTACGAGCTCCCGGAGGCCTTCTCCGACATCATCACCCGAAGCCCCGCCATGCTGGCCGCCCTGGAGATGGCCGCCAGGGTCGCCCACACCAACACCTCGGTCCTCTTGCAGGGGGAAAGCGGCACCGGCAAGGAACGGGTCGCCGAGGCCATCCACCGGCAAAGCCCCCGCGGCAGCGGCCCCTTCGTCCCGGTGAACTGCGCCGCCATCCCCGCCACCCTCATCGAGAGCGAGCTCTTCGGGGTGGAGAAGGGGGCCTACACCGGCGCCGAAAAGGGGCGCCCCGGCTACATAGAGATGGCGGAGGGGGGGACCCTCTTCCTCGACGAGATCGGGGAGCTCCCGCTGGAGCTGCAGGGAAAGCTTTTGCGGGTGCTCCAGGAGAAGGGGGTGGCCCGGGTGGGGAGCACCGCCTTCCGGGAGATCGACTTCCGCCTGGTCTGCGCCACCAACCGCGACCTTTCCGAGATGGCCCGGGAAAAGGAGTTCCGCGAGGACCTCTTGTACCGCATCAACGTGGTGCTCGTCCGTCTCCCGCCGCTTCGCGAGCGCCGGGAGGACATCCCGCTCCTTTTGAGGAGGTTTCTCGAGCAGTTCGCCCCGGGCGATCTTCCCGAATTGACCGCCGAGGCCCTCGACATGCTGGTGCAGTACAGCTACCCCGGCAACGTCCGCGAGCTTCGCAACATCGCCGAGAGGATCTCGCTGCTCCATGCGGGGGGGAAGGTCACCCCGCAGCATCTCCCGGCCGAGCTCCAGACCCCGGGGGTGATCGGGACCACCTTCGAGTCGTTCACCGTGGGGCGTCCGCTCAAGGAGGCGGTCTCCCAGTTCGAGCGGCGCTATATAGAAAAGGTGGTCGACTACGCCGGCGGACGCAAGACGCTGGCGGCCAAGATGCTCGGTCTTTCCCGGAAGGTGCTCTGGGAGAAACTGAAAAAAGATTAGCAATTCCTGCCACCTGTCGCGCGGTGTTACGGCGCGGTAACGTGGCCGGTTTTCTGGCGGGAACGGTTGGCGGCGATTTGCCGCAGTGGTTACGAAATCGTATCAACTGAAGAAAAATTAGCGACCAGAGAGCTTCACAGCCCGCCGGGGGGACCCCCGGCGGGCTTTTTCGTTTTGGGCCATCGAAGGCGCTTTACGACCAAGATGACGGTGAAATGACGTTCGTATGCATGATCGATGAAGCTCTCTATTCGGGGGTGTGACGCTGACATTATATTCGCGCTCACGAAGAGACGCGCCGGTGTCGTGCCACTCTTTGGGTCCGCAAGTTGCTCAATAGGGGGTGTGAAAGCGGTTTAGTGACAGTCTGGCTGTGTACATAAACAAAAAAGGAGGAAGGAGGGGCTCAAAAGCGGTCTTTTCACCGAACGACAGGTTCACACGGTTCTCACTCTTGATTTCCCGCAAGGGAGGAATGCAATCGCATTCAATTTAATGCAAAGGAGAAGCACGAATGAAAAAGGTATTAGCAGTAGTGGCAGTGTTCGGTTCCTTCGCCGCGGCGGGGACCGCCCTCGCCGGTCTTCCGGCCGGCACCGGGGTTAACGGCTCCCTGCACGACATGACCAAGGTGGTCGGCCCGACCGCCGACTCCATGGGTCGAGTCTGCGTGTTCTGCCACACCCCGCACCACGCGCAGTCCAACGACGGTGGCTACAACCTTCCGCTGTGGAACCACACCATTCCGGACACCACCACCTACACCCCGTACGCCTGGGCTACTCCGCTCAACTCCAACAACGGCACCTTCACCATCACCGACCCGCTGGCCGGCCCGAGCCGTCTCTGCATGAGCTGCCATGACGGCGCCATCGCCATCGACGAGCACGGTTCCGCCCTGGGCAACACCACCGGCACCACCTCCATCGCCAACGTGGACACCGGCTTCGGCCAGGGCCGCGCCGCCCTCGGCAAAGACCTGACCGCCACCCACCCGATCGGGTTCGACTACAACGAGATCGCCGCATGGCGTAACGCAAACTCCACCAACGGCTTCGCTAACGCCGACGGCACCAAGTCCACCGAGATCGTGACCTCCGATCACACCTACGCCATCGACATCGACACCACCGGCACCACCCAGGGCGTGTACAACACCGTGACCCGCGCTGCCGGCGGCAAGAAGATCGTCGACAACCTCTACGGCACCAACATCATGACCTGCGCCACCTGCCACGAGGTTCACAACAAAGAGAACGCCACCCAGGACGGCTTCACCGATGGCGTGACCAGGACCCAGCTCGGCGTGACCGTGACCGCTCCGAACTACTTCCTGTACGCGAAGCAGAGCAACTCGCTCATCTGCCTCTCCTGCCACGTGAAGTAATGGTGTGCCGCCTAGGCGGCAAGCAAGAAGACCCGAGATCTTACTTATTATGAAAAGGGGATAGATAAAATGAGAAAAGGACTGGCAACATTGGTCTGTCTTACCCTGGTAGCGGTCGTATGGGCGTGGGCTGCCACCGCCTACTCGACCTACTGGGTAGAGACCAAGACTACCACCCTCGGTGGTAGCGTAAAGGTGGCCAACAACACCGCACTTTCCGGTGTCGGCGCCATCCGCTTCACCAGCTTCACCACCGCAGCGGTGGTTCCCGTTACCGTTACCCCGGACGCCGGCTACAAGATTTCGACCGTCACCGTCGACAACGTAGCCCAGACCGTGCCGGCTTCCGGCGCTTACACCTACAACAGCCTGAAGACTCCGGACCACACCGTCAAGATCTTCGCCGGCTTCGTGGGCGCCAACGCCACCACCTCCGCCGCCAAGACCTGGCAGCTGCAGATCCAGAACGGCAGCGCTGGCGGGACCATCTCTGCCGCTGGCCACTCCGTCGCCAGCTACGGCATGAAGATGTACAACTTCTCCGACACCACCGCGATCCCGGTCACTGTGACCCCGGCCACCGGCTTCTACGTGTCGAGCCTGTACGTCAACAGCGTGCTGCAGCCGAGCTTCCCCACTACCGGTGGTACCTACACTGTTGACCCCTCCGTCACCGGCAAGGTGTTCAACGTGACCGCCAACTACAAGAAGCAGGTCAACGTGGTGACCACCAACACCAGCAGCCCGCTGGTCGCCAACGGCATCCTTCCGGTCAACCCGAAAGTCGCCTACGGCACCGACGTCAAGCTGATCGTCGCCCCGATGGCTCCCTACAACATGGTCACCGGCATCACCGTGACCGGCACCGCCCACGGCGCCATCTCCATGGTTGACAGCCAGGGCAACACCGCCGCACCGTTCAAAGGTTCGGTCGTGGTAACCATCGCCAACGTAACCGGCCCGCTCTCCCTTACCTACGGCGCCGGCACCGACAACACCGGCCAGATGCAGGGCTGCACCAGCACCTGCCATATGTCCGCTTCCGCTTCCGTGCAGAGGACCGCTACCCAGTGGAACCTCTCCAACCACAAGCGTAAAGCCGTCGACTGCGTGAGCTGCCACGAGACCATGCCGGGTGCCTGGACCAGCCAGACCGTCGACAAGAAGACCATGACCATCGGCTCCACCGTGGTCTGCTCCAAGTGCCACGCTGACGCCAACGTGGAAGGCTTCCTGACCAGCCCGCACTGGACCAACCTCCGCAACAACGGCGACAGCGCTGTCGTCGGTGACCAGCTGGCCACCTGCGCCACCCAGAAGTGCCACTTCAACAGCACCAACCAGCCGGGCTGCGCCACCTGCCACTCCGGCCAGCTGGCCGCTGCCGGTACCTTCAACCGTTACTCCTCCGACATCGCCCACAACCCGGCCACCCCGACCGCTGCGAACACCTGCATGATCTGCCACACCGGTTCGCACCACGGTTCTCCGACCGAGTCCTTCAAGAAGTCGGCTCACTACCTCGATCCGTACTTCGAGATGAAGGTGACCTGCGTTGACTGCCACGACTCCCACAGCACCAAGGCTGAGTTCCCGGCTTACGACGCAACCACCCATGCCAAGACCGCTGCCGGTTCCTGCGACAAGTGCCACGTCGGCCAGTACAGCATCTTCAACGCCGACAACAGCATGAAGGCTCCGCACTCCATGAACAAGCTGGCGACCAACACCAGCACCGCCGCCAACCAGGCCGCCTACAAAGGGACCACCCAGTTCAACGTCGGTTCCACCACCACCGGCTGGTACTCCGGTACCCGCGTTGTCTACGTCAACGTATCTTCTTCCTACGTGACCCCGAACAACAGCTGCACCGACTGCCACGGCCACAACAACCAGATCAACGGTGAGTACGCCGAGACCATGCACGCCGATCCGTACGGCCGCTGGAAATCCGCTTCCTACTTCAAGTACAGAGGCTTCTCCTCCGCCAGCGTGAACCCGTCCAACAGCGCTTCCGACGGCTGCGTGCGTTGCCACACCACCACCGGCTTCGTGAACTTCATCAACTCCAACTTCCAGGATCTGCGCGCCTGGGGCTTCCAGAACACCGCTGACACCACCGGCGAGGTCATCACCTGCCGCGCCTGCCACGTGACCACCAAGGGCGCCATCTCCGGCGAAGCCGAAGTGGCTCTTCCGGAAGGCAACATCAACGGCTGGAACCCCGCTTCCATCCGCGCTTACAACAAGCCGTACACCGCTTACTACAACTACTCCTCCAAGCTGAGCGGCAAGATCATCAAGTCGGCAGCTTACCGCGACTTCAAGAACTCCAACGTCTGCATCTCCTGCCACGCCGGCCGCAACGGCGCCACCAACGGTTCCGTGTTCGCCACCCTGGGTACCTTCGCCCAGTACACCACCCTTACCGTTACCGCTGGTTCCGCCCTGGGCGCTCCGCACGGCGTGTACCAGGCCGCCATCCTCGACGGCAAGATGGGCTACAAGTTCGGCAACAAGTACAGCACCTACACCTCGGCCGCCAACGGCCATGCCGCCATCGGCGTGACCTACGCCGGCACCGGCACCTCCGGTCCGTGCGTAACCTGCCACATGGACAACAAGACCGAGACCGGCTCCAACGGCAGCGCTACCTACCGCCAGCACAACTTCGAAGTGGCCAAAGCTGACGGCACCCTGCCGACTGTCTGCGCCACCTGCCACGCCGCCGGCTTCAACGCTGCCGCCGTGGACGAGGCTAAAGACCGCTTCGTCGGCGCCGTCTACACCCTGGCCCAGTACATGGCCAGCAGCAACAACAAGTACGGCACCCCGATCATCACCTTCAGCTACAAGAGCGGGTCCTACAGCATCAACCCGGCCGATGCCAAGCGTCTCATCGCCAACACCGCCTTCACCGGCAAGAGCGCTGACTTCGCCGACCTGGCCGGCGCTTACTACAACATCAAGCTCCTCTGGAACGTTGCCTACAGCACCAGCGACGAAGGGGCCTTCGCCCACAACCCGCAGTTCCTGAAGCAGCTCGTCAACGACACCGCTGCCTTCCTGAACAACGGCAACGCCGCTGCCGCTCTGGCCAGCGTCGCTCCGGTGGCCGCTTCCACGACCGGTACCGTCACCCCGGGTGTCACCGCTGACCAGATCAAGGCTGCCGGCGAGTACGTCGTCAACGTCAACAACCACTACGCAGCCGGCACCTACAAAGTGCAGTACATGGTTGGCTCCGCCGCCTGCACCACCTGCCACAACCCGAGCGAGTCCACCCTCCAGGCAGCCGCCCGCGAGGCTTGGGCCGAGTCCGCTCACGGCGAGACCACCGGCGCCGCCTGGATGCCGGGTTCCAGCCACCTCTGGAGAAACGCCGGTGCTACCACCGACTTCAGCCAGGTGATTCCGAAGAACGACTGCCAGCGTTGCCACACTGCTGACGGCTTCGCTCAGTTCGCCGACAGCAAGTTCACCAACATCAACCCGGTTGACACCGCCGCCAACGCCGTCGTCAACTCCCCGCTGAACTGCAACACCTGCCACACCAACAACAGCTTCGACCGTCGCTCCGTGGTCTCCCTGGCCGCCGCCGCCTACGGCAACGGCAAGACCTACGGCTCCTACCCGGCTCCGGATTCCGCCGTCGGCGTGGGCGTGGCCACCTTCTACAACATCTCCTCCGTAGACAAGGTGACCGGTCTGACCGTCAAGGCCCGCACCGCCGTCAAGTTCCCTGACGTCGGCGAGTCCAACATGTGCAACAGCTGCCACAGCGGCCGCCTCGGCGGCGCCACCCTGGTCCAGGCCGTCAACAACGGTCTGTCGCTGTCCAACTCCGGCTTCCAGAACAGCCACTACCTGGCTGCTTCCGGCCTCATGTACGCCAAGGTAGGCTTCACCGCCTTCACCTCGGCTTCCGCCACCATCGGCAGCTCCACCTACGGTAAGACCCTGACCTCGTCGCTCGACATGAACGGCGGCGTCTCCTCCACCCACCGTAACCTCGGCACCCCGGCCATCGTCGGCGACCACGGCATCGCTGCCGGCACCCTCGACGAGAACGGCCCCTGCGTCACCTGCCACATGAGGGCCAAGCTGAACGGCTCCCAGGCTAACCGTCCGGACGCCGGCCACAAGCTCGAGATCAATGCCGACGCTTACAACCAGGTCTGCATCAACTGCCACACCTCCGAAGGTTCGGCTACCGGCTCGGTCGCCCTCGACTCCACCAACTTCCTCCAGAAGTTTGTCGAGCCGAACAAAGAGGCCTTCCAGGTCAGCCTCAACCTGGCCATCAAGCTGCTGAAAGACAACTACAACATCAGCTACAACCCTGCTTCCTACCCGTACTTCTACGACGAGAGCCTCCCGCTTGACTCCAAGGGGAACAAGCAGGCAGTTACCGACTGGACCCGCGGCGGCACCCTGAGCAACGCCTCGGCCCTCAAACTCGAAGGCGCCTGCCTCAACATCAACCTCCTCTCCAGGGAGCCGGCCGCCTTCGTTCACGCCAGGAGCTACGTCCGTCGTCTCGTGTACGACTCCATCGACTTCCTGGACAACGGTACCATCGACCTGTCGGTCGCAACCACCGCTCACGCCGTGGATCCGACCAACTTCACCGCCGGTACCAACGCTTACACCGACGGCACCCTCGGGACCTTCGACACCGGCACCACCGAGGGTATGCTCTACCTCAAAGCCTGGAACCGCTCCGCCGTTGTCGGTAACGGCACCGCACAGGCTCCGCAGTACCCGGCCGGTTCCTGGTCCGCTATTGAGCGTCCGTAGTAACTCAGCATCGGTCTAGTGTTATGCAGTACCTGCCCCGCCTCGCAAGAGGCGGGGTTTTTTTAGGCCCGGGATCCCCCTGGAAGGGGTCGATACGGTTGCCCTGTGGACAAAATTGGTATAGATAGGTACTTTCTTTGGGGGGATGGGGATGATCGATAGGGACGGCAGCGGCGAGGGCATTTCCAAGGGCACCTCTCTCTTCATCGTGGCGTCACTGATACTGCTGAACCTCCTCATTTTCGTCCAGACGGCTTCCCACGGCTTCATCATTCTCGATGACAACGATTACGTTCGCAACAATCCGCACGTACTGTCCGGATTGACCCTCAGCAACATCAGCTGGTCTTTTACCTCCTTCTATGCCTCCAACTGGCATCCGCTGACCTGGATCTCCCACATGGTGGACGGTCAGCTGGCCGGTCCCTCCGCCGGCTGGCCTCATCTTCACAACCTCCTGCTGCACACCGCCTCCACCCTTCTCCTGTTCCGCCTCCTCAAGCGTTCCACCGGTGCACTCTGGCGCAGCGCCGCCGTTGCCGCCCTCTTCGCCGTCCATCCGATGCACGTGGAATCGGTGGCCTGGGTGGCCGAGAGAAAGGATGTCCTGAGTGCCTTTTTCCTGGTGCTCACCCTGCTCGCCTACCGGGGGTACGCGGCCAGGCCCGGGCTGCCACGGTACCTGGCGACCCTTGCCTGTTTTGCCCTGGGGCTCATGGCCAAACCGATGCTGGTCACTCTCCCGTTCCTGATGATGCTGTTCGACTGCTGGCCACTGGAGAGAATCACCATCTTTGCCGGGAGCTCCCCGGATCGGGAGCGGGTGCCGCAGGTAGCTCTTGCTCGGGCGCTTTGGGAGAAGGTTCCCTTTCTCATCCTCTCGGCAGTTTCGTCGGTGCTGACCCTGGCGGCCCAAAGGGAGAGCGCCATGGTATCGCTGGAGAAGCTTCCGGTCTCCGTGCGGCTCGGCAATGCGGTCGTTTCCTACCTGCGCTACCTCGAAAAGACCTTCTGGCCGGTTAAGCTCACCATCTTCTACCCCCTTTCGCTGTCAGGGATGGAGCCGTGGCGATACGCGGCGGCGGGCATGGTGCTGGCCCTCGTTACCGTGGCGGCGGTGGTGCTCGCCCGCAGGTATCCCTATCTTCCCTTCGGCTGGTTCTGGTTCGTCGGCTCCCTCGTTCCCGTCATCGGACTTGTGCAGGTTGGGGGGCAGGCGATGGCGGATCGCTACAGCTACACGCCGCACATCGGCCTTTTCGTGATGGTGGTCTGGCTGGCGGGGGACCTTCGGGGAAAGCTGCGCCTGTCGCGGGCCCATGGCGCGCTTATCTGCGGATGTGTTGTCGCCGTTCTGGCTGGCCTGTCCTTCATGCGGGCCGCGCAGTTTCGAGACGCCGGCACGCTCTTCTCCGACGCGGTCAGGGTGGATGCCCGAAACTATTTAGCCTACACCATGCTCGGGGTCTCTTTACAGGAGGCGGGGGACTCCCAAGCCGCGCTGGGCGCATTCCGCGAGGCGGTCCGCGTCAATCCCGATTACCTGGAAGCGCGTTTTGGGGGGGCGACCGCCCTGGAGCAGTTGGGGAGGAAGGGGGAGGCGATGGCTGAACTGCGGTCCCTCTTGGCTGCCCACCCGGAGTACACCAAGGCCCGCCTGAGCCTGGCCAGCGACTTGGCCGACAGCGGTCGCGTCGATGAGGCGATAGCCCACCTGTCCACCGCTTTGGAGCGCGATCCCCGTTCCGCTGTGGCTCACCATAATATGGCGGTCGCCTTCGAGATGAAAGGGGACGCCGGTCAGGCGATCTCCCACTATGGCAAGGCCATCGCCCTCGACCCGGGGTACGTCGAATGCTACGGCAACCTGGGCGACCTTCAACTCGCCAGCGGCAACCGGGCGGCCGCTGTCGAAAGCTACACCAGGGCGCTCAGAATCGACCCCGGTTACCTTCCCGCCCGCCAAAGCCTCCAAACTCTCCTTTCCCGCTAATGGGGTAATGCCGCCTCATCTGCCCACAACCGTGCCTCGGTAACTGCCTCCCTAGCTACGCCGCCTGCCTCGGCGAGCGCTGCCGCGCCCATCCGCGCCCGGGGAACGTCACCGGCGCCCGCGGCAAACCGGTCACCCGGATCGCGTGTGGAGCGGCCAGGGGAAGGGTCGGATCCACCACGATGCCGGGGGTGAGGAAGAAGCCCATCTGCCGCTGGGCGAGCTGAATGGAGAACGGCGAATCGGCGGCGTCGATCAGGAAGGCGTGGGTTACGTCCGGCTGGTCGAACTGGAAGTATCCCTCCCGGGGAGTCGTGGCAGACAGATCGGTGGCGGCCGGGGTGGTTTTGGGGACCGGGCTACCTCCCGACAGGGTGAACATGAAGAGCGCCGGTATCCTTCCGTCGGCGTAGCCCAGCTGGGAAAAGCCGGGGGCGATGTCGTGGCCGAGGACTCCCCTCCCTCCCAGAGCATTGCCGAAGTAGCGGGTGCTGGAGTTGGGGATCACCAGGTCGCCGTTCAGGGGTACGCCGGAGGGGGAAAAGCTCGTGCTGGTCGCCTCCTGGACCGCGATCCGCCCGGAAAGCCGGGAGGGGAGGAGTTGGGCGCTCTGGAAGTTGGGAAGCGGCGTGGTCATGGTGGCCGGATCGGCCGGGTCGATCACCGCCTGGGAGAGGAGGAAGAACTGGCGGTACTCCGGTGTGCCCGGCAGGATGCCGTGGGAGGCGAGGGCGGCATTGACACTCGGGGAGAAGTCGGGGCTCTCCTGGATGAGGTAGGCGAGCCTGCCGCCGGGAACGTTGAGAAGCCCCTTCATGTCGGCGTTAAGCGACGCCTGCGTGTAGGGAGGCTGTCCGGCCGCGGTGGTCAGGGTGGTGTTGCCCGCCAGGTAGTAGGCCCCCACGATGGACCCGAGGCTCAAGCCAACGTACTTCGGCTTGATGGCGGGGTTGGGTGCGTTGGCGCCCAGCGGGGCGAACCCCTCACCGGCAAGCGCGGAATTGAAGGCCGGGGTGGCCAGCGTCAGCTCGAGCCGGTCCAGGTTGAAGGCGGCCTGCTGGATGTTGGAGCGGGTGGCGAGCGGGGCTCCCAGCGCGATGAAGTCCTCCCCCCACTGCTGGCTTAAGGTGTGGCCGGGGAAGGCGAGCGCCCCGTGAAGCGGGAGGTCGATGGCGACCACCGCGAACCCGGCGCCGGTGAGGGCCCCGGCCACCGCCACTACCTGCTCCTTCTGGCCATTGATCCCGTGCTGGAAGATGACCAGCGGCCATCCTCCGGAAGGTGCGGTACCGGCGGGGGCCAGGTAGACGAAGGGGACCTGGCGCGGCGTGTAATAGTACCCGGTGAGCCTCCCGGTCGCCGAGTCGTGGAAGGGCTGCACGACCGAGGTGGAGGCGCTGTAGGTGCCGAAGGGGACCCCGAGGTTCATGCCGGCGGGGTGATTGTGGACCTCCACCGGGTTCATGGAGATGTCGGCGCTGGCGATGGTCCCGGTGACGACCGTTCCCACGGTGGAGGGGGCGGTGAGCGTGCCGTTGGAAACCGCCGTCCAGTAGGCCTGGGGCGCGGTGGTGGTGACCGCGCTCACGGTATTGAGGCCGGCTCCGATCCAGCTTTTCCCGGCGAGCCCGCCGGGGAGATCGCTCCCGGCGGCGAAGGCCCTGAGGGCTGTTTCCACCGGCAGGAGGGAGCCGACCGGGTTCCCGACCGGATCGCCGGACACGAAACCGGCCGCAGTGGTGACGAAGCGCCCCAAGAGGGCGAGGTCGCCCCGGCTGGAGACGGTGGTGACCGAGGAAGCGGCGATCAGGTCGTTCATGGTCTTGGCATAGCCGGAGAAGAGGACGTTCCCCGAGCTGTCGGTGCTGTTGGCGCGGATCGGCTCCAGGGGGGCGAAAGGTCCCTGCAACGGTACCGTGGACTTCAGCGCCTGGAAGTAGACCGATCCGGATATCCTCCCGCCGGTAGCCGCGTCGAGGACCCGGTTGGTGACGAGGTAGACGTAGCGGGTGGCCGGGAGGAGCGGGAAGTTGGGGAACAGCGAGACGTCGCTACTTCCCGCCGTGTAGCTGAAGGTAAACATCCCGGTCACGTCGGTGAAGCGAAGCGGGGAGTTTTCGGTGGCGGCCGGGCTGGCGCTGTCGGCGGCGACCTGGAAGACCTTGATGTTGCTGCCGTTGACGGTGTCCGGCACCAGCGGGGCGGCAAAACGGATATAGATGGGGGAGTTGACGCCGGAGACGGCGTTGGTCCCGCCGACCTCGTACCGGTTCACGTAGGCGAGCGCCTCCAGCGGGTTCATGGCGAGGTTGGCGGGTCTCACCCCGACGTTGCCGGTCGCGGAATCGCGGTACTGGGTGACGGGGTCGGTGCCGGTGGCCGTCGCCAGCACGTTGGGAAGCGGGACCGTGTTGGTGGTGGGATCGAAGAGTGCGGTGTTGGAGCTGGTGCTCTCCGAGACGCCGGAGGAGGAGCCGCAGCCGAGGGTGACGAGGATCAAGAGGTAGCAACATAAAGGAAGCAGGAATCGGTTCATGGATCACCTCGCATGCCGATGGGATTTCGTCCGCAGCCGGATCTAGAACTTTACCGTCACGTTGGCTGCCAGGAGGTAGGCGTCGCTTTGGTAGGTGCCATTGGCGCCGCGCAGGGTGGTCATCTCCTGGTTGTTCACCGTGCGGTCCACGAAATGGACCCACATCGCCGCAAGGTCGAGGGCTGCCATGTCGTTGTGGAGCCCGATCCCCAGCGAGAAGCTGTGGCGGTCGGCGTCGGGGAGGAGGGGATCCACGGTGGCGTCGGGGACCGGGGTCGGATCGTAGAAGTAACCGGCCCGCAGCTCCACCCGGTCGTTGAGGACGTATTGCCCGCCGAACTTGTATCCCCACACGTCCTCCCAGTTGCGCGGATCCGGCTGGTTGTTGAAGGCGGCGAACTGGGGGCTGTCGAAGGAGATCTCGAGCTTGTCGAAGGAGCTCCATCCGGTCCTGGTGGCGTCGAATTCGAGGGTGAGCTTTTCGGTCGGCTTCCAGGCCACCGCCAGGTCGAGGGTGTCGGGGAGGGTGATGGTGGTCGAGGCGGTGGAGGTTGCACGGGCGCGGGTGTAGGGGAAGACGGCGGTGGAGGAGAGGCCGATGGCCCCCAGCCCGGTCGGCGTGGTGGCCAGGAAGTTGGCCTCCCCGCCGATATTGAGCGTTATCTCGCTCCGGTAGGCGAGCCCGAACGAGAGCTGGGGGGACGCCTTCCAGAGGATCCCGAAGTTGTAGCCGGCCGCCGTGTCGGTGCCGTCCAGCCCCAGCGAGCCGAGCTCGTAGGCACCGGCCGGAGGAGCCGGGTGAGCCGGATCGATGAAGGGGCTGTAGACCGACCTCTGCAGCGACACGATGGCATAGGTGACGTCGAGACCGGCGGCCACCGAGAGGTTCAGGTCGTCGAAGCGCCAGGCCACCGTCGGCTGGAAGTTGATCGGCTTGATGGAGGCGTTTTGGACCTGGTTTCTGAACACGCTGCTGTCGTCCCAGCTTTTGGAAAGGGGGTAGATCGCGTTGATCCCCAGGCCGAAGGAGAGGGGGATGTTTTCCAGGCTGTAGGTGGCGTAGACGGTGGGGGCGACCACCAGGTCCCGCTTCGAGCGCTCGGTCACCCCGGAGGTGCCGGTCTCGGGGGGGGGATTGCCGCTCAGGGGGGTGGTGCCGGTGAATTTCGTCTGGGGAACCACGATGCCGGTGACCCCCACGTTGATCTGGGCCCCGGAGAGGAAGGCGATGCCGGCGGGGTTGAAGTAGAGGGCCGAGGGATCGTCCGCCTGGCCGGTGAAGGCGTTGCCCATCCCCATCGCCTTGGCGCCCTGCTCGCTTACCTTGAAGCCTGCGGCGTGACAGATGCCGGCCAAACCCAACAGCGTGCCGACCAGGACGGCGCAACAAGGGCGCGTTCTCATGGGGCCTCCTTTTGCCGTGATGGGGTGGGGGGATGCTTGGCGGGAAAGCCCGCGTCCTGAAAGGGTTTAGCGGCAGGCCGGGCTTTCAGATGCTTAGTTTATGCTAATGAATGATACCTGCCGTCGGAATTAAGTCAATCCCCGATCTTACCTTCGTCCTCTTCCGGGCCAACGTCCGGAGGGAGGGAGGTTGAAAATGGTGGGAGGGGGCACCGGGTGGGTGCGCGCAGCAGAGAGCGAAACGGTGGGGAGAGGGAAGGAGGTTTTGGGGGGGAGCAACGGAGCTGCTCCCTCCCCTGGAAGGGGAGGGAGCGGGTGAGAATGGGGTAGGGGTGAGGCGTTACTCGTGGGCGGAGACGCTCGCCTCGACGGCGAAGCGCTTGATCTTCCTGGTGGTGGTCTTGGGGAACTCGTCCTCGCGCAGCGTGAAGCGCTTGACCCTTTTGTAGTCGGCCAGGTTCTTTCCTGCCTTCAGCACTTCCTCCCGGATGAGCCTCTCCACGTCGGCCACCGTCATCCGTCCCATCCCCTTCTCGAGGGCGTAGTTGTCGAGCTCCTCCTGGTTGGGATGGATGATGGCGTGCACCTCTTCGTGGGTCGGGTCGACGTGGTGCCCGTAGACCATCGCCTCGGCGATGAAACGGCTCTTGAGGAGCTCGTTCTCCACCTCTTCGGGGTAGACGTTCTTGCCGTTGGGGGTGACGATCAGGTTCTTGGCGCGTCCGCAGATGTAGAGGTAGCCGTCGGGATCGACCCGGCCGAGGTCGCCGGTGCGGTACCAGCCGTCCTGGAGCACCTCGGAGGTCGCCTCGGGGTTGCGGAAGTACCCCTGCATGACGTTGGGCCCTTTGACGGCGATCTCCCCCACGCCGTCCTCGTTGGGATGGTCGATGCGGACCTCGACGCCGGGGAAGAGGGTGCCGACGCTCCCGAGCCTCCTCCCTCCCGGGCTCTCGGCCGAGATGACCGGCGAGGTCTCGGTGATCCCGTATCCCTGGAAGACGGGAATCCCGAAGGAGAGGAGCCCCTTGGCGATGGCGGGATCGAGGGCGGCGCCGCCGCTTATGAAGATGGTCCCGGCCCCGAAGGATTTTCTCACCTTGGCGGCGATCACCCGCCGGGTCAGCGGCAGGGCGTACAGGGCACGGGAGGTCTTCCTGGCGGCGATCTTCTTCATGATCCGGTCGAGGAGCATCTTGTAGACCGCGGGGACCCCGAGAAGGAAGGTGGGCCTCACCTCGGCCAGGTTCTCCCCGAGCTTCTTGAGCGACTCGGCAAACGATACCTTCCCTCCCAGGGAGAGCGGGAGGAGCACGCCGGCCACCTGCTCGAAGACATGGTTGATGGGGAGAAAGGAGAGGGTGTGGATCGTCTCGTCGAGCTGGAAATGGGTGACGGCCCCGGTCAGGTTGGAGACGATGTTGGCGTGGGAGAGCATGGCCCCCTTCGAGCGCCCGGTGGTCCCCGAGGTGTAGAGGATGATGGCGATGTCGCCCGGCGCGCGCGGGGAGGCGGGGGGGAGGGTGTGGCGGATGAGCGACCCCAGGGTGGTCACCTTCTCCCGGGAACCGGCCTCTCCCTTCCCCGAAGCGCTGACGGCCGCGGACGAGGGATCGGGGGCCGGCCTTCCCCGCAGGTACTCGGTGGTCAAAAGACGGTGCAGCTGCCGGGCGAGGATCTCCATGCGGGTCACCGCCTCGGGAGGGATCTCCTGGCTCTTCACCAGCTGCTGCCATTCGGCCAAAAGCGCCTCCAGCGCGCGGGTGGTGGCCGGGTCGTCGGGATGGGCGCTGCCGTGATGCATCAGCACGATCTGCTCGAGGTGGGGGAGGGAGGGGAGCGCCTCGATAAGCGGCTCCTGGAAGGCCTGCTCGGTGAAGACGAAACGGGCCTCGCAGTCGGCCAGGATGTGGCGAAGCTCAGCGCTTTTGAGCTCCTTGTCGATGGGGACCACCACCCCGCCTGCCCGCAGGATGCCGAGATAGCACTCGATCCAGCGGATGGAGGAGGGGCCGAGCAGGGCGGCATGCTCCCCCGGCCGCAACCCCCGCTCCAAAAGTCCGGATGCGATGGCTCCGGAGGCTTCCCAAACCTCGGCGTAAGTTACCTCCCGCCATGAACCGGAGATCTTCTGGCGCAAGGCGACCCTCTCCGGAAAGGCGTCCCAACGGGTTTTCAAAAAACGGTCCAGCGTCTGCACCCATCTCCCCCCTGGCGGTCCATCTCGCGGTCCCGGTCCTCGCCGGCCCGCGCAATGCCCTCTCCCTCATGAATTAATGATGGATACTTATACCAAGGTTCGGCACCTTCTGCTATAACAATCAGCGCCGAAAAAACGGGTGAAGAGCGCGTCAGTGAAGGGGCTTTCTGGTGATCACCTCGCCTAACATCCGGCGGACGGTATCCTCTTCCACCAGGGAGAAGAGCTCGCTCTTCCCGAAGGCGACTTCGAAACTACCCCGGCTCCTGGTCATGGTGACCGGGACCTCGTGCACGCCGTTGCCGAGCAGGCCGAAGTACACCTGTTCCACGATGTTTCCCCTGCGGTGGGGCTGTTTCCCCCGCAGCTCGAAGTAGACCGCCTGGTCGAGAGCGTCGTTGGTAAGATAGATCATGTCACACCTCCTTGATGGTGACAGTAGACCATGGGGGTGCGACAGAAAACGTCGCGGTATTTCGGCGGCGGAAAAGGGGGGGAAACGTTTGGAGAACGACCGCGAGAAATGGAACCGGCGCTACCTGGAGGAGGGATACTTCTTTTCGCTCACCCCCTCCCCCTTCCTGGCGGAGAGCCTCGACGGGGTGCTCCCGCTTTTGCCCGGGAGGCGGGCGCTCGATCTCGCCTGCGGGGAGGGGAGAAACGCCATCTACCTCGCCCGGCGGGGCTTCGAGGTGCTGGCCGTTGACATAGCGGAAAAGGGGCTCGAGAAGGGGGAGGCGAGGGCGGTCGAGGTCGGGGTGAGCGTCGATTTCCGGCGGGCCGACCTGGAGCGCTACCGGCTGCCGGGCCCCTTCGACCTCATCCTCGATTTCAACTTCCTGCTGCGCCCGCTGATCCCGGACATGGTGGCGGCGCTCAACCCGGGGGGCGTCATCGTCATGGAGACCATCCTGGACACCCCGTCGCTCCAGGGGATGCACAACCAAAGCTTCCTGCTATTGCCCGGGGAGCTCGAGGCGCTCTTTACGCCGTATGGAGGGGAGATCCTGGTGATAGAAGAAGAGCCTCGCCAGGAGACGCCGGTGGCACGGATCATCTTCCGGAAGAGGCTCTGAAAATGGGGGGGGGGAGGCGACCCCATCCTCACCCTGTCCCTCCCCTTGAAGGGGAGGGGACGCTGGGGCAGGATCAGGAGGCCTTCTTGACGCCGAGGTAGACGGTGGCGATACCGCCGGTCAGATCGAAGTGCTGGACGTTCTGGAATCCCACCTGGCTCATCATGGCCTTGAACTCGTCCCGGGAGGGGAACTCCAGGACCGAGTCGGGGAGGTACTGGTAGGCGCTCATCCGCGAGAACATCCCCCCGATCTTAGGAAGGACCTTCAGGAAGTAGAAGTGGTAGAGCTGCTTGAAGAGCGGCATGGTCGGGGTGGAGAACTCAAGGATCACCATCCTTCCCCCCCCCTTTAGCACCCGGTGCATCTCGGCGAGCCCGGCGACCCGGTCCACCACGTTCCTGATGCCGAACGAGATGGTGGCGGCATCGAAGGTCTGGTCCGGGAAGGGGATGTCCTCGCAGGGGGCGACCTGGAGCGAGATCCTTCCGGCAAAGGGCGAACCTTCCACCTTCACCTTCCCGAGGTCGACCATCTCCTTGCAGAAGTCGATGCCGACGATCTCCACCGAAGGGGCGGTCTGGGATGCTATCTCGAGGGCGACGTCCCCGGTGCCGGTGGCGACGTCGAGTACCTTGCCGGAGCCGGAGACCCCGATCTTGCCGACCGCGAAGCGGCGCCAGCGGCGGTCGATCCCCAGCGAAAGGAGCCTGTTCAGGAAATCGTAGCGGGGAGCAATGCTCCCGAACATGGCGCGTATACGTTCACCTTTTTCCGACAATGCGTACATATTTTCCTACCTTTTTAATCCTCGAAATGCTATAAACTCTAGGTTTTTCGCTCTGCTATCAAGCAGTCGAAGGGATATTTATTAGCATAAAGCGCTACGGCTTGCCAGTAAAAAGGGGCGAGGCACTGTGCTGTGTCCCGCTTCGTCCCCTCCGTGAGTTCCCCCATCCCGTAAGGAGAGTATCGTGTTCCCGTACTTCCGGCCCCAAGACATTGCCGACATCCTCATCATGACCTTCCTGGTGTACCAGCTCTACAGCTGGTTCAAAAACACCCGGGCGCTTCAGGTCCTGTTGGGGCTGTTCTTCCTGGGGGGGATCTACGTGGTGACCAAGAGCCTCGGTCTCTACATGACCAGCTGGATCCTCCAGGAGGTCGGTACCGTGCTGCTGGTCCTTTTGGTGGTGGTCTTCCAGTCGGAGATCAGGCAGGCCCTCTACCGGCTTAGCCTCCTGCGCAAGGTCTTCGACCGCCAGCAGCAGGTGGTGCGGGTGGACCTCCTCGACTTCTCCTCTGCCATCTTCGACTTAGCCTCCCGCAGGGTCGGCGCCCTGGTCGTTTTCCAGCGGGAGGAGATCCTCGACGACTTCGTCCTGCACGGGGTGCCGCTCGATTCGCTGGTCTCCGGCGAGCTCCTTAGGAGCATCTTCGTGACCACCTCGCCGCTGCACGACGGGGCGGTGCTCATCAAGGCCGGCCGCCTCGCGCTCGCCTCCTGCCACCTTCCGCTCTCGGTCAGCGCCGAGGTCCCCCAGCAGCTCGGGACCCGGCACCGCGCGGGGCTCGGGCTGTCGGAGCGCTCCGACGCTGCGGTGGTCATCGTGTCGGAGGAGCGCGGAGAGGTATCGCTCGCCCAGGGAGGGAGCCTGGAGATCATCCGCTCCCAGGCCGAGCTCCACGACAAGCTCACCTCGCTTTTGGTGCCGCTCTCCGCCCAGGCCCAGGGGGGCGGGCTGCGCCGCCTGCTCTTCGCGAACCTCTGGCCCAAGACCGCCGTCTTCGTGCTCGTGCTCGCCAGCTGGCTCCTGATCACCTACCGGCACGGCGAGATCGTCACCGTTTCGGCGCCCCTTCGCTTCCACAACCTCCCGGACAGCCTCGCGCTGAAGAGCCGGGAGCTTCCCGAGGACGTCTCCATCCAGCTGAAGACCTTCTCCACCCTCATCGCCTCTCCCCGGGACCTCGACGTGGTGGTCGATCTCGACCTCTCCAAGGTGAAGGAGGGGGTGAATACGGTCCCCATCCGCAAGGAAGACATCAAGCTTCCCTCCGGGGTGGCGGTCGCCTCCATGGAACGGTCGACGGTACGGATAACCGCCGAGCGTAAAACGAAGAAGGACCAGTTGAAGGGGCGCTAACCCCCTCAGATCACTCTTTTTCAGCGCCCCGAAATATCTCTCAGTATCATTAAACTTGACAGCGGAGGTTTTTTGTTATAATTATCGACGCGCAGCACTTTTTTTCTAAAACGGAGGAGGGTTCATGACATATCGACTTAAGTTGCTAGCCATATGCCTGCTTGTCCTTTCCTTCCCTTCGCTGGCCCTCGCCGCCAAGACACACCGCGTTAAAAAGAACGAAACCGTATATACCCTCGCCAAGAAGTACCACGTCACCGTCGAAGAACTCAAAGCCGCCAACAACCTGGTCGGCAACAAGCTCAAGCCCCGTTCCGTTTTGGTCATCCCTCCCAGGACCGTCGCCTCGGCGTCCTCCTCCACGGGAACCTCCACCTACAAGGTAAAACGGACCGAGACGCTGGCCCGCATCGCCAAGAAGACCGGCGTTTCGGTGGCCGAGCTCAAGCGGTTGAACGGTATCACCGGCAAGAAGGTAAAAGCGGGGAGGGTGCTGGCGCTCAGGGAAGCGACTCCGGTCGAGGAGTCCCGTCCGAAGGTTGCCAAGAAGCTTTTGCTTCGCCACAGCGACCTTTTCAGCGAGAAGGATTACGAGCAGAGCCTCCAGGAGTTGGCCGAAGACCTGGGGACCGAGAACCAGGTGGACCTGAAAAAGAGCGCCGAGCTCAAGGTCGACGGGGTGAGCGAGCTCAAGAAGTCGGCCTACGGCTTCCTGGGGACCCGCTACCGTTTCGGCGGCACCTCCCGGATCAGCGGGATCGACTGCTCCGGCTTCGTGCAGAAGGTCTTCCGTGAGCTGGAAGTCTCCCTGCCGCGCACGGCGCGCGAGCAGTTCGAGGTGGGGAGCGCGGTGGCCCCGGGCGATCTGCAGAAAGGGGACCTGGTCTTCTTCAGCACCTACGCCTCCTATGCCTCCCACGTCGGCATTTACCTCGGCAACAACAAGATGATCCACGCCTCCTCCCGCGACCGCCGCGTGGTCATCTCCCCGGTCAACACCCCCTACTACCGCTCCCGTTACCTGGGCGCGAAACGGATCACCAAGGTGAACCCGGATATCTTCAAGCTCGACGACCTGATGCTGGGCGTCGAGGAGGAAAGCGCCGAGGATACCCAGCAAAACGATACCCTCGGCCTGGCGAGCAAGTAGCGCCGGGATACCTTTCCAGCGAACTTTCACGAATCCGGCCCCTTGGGCCGGATTTTTTTATGGGTGCAGATGAACATCCTCCTGGCATACCAGTCACATCCCGAGGGGGCCGACGACCCCTTCACCTCCCTGCTGCCGGCCGGGCTCCTGACCCTGGACGCGGCGGCCAGGAAGGCGGGGCACCGCTCCACCCTGGCCAACCTCTCCGGCCTCCCCAGGCGCGAGGTGAAAAGCCTCCTCAAGCGCCTGCGCCCCGAACTGGTGGGGCTCTCCCAGTTCACCCACAACCGCGAGGAGACCCTGGCCATCGCGAGGATCGCCAAGGAGCTCAACCCGGCCACCGTGGTGGTCCTGGGAGGCCCCCACGCCACCCATGCCTGGCCCGATCTCCTCGCCCGTCATCCCGAGGTAGACGCGGTCGCCATCGGCGAGGGAGAGGAGACCCTGGTGGAGCTCCTCGACCGTCTCGCCGCCGGCGGCACCCTCCCCGAGGTCGCGGGAGTGGCCTGCCGGGTGAACGGGAAGCCGGCCGCCACTACCCACCGCCCTCCGGTGGCCGACCTCGATCTCCTTCCCCTGGCCGGGGAGAGCACCGGGGAGAGCTTCGGGGTCGATTACCGGCGCCAGCTGGAGTTCGTCATCACCTCGCGCGGATGCCCGGCCAGCTGCCTCTTCTGCTCGTCTCCCCTTTTCTGGGGGCGCGGGGTCCGCTTCCGGTCACCCGCCTCGGTGGTGGCCGAGCTCAGGATGCTGATCGAGCGCTACGGCCTGCTCTATTTCTCCTTCCGGGACGATACCTTCACCTCCGACAGGAAGAGGGTGCTCGAGATCTGCCGGCTGATCCGCGAGGAACGGCTGCCGGTCTTGTGGAACTGCCAGTCGCGGGTCAACGCGGTGGACGAGGAGATGCTGCGCGCCATGAAGCTTGCCGGCTGCGAATGCATCCAGTTCGGCGTCGAGTCGGGCGCTCCCGAGATGCTGAAGGCGCTCGGGAAGCGGATCCGTCCCCACGAGGTGGAAACTGCCGCCGAGGCGGTCCGCAGGGTGGGGATCAACCTCTCCGTCTACCTCATCACCGGCATACCCGGGGAGAACGAGGGGCACCTGAAGGAGAGCCTGCGCCTGATCGAGACCATCAAGCCGCACGACGGGCAGGTCTCGCCGCTGGTCTACTACCCGGGGACCCGGCTCTTCGACGGCGCGGTCAGGGAGGGGACGGTACCGGCCGATCTCTTCGAGCGGCCGGGGGGAGAGGGGTTCCCGGTCCGCCGGGATCCCTTCGTCGAGAAGAGCCGGACGCGGCTTTTGAAGACGCTGGAACGGGTGGGTGCCCGCGGCGCCTACACCCCGGAGGACTTCGAACGGCAGCGGGAGCTTATCGGCTGGTCGCTGGTGACCGAGATGCTCTGCGGGGAGTCGCTGGAAGGGGAGGGGGCCTGGGACGAGGCGAAGGGCGTCTATCGCGGCATCACCCGCAAGGAGCCGGAGAACCCCTGGGGGTACCTCCTCCTCGGCGGGCTCCTGGCGCGCATGGGGGATCTCACCAAGGCGTCGGAGTGCTACCGCAAGGTGGTGAAGCTCGTGCCGCGCCATCTCCCGGCCTTTCTCTCGCTGGGCGAGCTGGCCCTGGAGGCGGGGGACCGGCGGGGGGCGGCGGGATGGTTCGCCAAGGCCTTGCAGCTCGATCCGCAGCACCCGGTGGCGCTGGAAGGGATGGAGGGGTGCCGGTGATGCAGTACCCTTGCCCCATCAGGGGAGCCTCATTATTTATCCCCTCGCCCCTTTAGGGGAGAGGGTGGCCGGAGGCCGGGTGAGGGAAGATTTTACGACCTCCCTTACCCCACCACCTCTCCCCTAAAGGGGGGAGGGGACATGGACTCGTTGGCCCCCTGGGTGGTGAGAACCGGTGAAGGGGAATGGCCTTCAGCCCAAGGCTGGAAAAACAAAAGGGGTGGAACCTGTGGTTCCACCCCTTTATGCATTCAGCTTTGGCGTCGGCTTACTTGTTGACGGCCAGGCCCGGTGCGAAGATGATCTTGTCGAAGGTGCGCTTCAGAGTCTTGCTCTGGAAGTTGATCATCGGCGGGGAGTCCGGGAATTCGACGGTGTCGCCCACTTTCACCGGGGTCTGCATGGCGGCAACCCAGACCTTCTGGCCACCCTCGTCCACGAGCACGTAGGTGTACCCGCCGGAGTCCATGGTCTCGAGGACCTTCCCTTTGTGTCCGGTTCCCGGCTTGACTTCCTGCGGCTTCAGACCGGCGTGCGGGTTAGCGCCCGGAGCTGCAGCCTGCCCTGCGGGAGCGGCTGCTTCAGGAGCCGCAGCTTTCGGGGCCTCTTCGCTTTTCTTGCAGCCTGCAGCGGCTATGGCAACAATTGCCAACATGACTACCAAAGTGTTCTTCACGGTTTCCTCCAGGTTGGATGTTATTAAGCTTGGGCGTTGCTGAAAATAGCACTGTTTGTAGCCCTTGACAATAGAAAATTTTACAGGGATATGGGCGTTCCCGCCAGCTCTCCCTCTGTCACGGCTACTTTCCGATGATGACTTCTCCCGTATCGGTTATCAGTCGGGCCGGTAGTTCGAAGACCCTCTTGAAGATGTTGATCACCCCTTTTGCCAGTGATTTCACCGGGACTGCCTTGACCTGAGGATCCTCGATCTTCCCCTTCGCCTCGAAGTAGGTGGTAATGAGAGAATGGTCCTTGCCGGTGAGTATCCACCCCACGATGGGGATCCTGCTCACCACCTTGTCCACCGTCTGCAGCGGCTGGACGCCGATGTTCATGTCGATCTCATCCCTTCCCAGGTCGAGTTTCCCTACCGCTGAAAGGTTGATCGCGTTGCTGTCCATGAAGAGGTTCTGGGTGGTGGCGACGCCGTCCTTGATGCTGAAGTCGCCGGTGATCTTGTTGTAGGGCATCCCCCCCGAAACCATGTCCGGGAGCTTCCCCCTGAAGAGCTGCGAGACGTTCAGGATGGAGAAGATCTTGGAGAGGGTCGCGAACCGCTTCAGGGTCCCCTTCTCGGCCCGGAGCTTCACGTTGCCGGAGACCGACTTCCTCAGCTCCAGGGCGCTGTCCCCCCTCGCGGTCAGCTCCCCTTTGGCCGAGACCGTCCCCGTCAGCTCCTGCTTCTTGACCCCCATCACGCGTAAAAGCTGATCGGCGGAGACCTTCTCCATCGAGCAGGTCAGCTGGTAGCGGGTCGGCCCGGGGCCGAGCTCGACGCGTCCCTTGGCGTTCACCTCTCCCTCCATGGTCCCGAAATCGAGCGGCTGCAGCTCGAGGACCTTGTCCTCGATGGTCGCCACCGCCTTCAGCCGCTGGAACTGGATATCCTTCCAGCGCCCCTCCGCGGCGGCCAGGTGGATCTTGAGGGTGGGGCGCATCTCGCCGCCCCCCGAGCCGAACACCGGGGTGAGGTCCTCGACCTCCAGGTGGGAGGAGTTAACCGAAAGCTCCCCCTTGGGATGCTGGAGGTCCTCGATGGCCCCCCTGATGTGGAGCTGGCTTTTGCCGAGGTAGCCCGAGAGCGAGGAGATCTGGAGACGGTCGCGGTCCTGGTTGTAGGTGATGGTTCCTTGCACCCGTTCGGCCCGCACCGGGTGCTTGCCGGCAGGGATCCCGACGTCGGCGAGGTCGAGGGACGGGGAGGTGAAGACGGCGGAAACGGCCGGGCTCTTGAAGCCGGTGAGGCTTCCGTGCCCGCTGATGATGGAGCTTCCCAGCCGCACGGTAAGCTGCGAGGTTTCCACCGTCTCGCCGCTGAATTTAAGGGTCCCGGTGGCGCCGGTCACCGGCTTGAACTTCTCGCCGGGGCGAAGCGATACGCCGGCCACATCGACGCTCCCCCCCCAGTTCAATTTGGCGAGCGACGGCCCGGTGCCGTGCAGGTTGGCCTGCACCTTGCCGGCCGGGTGGTACTTGGCCAGGGCCGGGAGCAGCGGGGCGACCTCGCCCACCTGGAACTGGTTGGTCTTGAGCTCGAGGCTCATCGGGCCGTCGTAGTGGCTGACCGTGGCGGCGTTGAGGGTGAGGGGCGCCAGGTGGTAGGTGAGGCCCGTGATCCTGAAGAGCTCCTTCTCGAAGGTCACCTGCAGCGCCACCGTATTGGGGCGCCCCTGCGGTTTTACGACGAGGTCGGGGAGGGCGTAGGCAGCCTTTGCGAGGTCGGCTTCGCAGGTCATCCGGTAGGCGGAGGTCCCGCCGTCCGCGGTGATCTTCACTACTCCCCCCTCGGAGAGGGCAAGTCCCTGGGGATGGCCGAGCACCCAGGCCGCCTCGGGAAGCCGCGGCTGCACGACGGCCGTGAAGGGATAGCGGCAGGGGGTGTCGAGCGGGTAGTCGGTGATCCGGCCGTCGAGCGTCATGGGGGAGGTGCCGAAGTTGGCCTTCATCCCTTTCAGGATGAAGTCCTTGCCTTCCATGAAAAGCTCCCCGCCGATGGCGCTCACCACCGGGAAGCCTCCGCCGTAGGCCACCACCCCGTCGTCGACGTGGGCCCTCACGTAGAGGATGTTGTAATTCTGACCTTTCTCCATGTGGAGGATCTGGCTCACCCTGCCGTCCAGTCTCCCCTCTTCGAGCCGGTAGCGCCCCCCCAGGATCTTGCGCTCGATGAAGTCGGCGGTGTCCTTGACGATGATCCCGTAGGGGATGAACTGGCGGTAGTCGGCCAGGTTGAACCTGCTGGTGGTCGCCTTGGCGGTGATCCGGATGTCCTTGGAGTCGAGGTCGGAGAGGCGGCAGCTCCCCTGTACCTTGAGCCCGCCGTCCACGTCGAGCTTGATGGCGTCGATGGCGAGGTGCTGGTCCTTGAGCTCCAGGTCGCAGGAGCCCTTGACCAGGCGGGGATTGAGGTGGGCATGGAACACCTGGGGGTAATCCATCTGCAGTCCCGCGATGGTGAACTCGGGCCTGGAGTGGAAGGAGCCCGGGCGCCCCTTGAAGTTACCCTGGAGTGCCACGGTCCCCCCGAGGCTCTTGAAGGGGAGGAAGCGGCCGTAGTAGGGCCAGAAGTGGGCGATATCGACGCCGCCGGTCTTGACCCGCCCGTTGATCACGCAGTTTTTCCAGGATTCGTTCTGGCGCGGGAGCACGATGTCACCGCCGACGAAGATGGGGACCCGGCGGGAGCCGGTGACGAGTGAGCCGGAGAGCTCGATGTCGCAGGATTTTCCGCGGGTGAGCCGGCTCAGGTAGAGGTCGGTGTCGGTCAGGGTGGTCGCCAGCGGCTGGGAGCCGACCGCAAGGTCGGTGAAGGTGATCCGCCCCTTCTTCACCTCGATGCCGCCGATGCCGGGGGCGGCCCCCCCCTCCGGGCGGTTGAAGAGGTCGCTTATGTTGAGGGTCCCGCTGGCGTCGCGGCTCAGCCTGATGTCCGGCTGGTCGAGCCGCATCCGGGAGAGGGCGATCTTGCCGTGCAGAAGCGGGAGGATGGCGATCCGCAGGATCAGCCGGTCGGTCTTGATGAAGTCGGTGACCCCGTCCTTCTCCTTGATGGTCACCCCCCAGAAGGTGAAGGAGGGGCCGTAACGGAGGGAGAAGTCGCCGGAGTGGTAGCTCAGGTCGCGCTTGAGGGCGCTCCTCACCTGGGAGACGATCTGCGCCTTGTAGGTGTCGAGGTCGAGATAGCGAAGCGAGAGGCTGGCCCCCACCACCACGAGGGAGATGATCCCCAGGATGAGCGGCAAAAGCCACGGTCTTTTCGGTCGGGTCGGCATATTCGTTGTCGTTTAGCAGAACCTGGAACCCAGGGCCTGGTTAAAGTAGGGGGCAGATATCCATGCTCTTTAACGTAGAACGTAGAACGTAGAACGTAGAACAGGTTCTAAGCGGCGTCCGCGGGCAATTCGATGATGAATCGGCTCCCCTGGGGGATGTTTTCCTTGGCCCTGATGAAGCCGTGGTGGTCGGTGATGATGGTGTTGACGATGGCAAGCCCCAAGCCGGTGCCGCTCTTCTTGCGGGAGAAGTACGGCTCGAAGAGCCGGGGGCGGTCCTCGGCGGAGATGCCGTGCCCGGTATCGGACACGGTGAAGGTCGCCATCTTCAGGACCGGGTCGAAGGCGCTCGAGATCTCGATCTCTCCCTCTCCCTCGATGGCGGCCACCGCGTTGTCGAGGAGGTTGATCAGCACCCTCTTTATCTGGTCGCGGTCGAGCATGATCTTGGGAAGGCCGGGGTCGGCCTTCAAGGTGAAGCGGATGTGACGGTGCGCCTCGACGTAGAGGGTGAGCGCCTCCCGTAACAGCTCGTTTAAGTCGTTGGGCCTCGGGACCGCGGCGGGCATGCGGGCGAATTTGGAGAACTCGTCGACGAGCCCCTTGAGCTCGTCCACCGACTTGATGATCATGGCGGTGCACTCGTCGAAGACCCGCTCCTCTCCCTCGAAGCGGGCCAGGTAGCGTTTTCTCAGCCGCTGGGCCGAGAGCTGGATCGGGGTGAGCGGGTTCTTGATCTCGTGGGCGATCCTCCTCGCCACCTCGCGCCAGGCCGCCATGCGCTGGGCCTTGATCAGGCCGGTGAGGTCGTCGAGCACCACCACCATACCCATGAAGACGTCGTTCTCGTCCTTCAGAACCGTCAGGTTGGAGAGAAGGGTCACCTCCTGGCCGCGGACGGTGATGGTGAGCTGGCGCGTGATGGCGTCCTGCTTGGCGAGGACCATGTCGCGCAAAAGCCCCTTCACGATGTCCAGGTGCTCGACGCAGAGCACCTCGCGGAAGTTCTTCCCGCCCACCTTGTCGAGGTTGATGGCCAAAAGCTTCTCGGCCGACTTGTTGACCGTGGTGAGGAGGCCGTCCTTGTCCACCGAGATGATCCCCGCGTTGACGTTGGCGAGCACCGTCTCCATGTAGCGGCGGCGCTGCTCCAGCTCGAGGTTGGACTTCTGGAGCTCCTCGTTGGTCCGCTGCAGGGCCGCCTGGTTCTCGCGGAGGTCCTGGGTCATCCGGTTGAAGGAGGAGATCAGCATCCCGATCTCGTCGTGGCCGGTCTCCCCGAGGTGCACGTCGAGGTTCCCTTCGGCCACCTGCCGGGTCGCCTCGGCGAGCTGCCGGATCGGGTCGGTGAGGCTTCGGGCGAGGTAGACCCCGAACCAGACCGCCAGGAAGACGATCACCATGGTGATCAGGAAGAGGGTCAGGATGTACCCGGTGGCGATCGGGTTCTTCATGATCTTCAGCTGGCGGAACTCGTGGTAGGAGGCGGAGATCTCCCGCATCTTGGCCACCAGCGAGTAGGGGACGTAGTAGTTGACCACGATGACCCCGACCACGTCCTTGTTGTTCCAGTTGGAGCGGACCGGGACGATGCCGCGGATCAGGTCCGCCTTGCCGGCCGCACTGATCCTGGTCAGCTCGTCGCCGGCGAGCCCCACCTTGATGTCGTCGGAGGAGGGGTTGGTGAATTCCCCGAGCGGCACCTTCGGGTTGGCGGCCCGGATCAGCTCCTCGCGCTGGGAGGAGAAGACCTCCACCACCCCGAGGTTGTACTCCTGCTGCTTCTGGCGGACCAGGTTCTTCAGCTTGGGGAGGTTTTCCTCGTTCAGGAGCTCCCGCTCCTTGACGATCTCGGCGATCTGCTGGCCGTAGTAGAGCGCGTTGGCGGCCGAGCTCTTGTAGTAGGTCTGGGCGACCTCCATCGACTCGTTGAGGGAGCTCTCCACCTGCTTGTTGAACCAGTTCTGGATGGTGTTGGTGATGAAGCCGGCGGAGACGAAGAACAAAAGCATGGTGGGGACCAGCGAAAGGGTCACGAAGGCGAGCACGAGCTTGGTGCGGAGCTTCGCCCCCGGGGCGTTCTTGCGCCTTTCCAGGAAGAGCTTGGTGATGTTGCGGAAGACGAGGTAGATGAGCAGGATGATCAAGAGGATGATGACGTTGATGATCCCGAAGATGACGATGTTGCTTCCCATCGGCACCTCGGAAGAAAGGCGCGACAGGTGGATCTCGAACACGGTCAAAAGGAGGATGCTCAAGAGGGAGAGGCAGATGAAGACCGCCTCCCGTTTCCGCTTCCTGATCTCCCCCGGGGGGAGGACCGGCCCGGACGGGTCGTTTTTGCTGGGATTTCCTGGGGATTTCGGCATCGTGCCACTCTATACGAAAACCGTCCGCTACTCAATAGGGGACGGGCACCCGCGGGTGAAAAACGCCAAAAAAAGGCAGCCCCTTTGCGGGACTGCCTTGGTGTGCCTTCTGCTGCTGGACCCGGATCAGGCGGCCTGGTAGGTGAACTCCGGGACGGCGATGTTGATCGGGAGGACCCCCTCGGGGGCGAGCTCCACGATCGCGTAGGCGTCGGTGCGCTTGAGGAGCTCGGTCACCAGCTTGTGGTTCAAGTCGTGGCCGGACTTCACCGACTTCACGTGCCCGAACAGCCGGTAGCCGGCCAGCGCCAGGTCGCCCACCGAGTCGAGGATCTTGTGGCGGACGAACTCGTCGGGGTAGCGGAGACCTTCCTCGTTCAGGACCCCCTGGTCGCCGATGACCACGGCGTTCTCGAGCGACCCCCCCAGGGCCAGGCCGTGGGACTTCATCATCTCGACCTCGGCGAGGAACCCGAAGGTCCTGGCGCCGGCGAACTCCCGGGAGAAGCAGTCGTTGCTGAAGACCATGGAGCGGAACTGGCTGCGCACCGCCGGGTGGGCGAATTCCATGTCGAAGGAGATCTTGTAGTGGCGCGAGGGGATGATGGAGATCCGCTTGTCCCCCTCGATGACGGTCACCGGCTTCTTGACCACCAGGTATCTCCTCGCCGCCTTGCCGCATGCCTTGGAGCCGGCCTTGACGATGTTCTCCACGAAGGGTGCCGCGCTCCCGTCCATGATGGGGACTTCCGGCCCGTCGATGTCGATGTGGGCGTTGTCAATCCCGCAGCCGTAGAGGGCCGCCATCAGGTGCTCGATGGTGGATACGGTGGCGCCGTCGTGCCCGATGGTGGTGGAGAGCCGGGTGGCAACCACGTTGGCCGCCTTGGCCTCGATGGAGACCGCCGGAGTGATGTCCACCCTGTGGAAGACGATCCCGGTCCCGGCCTCGGCCGGACGCAGGGTCAGGGTGATGGTCTTTCCGGTATGAAGGCCGATGCCGCTGAAGGTTACTTTGTTGCCCAACGTATTCTGGAATGTCATGGCGTGCTCCCGGCCGAGATAAATAATCAGTATGCGGATTATTTAGCAAGGAGCGGGCCAACTGCAGACGCCGTCTGGTCCGGGAAGAAAGTCGTTATTATTAAACGATTTGCCGACCGCGGGTCCGGAGGGGGGGGGCTCCCGAGGGGGCCGGGAGGTGTGTCGTGTGGTGCAAAAGCAACGGTCGAGTGTTGCATTTGTGCAACAGCTAGAGGCGCCCCGAGCGGAGGATGGCGATCATCCACCAGAAGCCGACGATCCCCGCGCAGAGAAAGCCCAAGAAGGCGAAGGCGGGCATTCCCATCAAGAGCGGCCCCCGGTTGGTCTGCATGGCGATCGAGGAGCCGATGATGAGCGCCGCGATGATGAGGCTTAGGGAGAGCCGGTTGGCGGAGCGGTCGAGTTCCCGGCTGAAGCGGTCGAGCCCCCGGTGTTCCAGGTCGATCCTGAACTTGTTCCGGTTGATCTTGTTGAGGATCTCCTTGAGCTCGCGCGGGAAGTTGCGAAAGAGGGCGAGATACGCCTGCATGCCCCGTTCCATCTCGTGCATGAGGTTCCACGGCGAGTGCTGCTCCTTGAAGGCCTGCTCGAGGAAGGGGCGCAGGTGGCCGACCATGTCGAACTGCGGATCGAGCTCCCGCCCCATCCCCTCGACCACCACCAGCACCTTGACCAGGAAGGTGAGGTCGGGGGGGATCTGGATCCGGTGGGTGGAGACCAGGTCGATGAACTCGAGGAGCATGCGGCCGACCTCGATGTCCTTCAGCGGGATCTCGAAGTAGCCGTCGATGAACTCCAAAAGCCCCTTCTTGAGGGCGGGGACGTTGAGGTTCTCGCCCACCTCGACCTGGGAGGTGATGGTCTCCACCAGCTCGTCCACGTCGCGCCTGGTCACCGCGGAGAGGACGTCGGTCAGGTAGCGCTTGATGCCGGGATCGAGCCTCCCCACCATGCCGAAGTCGAGGAGGCAGATCACGTTGCCCGGGAGGATGAGGACGTTGCCGGGGTGGGGGTCGCCGTGGAAAAAGCCGTGCTCGAGCACCATCTTCAGGAAGGCGACCGCGCCGCGGTGGGCGATCTCGCGCCGGTTGAGGCCGGTGGCGTCGATGGCTGCGTGGTCGCTCACCTTGATCCCTTCCACGTACTCGATGGTCAAGACCCCCTTGGCGGTCGCCTCCCAGTAGACGGTCGGGAAGTAGAGGGTCGGGTCGCCGCGGAAGTTGTCCCGGATCTTCTCGATGGCGTGCCCCTCGCGGGCGAAGTCCATCTCCCGGCGGATGGTGGAGGCGAACTC
Organism: Geomonas sp. Red276; assembly: GCF_054784495.1. Taxonomy (NCBI): domain Bacteria; kingdom Pseudomonadati; phylum Thermodesulfobacteriota; class Desulfuromonadia; order Geobacterales; family Geobacteraceae; genus Geomonas; species Geomonas sp. Red276. Next base: position 136,967 of record NZ_BLXW01000006.1, read on the forward strand.
CCTGACCACCGCCACCGGGTCGTAGATGTCGCTTCTCGCCAGGTGCCGCTCGACCAGGATGGCCACCCCCATCAGGATGTCGATGTCGGTCTCCACGAGCTGGGTGATCCCCGGCCGCCGCACCTTGACCACCACGTCCTCGCCGCTCCGCAGGCGGGCGCGGTGCACCTGGGCGATGGAGGCGGCGGCGATCGGCTCGGGATCGATGTGGGCGAAGCGGGAGCTGATGGGGACCCCCAGCTCCCGCTCGATCTTCTCCCTGATCTGCTCGAAGGGAATCGACGGGACGGCGTCCTGCAGACGGGCGAACTCCTGGACGAAGGCGTGGGGGATGATGTCGGCGCGGGTGGAGAGGAGCTGCCCCAGCTTGATGAAGGTGGGGCCGAGCTCCTCCATGGCGAGCCTGAGCCTCTGGGGGGCCGAGAGCTGGGAGATCCTGGCGGAGCGGCGCAGCACGCGGCGCGAGGCCGCCACGACCTGGGTGAGGTTCAGGTACTCGAGGAGCTGCTCCAGTCCGTAGCCGCCCATCACGGCGATGATCTGGCGGTAGCGCTTGATACTCCTGACGTTGCGGTTGATTTGGATGAATCTCAGCATCTAGGCCCCGGTCTCTTCCTCTTCCATGGCCTGCAAGGCCTCCAGTGCGCGGACCCGGCGCTCCAGCCGGTCGAACTCCTCGCGGGAGACCACCCCCATGCGATCCATGGCCTTTTTGACCTCGCTCTCGGCCATCTCCTGGGTCTTCTCGCGCCCCGTCCTGGCCAGTTCCTGGAGCCTTTCCAGGAAGGCCTTCCCCTCCTCCTCGCTTACCTTGTAGCGGGATTTCATCTCCTTCACCAGTTCCTCCCCTTTCTTCTGGGTGAGCGCCGCGGCGCCCAGCGCGGTGAGGGCGGCCTTCTCCAAAAGCTCGAACATGGTCTACCTCCTTTGGGGTCATGTAACCCGAAGCGGCACATACGCCTTAATGATATCGGCCGCCTCGGCGTTGTCAACGGCCCAGCCCCTTGACTTTACTTGGGTTCTGGCTGATACTGCCGTATCGGTACCGGCCAAAAAGGACACCTTCATGCACAAAAAGAAGACGGTGACTCTCAAGAACCTCGGTCAGATGCTTTTGCAGCGCGGACTGATAGACCAGGAGCAGTTCGACCTCGTGCTGACCAAAGGGGAGGCGCAGGCCCAGCGCCTGGTGGGGGCCCAGCAGGCGGGCTACTCCCGCCGGCTGCAGCAGGGCCCCGAGAAACCCTCTCCTGCCGAGGTGATCGCCTCCTTCAACCTGGAGGTGGCGGGGGCCGCGGGGAAGATCCTCACCGAGGACACCATCACCGAGATGCTGGCTTCGGCGGTCGGGCTCCCCTACCTGAAGATCAATCCGATGAAGCTCGACCTGGAGCTGGTCACCGCCCACATCTCCCGCCCCTTTGCCCTCAAGAACCTGATCGTGCCGGTCGCTCTCGCCGACGGCGTACTGACCATCGCGGTCGCCGATCCCTTCAACGACGAGGTCATCGAGGAGCTCAAGAACTTCACCCGGATGGATTTCCGCCGGGTGCTCGCCTCCCGCAACGACATCCTCAAGATCCTCCGGGAGTTCTTCGGCTTCCGCGCCTCGGTGAAGGCGGCCGAGGTCGAGGTCGGCCCCTCCGTGGACCTCGGCAACCTCGAGCAGTTCGTGCGGCTGAAGATGGGGCACGAGATCGAGAGCACCGACCGCAACATCGTCTCGGCGGTCGAGTTCCTCCTCCAGTATGCCTTCGACCAGCGGGCCAGCGATATCCACATCGAGCCCAAGCGCGAGAAGTCGCTCGTGAGGCTTCGGGTGGACGGCGTGCTCCATAACATCCACGCCATCCCGAAACAGCTTCATCCCCCGATGGTATCCCGCATCAAGATGCTCTCCCGCATGGACCTGGCCGAGAAACGGCGCCCCCAGGACGGCCGCATCAAGACCGCCCACGGCGACAAGGAGATCGAGCTCCGTGTCTCGACCCTTCCGGTGGCCTTCGGCGAGAAGGTGGTCATCAGGATCTTCGACCCCGACGTCCTGATGCAGGACCTCGACCATGTGGGTTTCTACCCGCGCGAGTACCAGCTCTACAACTCCTACATCCGCCGCCCCAACGGGATCATCCTGGTCACCGGCCCGACCGGCAGCGGCAAGACCACCACCCTCTACTCGACGCTGCGGACCCTTTCCAGCCCCGAGGTCAACATCGTGACGGTCGAGGACCCGATCGAGATGGTGATGGAGGAGTTCAACCAGGTGGGGGTCCAGGCCTCGATCGGCGTGACCTTCGACAAGGTGCTGAGAAACATCCTCCGGCAGGACCCCGACATCATCATGATCGGCGAGATCCGCGACCACGAGACGGCCGAGAACGCGGTGCAGGCGGCACTGACCGGCCACCTGGTGCTTTCCACCCTGCACACCAACGATTCCCCTTCCTCCATCACGCGACTTTTGGACCTGGGAATCCCGGCCTTCCTGATCTCCTCCACCGTCATCGGGGTCATCGCGCAGAGGCTCCTGAGGAAAATCTGTCCGGCCTGCAAGAAGGATCGCCCCATCTCTCAGGAGGAGCGGGAGTACCTGGGACTCAAGGGGAGCCACAAGATCTCCTACGGCGAGGGGTGCCCCGAATGCCGGGGGACCGGCTACAAGGGGAGGACCGGCATCTTCGAGGTCATGGACGTGAACGAGATCACCAAGGGTGTCATCACCGACCATATGGACCTGGCCCCGCTCCAGGACGCCGCCCGCCGCGACGGGATGGTCCCGCTGCGCGAGCTCGCCATCCGGAAGATGCTGGAAGGGATCACCACCTACGAAGAGGTCATCGCGGTTACCGGCTGATTTCCAACTCCCTTCGCCTGCTCACTGAGACCCCGGTGGATTCCCTGCCGGGGTCTTTGCTTTGTTGCTCATCTGTATCGAGTCCCTCCCCGTATCCGCACGTCACTAATAGCTTCAGCAGGCGTTCTCTCCCTCCCACGATATCCCTGTTCCTCGCCCCTGAAGGGGCGAGGGTATAAGAGGAAGGGCTCGGCCACTGTCGCCTCTTAGGCGAGGTATGAGAGGAAGCGCCCGGCCCCCGTCGCGTCTCAGGCGAGGGAAGACGGGGGCGCTTCTTTACAGGGGGGAGTTCGCCATCTACTATTTATGGCATCTTCGTTTGGCTCCCTTTGAGAGAGGGAGCCCACGGTGTCAGGAGGCGTACATGAATGCAGCGGCCAAAGGATTGGAGACCGCCATCTTTGCCGGGGGATGTTTCTGGTGCATGGAGCCGGTGTTCGACAAGATCGACGGGGTGGTTTCGGTGATGCCGGGGTACATCGGCGGGGACGTTCCCAATCCGAGCTACCAGGAGGTCTGCCAAGGGGAAACCGGCCACGCCGAGGCGGTGAGGATCCACTTCGATCCCGCCAAGGTCAGCTACCGCGAGCTGGTGCGGGTCTTCTGGCGCAATATCGATCCCACCACCCGTAACCGCCAGTTCTGCGACTACGGAACCCAGTACCGGACCGCGATCTTCTACCTCGACGAGAATCAGAAGCGGATCGCTGAGGATACCCTGCGCGAAGTGCTGGAGGCCTATACCTTCGAACGTCCGATCGCCACCGAGATCGTTCCGGCGGGGGAGTTCTTCGAGGCCGAGGAATACCATCAGCAGTACTACAAGAAGGAGCCGTACCGCTACAAGCAGTACCACGACAACTGCGGACGGATCTACCGGCTCAAGGAGCTTTGGGGGGAGAAGCATTGATCCGGCGCCCCTCTCCCCCCCGGGAGAGGGCTCACCTTCCCGGCCCTAGCATCCTCTCGTCGCGGGATCTCATTCCTTCCTACTCTTTCGCCTGCCTTGCCAATTCCGACCCATCTCTTACACTTTCAGTGTGGCTCTTTTGATTGGTAAAGCGATGATCACTCTGACTCGGAAAATCGGTGCACTCACTCTTGCCGGCCTCGCTGAAATGGGGAGGATGTTCAACTTCATCCTCTATGCCTTCTACATCGCCATCAAGTCTCCCGGGCACCCACGGCACGTGCTGAAGCAGATGATTTTCATCGGCGTCCGCTCCTCCTTTGTCATCGTGCTGACTGCCGCCTTCACCGGGATGGTGCTGGGGCTCCAGGGATACTACACGCTGACCAAGTTCGGCTCCGAAGGGATGCTCGGGGTGGCGGTGGCCCTCTCCCTTATCCGGGAGCTTGGCCCGGTCCTCTCCGCTCTCATGGTGACCGGGCGGGCCGGCAGCGCCATCAGCGCGGAAATCGGCATCATGCGGATCTCCGAGCAGATCGACGCCCTGGAGACCATGGCGCTCGAGCCGTTCAAGTACCTGGTGGCGCCCAAGCTGGTGGCCTCGCTGCTCGCCTTGCCGCTTCTTTGCGCCATCTTCGATGTGGTCGGTATCTGGGGCGGGTACCTGGTCGGCGTGAAACTCCTCGGGGTCAATCCCGGCGCGTACTTCGGGGAGATGCAAAAGAGCGTGGAGTGGAAGGACGTCTACTCGGGGGTGATCAAGTCCATCTGCTTCGGGGGGATCGTTTCCTGGATCTGTTGCTACAAGGGGTACTACACCGGACACGGAGCCGAGGGGGTGTCGAGGGCGACCACCACCGCGGTAGTGATGTCGAGCGTCATGATCCTGATCTGGGACTACTTCATAACCTCGGTACTTTTGTGACGCCATGATCAAACTGGAGCGGGTGACAAAATCGTTCGGCAGCCAGGTGGTCCTCGACCAATTGGACCTCGAGATCGAGACCGGCCTCATCACTGCCATCATCGGCCCCTCGGGCGAGGGGAAGAGCGTGCTCCTGAAGCACATGATCGGCCTTTTGAAGCCGGAGGCCGGAACGGTGACGGTGGACGGCGAGGAGATCTCCGGCATGGGGAGGGTCGCCCTCAACCGGGTGCGCGAGAAGTTCGGCATGCTCTTCCAAAACGCCGCCCTGTTCGACTCGCTCACCGTCTTCGAGAACGTGGCGTTCCCGCTGCAGGAGAAGACCAGGCTCTCGGACGCGGAGATCGCCCAAAGGGTCCGGGAGGCCCTCTCCCACGTCGGGCTCCCTGACGTGGAGCGGAAGTACCCGGACGAGCTGTCGGGGGGGATGAAGAAGAGGGTGGGGCTCGCCCGCGCGCTCCTCATGGACCCGGCCATCATCCTCTTCGACGAGCCGACCACCGGGCTCGATCCGGTGATCTGCCGCGCCATCCACCAGATGATCAAGGAAACCCACGGCCGCTTCGGCTACACGGCGGTGGTGGTCTCCCACGAGATTCCCGAGATCTTCGACATTTCCGACCGGGTAGCCGTTCTCTACCGCGGGAAGATCATCGAAAGCGGCACTCCCGCGCAGGTGCAGGGTTCCACCAATCCGGTGGTGCGCCAGTTCATAAGCGGCAGCCTGGACGGGCCGATCCGGCTGATCAGATAGCGAGGCTTGAGGCAAACGTCATGGACACCAAAAAGGTTAGCTTGGACATGCTGGTCGGGATCTTCGTGCTGGTAGGGATTCTCTGTCTCGGCTACCTCTCGATCCGGCTCGGCAAGCTGGAGATCGTCGGGGGGGACAACTACCGGGTCTACGCCCTCTTCGACTCGGTATCGGGGCTCAAGAAGGGGGCCTCGGTGGAGATCGCCGGTGTGGAGGTGGGACAGGTGGACAGCATCGGCCTCGATCCCAAGCAGGCGGGGAGGGCGCGGGTCGTCCTCAAGCTTCAGCGATCGGTGAAACTCCAGGACGACGTGATCGCCTCGGTGCGCACGCGCGGGATCATCGGCGACAAGTTCATCCTCCTTAAGCCCGGGGGATCGGAGACCATCATCGGCGAGGGGGGCCTCATCCGCGAGACGGAGTCGTCGGTCGATCTGGAGGAACTCCTCAGCAAGTACATCCACGGTCAGGTTGATTAAGGGCTGGCCCTCACCAAGCGTCTCCCTCTTTGCGAAAGGGGGACAAGGGTGATTTTCCCGGAGGGAGAGCCCCCTCTCCTTCTTGAGGGAGAAGGTACTTTAAGCGGCACGCTCCTTACATGCACGGCTTGGCCTTGAGGCGGGTTTTCCCCACCCCCTGGCCCCTTCCCTCCGGGGGAGGGGGAATGGAGGACGTGAATATGAGAGTGATGAGATTGCAGCTTGGCAATATCCAGAGGATGAAACTGCCTTTCCTCTCTCTTGCTGCTTCCTTTGCGGCCCTCATCGGCCTGTCCGTCACCCCGGCTCTCGCGGCGCCGCAGGGGGGCTTGGGGTTGAAGGAGTGCCTGGAAAGGGCGATGATCCACGCACCTGAGTTGGGTGAGGCCCAGGCCGATGTGGAGCTCATGAGCGGAAAACTCTCCGAGGCCAAGGGGTGGCGATGGCCGCAGGTGGACGTCCTCGGCTTGATCGGGCCGGTGCCGCGCGCCAGGGGGAACCAGGTCAGTTCTCCCGACAGCATCGACTCCACCGACCTCACCTGGTTCTCCCGCGCGGACGTCCTCCTGGTCCAGCCGATCTACAGCTTCGGGAAACTCTCCCACGCCATGTCAGCGGCCACCCATGGCATCGAGGTGGAGAAGGCGCGCAGGGAGCAAAAGCGCAACGAGATCGCGGTCAAGGTGAAGGAGTACTACTACGGAGTGCTGCTGGCCCGCGAGCTGAAATCCCTGCTGGCCGAGGTGCGGGATGACCTCGACGACGCCAAGAAGAAGGCGCAGAAACTCCTCGACCAGAACTCGTCGAACGTCGAGGAGTCCGATGTCTACAAACTGGACGCCTTCGGAGGCGAGGTCGAGAAGTATCTCGCCGAGGCGAACAAAGGGGAGACGCTCGCGCTGTCGGCCCTCAAGGCGCGGATCGGTCTCTCCCCGGATCAGCCGCTGGAGATCGCCGACGAGCGGCTCACCCGGGTGGCCGACCAGCTGGCCCCGCTGGACGAGTATGTGGCCAAGGCCAAGGACGGCCGTCCGGAGTTCGTGCAGGTGCGGGAGGGGCTGAAGGCCCGTGAGGAGTTGGTCGCCGGTGCCAAGGCGGCGCGCTACCCCGACTTCTTTCTCGGCGCCACCCTTTCGGCCGCCGACTCTCCGGGACGCGACCGGATAAACAACCCCTGGGTGCCCGACGAGTTCAACCACTTCTGGGCCGGCGCGGCGCTCGGGCTCAAATGGAAGCTCGATTTCGGCATCACTTCCGCCAAGATCTCCCAGGAGCAGGCGCAGTACGACCGGCTGATCTCTACGAAGCAGTTTGCCGAGGAGAATATCCCCCTGGAGGTGACCAAGTTCTATGACGAGGGGGTGGAGGCGGCCGCCGCCATCGAGGCGACCAGGAAGGGGTATGAGAACTCGAAGAAGTGGGCGGTGACGGCGCTGGCCAACTTCGACTTCGGGGTGGGACCCGCCAAGGATATCTTCGACGCCCTCCAGCAATACGCGAAGATGCGGGCCGCCTATTTCCAGGCGGTGTACAACTACAACATGGCCATGGCCAACCTGGCGCGGGCGGTGGGAAAAGTGGAGTAGGTGGGGGTGGACAACGAAGTGCTGGCGCTTGAGAAGGCGGAGTAGGAGGTGCGTCAGTTTTTTTGCGGCAACTGGCGGAGGGCCTCCCTGATTTCGGTCCAGCCGTAGGGTTTCGTGATGGCGGCCTGAAATCCGTAATCCCGGTGGCTGGCCATCACCGGATCGTTACTGTACCCGCTCGACACGATAAGCGATGCCTCGGGATCGAGGGCGAGAATAAGTTTGGCAGCTTCCTTTCCACCCATCCCCGCCGGAACGGTGAGATCCATGATCGCGGCGGCGAATCCCTTCCCCTCTTCCACCGCTTCCTGATGGATATGAACGGCCTCCTCGCCGGTAGCGCAGGCCACCACCTCATACCCGAAGTGGTTGAGGATATCGCCGGTAAGGAGCCGGATCGCTTCCTCGTCGTCCATCACCAGGATCCTTCCCCGGGGAGCCTCCACCTGTTCCGCGTCGCCGTCGGGCGCGGCCGCGTCGCCTGGCGAGCGGTGACAGGCCGGGAGATAGAAGGTGAAGGTGGTTCCCTCGCCGATCACCGAAGAGACCTCGACCTTGCCGTTATGCTTGCCGATGATGGAATGGACCGAGGCGAGCCCCAGTCCGGTCCCCCCGGCCTTGGTCGTGTAGAAGGGATCGAAGATCCTCTGTACCTCTTCCTTCGCAATCCCGCATCCCTGGTCGCTGAAGCTGATCTTCACGTACTTTCCCGGGGGCAGCAGCACCCCGCTGTCCTCCCCCAGTTCTACGTTCTCTCCGCTCACCGTAAGGGTTCCGCCCCCCGGCATCGCCTGCAGCGCATTGATGATGACGTTGTTGAAGACCTGGTTCATCTGCCCCTCGTCGGCCTCGATGCAGTCGATGCCCTCCGGGAGTTCGACCACCGCCTTCGAGTTGGATCCCCGCAGTGCCAAGGAGAGGGACTCCTTGACCAACTCCTTCACCGAGACCGCTTTCTTCACCGGGTTTCCCCCCTTGGCGAAGGTGAGGAGTTGGTGGGCCAGCTCGGCGGCTCGCAGCGAGGCCTTTTCGGCGTACCCGAGCGACTGGCGGGCCGGGTGGGAGGGGTCGAGGAGAAGCCCCATGAAGGAGAGATTCCCCAGGATGCCGGTGAGGATGTTGTTGAAATCGTGGGCGATCCCGCCGGCCAGGATGCTGAGGGACTCCAGTTTCTGGGTCTTCAGGATCTCGGACTGCATCGCCTCCCAGCGGGTGAGGTCGGTGAAGATGTAGAGGAAACGGTTGTGTACCAGCCGGATGTTGATGATCAGGTGACGGCGCGAGCCGTCCTTGCAGGTGGCCGTCCCCTCCACCGGGGGGATGGCGCCGTAGCCCTTCCGGGCAGCCAGAAGGGCGCGGTTCCAGGCCTCCCGTACGGTACCCCGGTAGGTGGCCTCGGGAAAGGCGCGAACCAACAGCTGTTCGATGGCGGGAACGTCCTCGATGGTGTAGCCGAGCCAGTCGATGAGACAGCGGTTGAGGTAGGCAAAGGTGCCGGTTTCGTCCGTCCAGGCTACCCCGGTCGGCATCTGCTCCATCATCCCCTTGAGCGCCTCCTCGTTCTTCTTGAGCGCCTCCTCGCTCTCCTTCCGGGCGGTGATGTCACGAACCACCACGATGACCCTTGGTTCCCCTCGGATGGCGGCCCCCCGCATGTTGACCTCGGTCCAGAAGAGCGTGCCGTCCTTCCTTCGACAAAGCCACTCGAATACCGAGACCTCTCCTCCGGCCGCCCTCTCGAGGTGGACCATGGCCTCCGCCTGCGAGTAAGGGGCTCGGCCGAGGCTTATGTCGTGTACGGAGAGTTTCAGGGCCTCCTCACGCGTGTAACCGTACATGGCGCACATGGTCTGGTTCACGTCGAGGATGGTGCCGTCTTTGGAGTCGTGGATGAAGATGGCGTCGTTGACGTTGTGGTAGATGGTCTGGAAGCGTTCTTCGCTTTCGGCCAGTTGTTCGATGGTCTCGGCGTTACGCCTGCCGAAGCGCCCGATCAACTGGTGAAGCATCAACGAGGTGAAGAGGATGAAGAGGAGCCCTTTGAAGACGGACAGGCGGGCGATGACTTCCCTGCTCTCGATCATTTCGGAGACCAGGGTATCGGAAAAGAAGATCCAGGCGCTCCCGAACAGGGCATAGATGACGACAATTTTCCGGGTTTCCCTGGCGGCTCCCCGCCGAAGCCTGGCCCTCATCGCGTGCTCCACGTGCTAACTGTATGAAAAAATGGATAATTTCGGCGACAACTATGTCACGTCGGACCCCGGGCGTCAACACCTTGTGTAGAGGGGACGCGGCTGCGGAGGCGGATCTCCCCGGGACACGAGATTACCCTCGAGCGTGGCGGGCGATGACGGTCAGGTGGTCTGGTCTCCGAAGGTAATGCCGCGGACCTTGACGTCGCGAGCTATCTTGAAGGTGGAGCGGAATTCCATCACTCCCCGCTCCTCGTCGTCGTAGACGGTGGTGATCCCCCGGATGACCCTCTCCTCCCGGGAAACCACCTCGGCACGGGCGGTCACCACCCCTTTTTTTACCGGGTGGAGAAAGCTCACCTCCATCTTGATGGTGGCGAAGTGGGAGCCGGGTTCGACGAGGCTTTTGATGGCCATGACGACGGCGGTGTCCGCCAGGCTCACCAGCGCTCCGCCGTGCATGAGCCCCGCCCCGTTGCAATACTCCTGGTAAAAGGGCATGGAAAGGGTCGCTTTGCCGTCTTCGGCGCAATGGATCGTCATGTTCAGCAGTTGTTCGAAGGGGGCGGTGCTGATCCAGCCCGGCATGGCGAACTGGTGCGGCCCTGTCGAAGGTGCGGTCATGCTATCGGCTCCTCACGGTTGGTGTGGTTGGTTCGGGAGGCAACGCTCCTGGACGAAGTCCTTTTCGGGGCTGCCGGGATCGACCAGCACGACGAATCCCCCCTCGGGAGCCCGGGCCACGAGGACGCCGTACTCGGAGAGGTTCGCGTCGCAGGCGAGGCGGCTCGCGGTGTCCCATACCTTGGAGAGGTCGCTTGCCCGGGCGGTGGGGTAGGAGGGGAAGCGGCTGCGGGCGTCCTTCTTGAGCCTCACCATGTGCAGGTGCATCTGGTCCTGACTGCGGCCGCCGCGGGGATTGACGACGACGGTGAGCCAGTCCTCCTCGGGAATCTTCGAGCGACCGGTGGCCCAGGCGAACTCCCAGATGGCGGCCGGACGCCGGGGATCCTCCACGCCGGTCACCTTGGCGCGGGGGATGGCCAGCCCATGGACGAAGCCGGAAGGGCAGCCGCACATCTTGCGGTCGCGGACCGCTACGAAGTCGGCGGTCTCCGCCCAGACCTCGGTGGTCTCCTTGCAGAAATTCTCGGCTGCGCAGGCGGTTTCCGCGCGGGGCGCCCGGCACTTGGCGCAGTAGTCGGCGGCAGAGGGGTCGAGGCAGTTGCCGATGATATCCCAGAGGATGTCGCGCGAGCCGGCCAGGGCGTTGAGCGGCAGGCTCACCCAGAGCGCGACCAGTACCGAGAGGGCAAGTACCCGGAGAGAGCGGGGGCGAATCACGGGCATTCTCCTTGGGACCGGCCGGTCACGGTTTCTCTTTGGGATGGGTTTCGGTGGCGGCAGGGGGCGCACCTGCTGCCGGGGCGGCGGCCCCGCCGGTGCCGCGGAACTCCACGTCGACCTTCATCGGTTTGCCGTCGCGCAGCAGCTCGATGGTCCCGTGGTCGCCGGGGTTTTTCTTCTTGATGCCGAACGAGAGGTCGTAGCCGTCGGTGAGCGGCTCGCCGTCCATGGCGGTAAGGATGTCGCCGGCCTTGATGTCGGCGCGGGCGGCGTTGGAATCGGGGACCACGGTCTGTACCTTGAGCCCTTTGCCGTTCGGTTCCGGCTCGTATGCCACGCCGAGCAGGATCTGTTTCTGCAGCTGCTCATACGAGACGAAGGCGAGGAAATCGTAGGGGCGCATCGGGAAGTCCGGGATGGTGACGTCCATGTACTCGGGGACTTTCCCTTCGGAGATGCTGATCTCGCTCCCGCCGATCAGGGTGTACGAGGTGGGTAGCCGCCGGAAGACCCGGCGGGGGATGCCGAATCCGTAGTTGATATGGTTGCCCCCTGCGATCACCACGAGGTGGCGCCCCTTGCCGAGCGGGCTTTTCAGGAAGCGGACCGCAGACTCGGCCATGGTCTCGTCCCACAAGGTCTGAGCCCGCAGGAAGGCCTCCACCGCCATCTTCCCGTGGGCGTGGCCCTGGAACATGCTTTCGGTCATCCCGCGCTGGTAGGGGTCGTTCATGTCGAATTCGGGCAGCTGCGCCTTCTCTTCCGGGGTGAGTTCCGCAAGCGGCTTGCTCCTCACCGCCTGCACGAGGCTCTTGTCCGCGTTCAACCCCACCACCGGGATGTGCTTGTCGCGGCAGAAGAGGAGCAGGTCGCGGTAGTAGTCGAAGTCCATCCGCCAGTTGTCGTACCACTTGGACGTTTTGACGAAGGTCTTTTCGTCCAGCTCCCCCGCCACCCAGCGGTCCAGGATCGGCTGCTGCGACCGGGTGAACATCTCCATCCCGAGGGCGGTCTGGCCAGGATGGCGCAGCTCCATTCCCTTCAGGGTCAGAAGCTGCAGGCGGTGGGAGGCCGGATTGTCATGCGTCTCGCCGACGTAGACCACCCGAGAGTCGCCGGCGATATCGAGCATCTCCTCGGTGCTCACCTTGACGCCGGTGGCGAGGTGGACGATCTCCCCCACCTTGGGGGGCGTCTCCAGCGGATAGGGATTCTCGGGATTACCCATGAGACGGTGCTTTGGCGCAGTCGAGCAGGCGGTGAGGGCGAAGAGCCCGAGGCAGGCGGCAAGAAGTAGCGGTCGAGGGAGTAACGGCATGATTCCTCCGGAAGACGCCCGTGGTGAAAGGGGCGAGAATTGAAATGAACGTGGCATGGCAAGGGAGACCATTCATGGCTCAGGTCGCTCCAACAGGTCGGGATTGCGATGGCTAATCCGGTTGCTGAATCAGTGCCGGATGATATGCTCTACCCCGCAGGAATACAAAGATGGTACCATAACACTCATGAATATAAACCGCAAGTTGTGCGGAGATGTGGCTGTACCTGGTTGGGAGGAATGAGTATGAAGTCATCATTGATGTCACTGGTCATGGTCTTTTTTCTTGGCGTTGTCACCCCCGCCAATGGCTATGCCTCGCCTACCACCGAGGTCAAGCAGGTGGTCGACGAGGTGGTCAGGATCGTCTCGAATCCTGAGCTGAAAAAGCCGCAGAAGGAAAAGCAGCGCCGGCAGGCACTCAAGCAGTCGATCGACCGGATCTTCGACTACGGGGAGATGGCCCAGCGCTCGCTGGCAACCCACTGGAAGGAGCGGAGCCCCCAGGAGCGCGCGGAGTTCGTCTCCCTGTTCGAGACGCTTTTGCAGAACTCCTACGCGGGAAAGATCGAGTCCTATCATAACGAGAAGATTGTCTACCTGAACGAATCTGTGGATGGACCGCATGCGGAGGTGAGGTCGAAAGTCATAGCTCCCAAGGGGGATGAGTATGCACTGGATTACCGGCTCCTGCTAAAAAACGGGAGATGGATGGTGTACGACGTGGTGATTGAAGGGGTGAGCCTCGTCTCCAACTACCGGGGACAGTTCAACCGTATCATCAACAACCAGGGGTACCCCGCACTGGTCAAGAAGCTCAGGACGAAGAGCGAGGAGATCAAGGCGCCGTAACTGGCTGTTCGCATAGCTGTAATTGGGGCCGTTAAACCTTTGTTTGACGGCCTTTTTTGTGTTGACAATCCAGTGTCTGCACTAATAGAATCGCGAATTTAATAACAACGTGGAGGTTTTATAAATGGGAAAGCTTTTCAAAGTGGCGGTTCTTCCTGGTGACGGCATTGGCCCCGAGGTTATGGCCGAGGCGCTGAAGGTGCTGGACGCGATCGAGAAACGCTACGAGGTGAAGTTCGAGCGCACTCACGCAAACGTCGGCGGTGCCGGCATCGACCTCGAGGGGCGCGCGCTTCCCGAAACCACCGTTAACATCTGCAAGAACGCCGACGCCATCCTCTTCGGCTCGGTGGGCGGTCCGAAATGGGAAAGCCTGCCTCCCGACGAGCAGCCGGAGCGCGGCGCCCTTTTGCCGCTTCGCAAGATCTTCGGCCTCTACGCGAACCTGCGTCCGGCCATCATCTTCCCGTCCCTGACCGGCGCCTCTTCGCTCAAGGAAGAGGTCATCGCGGGGGGCTTCGACGTCCTGGTCATTCGCGAGCTGACCGGCGGCATCTACTTCTCCCAGCCCAAAGGGATCGAAGGGGAAGGGCGCGAGCGCGTCGGTGTCGACACCATGCGCTACAGTGTTCCCGAGATCGAGCGCATCACCCACGTCGCCTTCCAGGCGGCCAGAAAGCGCGGCAAGAAGGTCTGCTCCATCGACAAGGCCAACGTCCTCTCCACCTCGGTGCTGTGGCGTGAAGTGGTGATCGGCATCGCCAAGGAGTACCCGGACGTCGAGCTCACTCACATGTACGTGGACAACGCCGCCATGCAGCTGGTAAAGTGGCCGAAGCAATTCGACGTCATCCTCTGCGAAAACATGTTCGGCGACATTCTCTCCGACGAGGCCGCGATGCTCACCGGCTCCCTCGGCATGCTCCCCTCCGCCTCCCTGGCTGAAGGCTCCTTCGGTATGTACGAGCCCTCCGGCGGCAGTGCCCCGGACATCGCCGGCCAGGGTGTCGCCAACCCGATCGCCCAGATCCTCTCCGCCGGCATGATGCTCCGCTACTCCTTCGGGATGGTGGAGGCGGCCGACGCCATCGACAGCGCGGTGGCCAAGGTGCTCGACCAGGGTTACCGTACCCGCGACATCTACCAGCAGAAGGATGGCGAGAAGCTCGTCAACACCAAGGAGATCGGCGACGCGATCATCGCGAACCTGTAACCCTTCAATGGGGGGAGCATGAAGGCATCGATGAAAAAAATTGTGACGGAAGCTCTTCAACTCCCCCCCTCCATGCGTGCGATGCTCGCGGAGCAACTGATTGAAAGCTTGGATGTGGATGACAGTTCAGAACTTTCCCCTGCATGGCGCGAGGAAATACTGAGGCGATGTGCTGAATACGACGAGGGACGGGCGGAATTGGTCGATGCCGATGAAGCCATAGCCCGCGCCTATGCGGCAATAGAACGCATTGTTCCGGAATGAGGCGCCGCCGGGCGGGACGAATGCCGCTTGAATTGGTGGCCGCGGCTGATGCAGAGATGGTTGACGCCGCCGCTTTCTATGAGAGGAAACAAAAAATGCTGGGCAGTAGGTTTCTTGCCTCTGTCCAGGATGCCTTCACCAGGATAAGGATCAATCCTTTCCAGTATCAGGTGCTTCACGGCGACGTGCGTCGCTGCGTTCTCAGAATATTCCCCTATGGGATAATTTTCAGGGTCGTAGAAAATAAGATCGTAGTTTTCTCAGTAATGCATTTACATCGAGATCCTGAATACTGGAAAGAAAGACCGTAGTTACCGTAATCATTCAACCACTCTCTCATAAACTAACAGAAGAGGAACGAACTATGAAAGTCGGACTTGTCGGTTGGCGTGGCATGGTTGGCTCCGTCCTTATGCAGCGCATGCAGGAGGAGAACGATTTCGCCGGTATCGAGCCGGTATTCTTCACCACCTCCCAGGTGGGGCAGCCTGCCCCGATGAACGCTGGGACCCTGAAAGACGCCTCTGATATCAACGAGCTCAAAAAGCTCGACGTGATCATCACCTGCCAGGGGGGCGACTACACCAAGGCGGTCCGCCCGGAGCTCGCCAAGGCCGGCTGGAACGGCTACTGGATCGATGCTGCTTCCACCCTGCGCATGGAGTCGGATGCCGTCATCATCCTCGACCCGGTCAACCGCAACGTCATCGACGCCGCGCTCGCCAAGGGGATCAAGGATTACATCGGCGGCAACTGCACCGTGAGCCTCATGCTCATGGGCCTCGGCGGACTCTTCCGCGCCGGCGTGGTGGAGTGGATTTCCTCCATGACCTACCAGGCCGCCTCAGGCGCGGGCGCTCCCAACATGCGTGAGCTCCTCTCCCAGATGGGCGTCTTGAACGCGGCGGTTGCCGAGGAGCTGAAGAATCCCTCCTCCGCCATCCTCGAGATCGACAAGAAGGTCACCGCCACCTTGAGGGGCGGCGATATGCCGGTGAAGGAGTTCGGCTTCCCGCTCGCCGGTAGCGTCCTCCCCTGGATCGACCGTGAAGTGGAAGACGGCCAGAGCCGCGAGGAGTGGAAAGGGTACGCCGAGACCAACAAGATCCTCGGCACCACCACCCCGATCCCGGTCGACGGCCTCTGCGTCCGCGTGGGCGCCATGCGCTGCCACAGCCAGGCCCTGACCATCAAGCTCAAGAAGGACGTTCCGATCGCCGACCTCGAGGAGATGATCAAGAACGACAACCAGTGGGTGAAGTATGTTCCCAACAACAAGCCCGACACCCTGGCCCAGCTCACCCCGACCGCCGTTTCCGGCTCCCTCACCGTGCCGGTCGGCCGTCTGCACAAGATGAAGATGGGACCGGAGTACGTCACCGCCTTCACCTGCGGCGACCAGCTCCTTTGGGGTGCCGCCGAACCGCTGCGCCGCATGCTGCAGATCCTGAAGGAGAGGTAGTCTCTCCCTCACATACGAGCAGGAAGGAGCGCGTCCCCTTGCGGGGCGCGCTTCTCTTTTTAGGTGCGGCCGGAGGAAAATACTCCCTCCCCCCTGCCCCTCTCCCCGAATGATATACCCTCGCCCCTTCGGGGGAGAGGGTGCCCGAAGGGCGGGTGAGGGCGGTTTTTTCTCCCTCTTGAGCCCACGCCGACGTAGGGTGGGCACCCCGTGCCCACGCGGTCTCGGCAGGGGCCCCGGCCGGAATTGCTATCCGGTCTCGAGTAGGAATTGGTGGGAGGTCTGCCCACCCTATGAGTACCGACAACAAGGAGATGATATGAGCAGGCTTTTTAACATAGCCATCGTGGGCGCCACCGGCGCCGTGGGTGCGCAGATGATCGAGTGCCTCGATGAGCGGGACTTCCCTGTCGGGAAGATCAAGTTCCTGGCCAGCAAACGGAGCGCCGGAGAGTTTCTCGAGTTCCGCGGCGACTCCATCGAGGTGGAAGAACTGACCCATGATTCCTTCAACGGGATCGATATCGCCCTCTTCTCCGCGGGCGGTGCGCGTTCCGAGGAATTCTGCCCCGCCGCCGTGAAGGCCGGCGCGGTCTGCATCGACAACTCCTCCGCCTGGCGCATGGACAAGGATGTCCCGCTCGTGGTCCCGGAGGTGAATCCGGAGGCCATCGCCGAGTTCAGGAAGAAGGGGATCATCGCCAACCCCAACTGCTCGACCATCCAGATGGTGGTCGCCCTCAAGCCGCTGCACGACGCCGCGACCATCAAGAGGATCGTGGTCTCCACCTACCAGGCCGTTTCCGGCACCGGCAACAAGGCGATCGACGAGCTGAGGATCCAGGCCGGAGAGCTTTTGAACGGGCGCCCCGCGGAGAACAAGGTCTATCCGCACCAGATCGCCTTCAACTGCCTGCCGCAGATCGATTCCTTCTGTGACAACGGCTACACCAAGGAAGAGATGAAGATGGTGAACGAGACCAGGAAGATCATGGGGGCGGACATCAAGACCACCGCCACCTGCGTCAGGGTGCCGGTCTTCTTCGGTCATTCCGAGTCGGTCAACATCGAGACCGAGAAGAAGCTGACCGTGGCCGAGGCGAGGAAGCTTCTCAAGAGCGCCCCGGGTGTCGAGCTCGTCGACGATCCCGAGGAGAGCGAGTACCCGATGGCGATCAATGCGGCCGGTGACGACGCTACCTTGGTCGGCCGCATCCGTGAAGACGAGTCGGTCGAAAACGGCCTCAACCTCTGGATCGTGGCCGATAACCTCCGCAAGGGTGCCGCCACCAATGCGGTACAGATCGCCGAGATCCTCATCGAGAAATACCTGTAAGCACTCCGGGGCCGTATGCGTAACATCAAGCTCATCGTCGAATACGACGGCACCGCCTATGCCGGGTGGCAGATCCAGCCGAACGGGCTTTCCGTCCAGGAGGTCATGGAGGAGGCGCTCGGCCGCATGCTGGGGGAGCCGCCGCGGTTACGCTCCTCCGGGCGGACCGATGCCGGTGTCCATGCCCGCGGCATGGTGGCCTGCTTCAGAACGGAGAAGGGGATGCCGTTGCGCGCTTTTCGCGAGGGGCTGAATACCCTGCTCCCGGAGGATATCGCCGTGCGCGATGCCTGCGAGGTCCCGCTGGAGTTCAACCCGCGCGCCGATGCGGTAGCCAAGCATTACCGGTACACGCTCCTTCTTGACCGCCTCCGTTCGCCCTTGGTCAGGCACAGCTCGTGGCGGGTGCCGGGACCGGTGGATGTTTTCGCTATGGAGAAGGCTGCCGACGAGTTTGTCGGCGAGCACGATTTCCTCGCCTTCCAGGGGGCGAGGTGCGCAGCCAAGACCACCATCCGGAGGATCAACTCGTTCGACTTGGTCCGGGAGGGGGGGCTTCTTCACCTCGACATCAACGGCACGGGCTTTTTGAAAAACATGGTCCGCATCATGACCGGTACCCTGGTGGAGGTGGGGCTGGGGCGGAGAACGCCCGAGGATATCCGCCGGCTGCTACTGGAAGGAGATCGCCCCGATGCCGGCATTACCGCCCCGCCGCAAGGGCTTTGTCTGATGGAAGTCTTCTACCCGGAAGAGGCTTTCAGGATGCCGTAAACTTTATCCGAGTTTTTATGTTGACATGTCCGGGCAAATCGATTAAATTTTCAATTTCCGAATTTCCCATAGTAGCGTTTGCTAATTCCAGATAGCTGTGAGGTTTCAATGAAGACGACGCAAGTTGCCAAAAAAGAAGAAGTGACCAGGGATTGGTACCTGGTTGATGTGGATAATAAGGTCCTCGGCCGTGTTGCCACCGAAATCGCCAACGTCCTGCGTGGCAAAAACAAGCCGACCTTTACTCCGAGTGTCGATACCGGCGACTTCGTGATCGTCGTCAACGCCGAGAAGATCGCCCTGACCGGGAAGAAATTCTCCGACAAGACCTACTACAGCCACTCCGCTTTCCCCGGTGGCCTCAAAGAGATCACTGCCGGCAAGCTTCTTGACAAGAAGCCGGAAGAGCTCCTCAAGAAAGCGGTCAAGGGTATGCTTCCGAAGAACAAGCTTGCCCGTCACATGCTGAAGAAGCTCAAGATCTACTCCGGCTCTGCTCATCCGCATGCCGCCCAGCAGCCGAAAACTCTGAACATCTAATTCGTACATCAGGAGATATAAAATGGCAGTGAGCTTTTACGCTACGGGAAAAAGGAAATCCTCGATCGCCAGGGTTTGGATCAAGCCGGGCTCCGGTGAGATCACGGTGAACACCAAATCCCTCGACCAGTACTTCGGCAGGGAAACCTCCAAGATGATCGTCAAGCAGCCGCTTGAGCTGACCGACAACGTCGGCAAGTACGACATCTTCGTCACCGTCAAAGGCGGCGGCGACTCCGGCCAGGCCGGTGCCATCAAGCACGGGATCACCAAGGCCCTCATCGAGGCCGAAGCCGAACTGCGTGGTACCCTCAAAAAGGCTGGTTTCATCACCCGCGATTCGCGCATCAAAGAAAGAAAGAAATACGGCAAGAAAGCTGCCCGCGCAAGCTTCCAGTTCTCCAAGCGTTAATCCGCTGCCGGAAAGCCGTTCATTCAGCACTTCAAAGGGGGAATCCGCAAGGGTTCCTCCTTTTGCTGTTTGTTCGCACCCCATCCTCACCCTGTCCCTCCCCTTGAAGGGGAGGGGACGCACCGCCCTTTGCTAAACAAGTGGCAATACATTGAGTGGTGTATCAGGAGGCCGTCCTCTGCCTACCATTCGCTGTCAGACCCGCGTGGGCACAGGGTACCCACCCTACGGATGGTTTAATGGCAAGGCACAAATAGGTTGCCTTTTCCTTTCACTACCATCTACAATTTCCGAATTATAAGAGTACGGAGGCGTTCCATGTTAAAGGTTGCCGTAGTCGGAGCCAGTGGCTATACCGGTGTTGAGTTGCTCCGGATTCTTCATTCCCATCCCGAAGTCGCTGTGACCTGCGTAACCTCGGAACAGAGTGCGGGCCGCCCGGTCAGTGACGTCTTCCCCACCCTCCGCGGCCGCTGTGACATCCTCCTGGAAAACCTCGAGCCGGTGACCATCGCCGAGAAGGTGGACGTGGTCTTCACCGCCCTTCCGCACAAGGCCGCCATGGCAGTGGTGCCGACCTTCCTGAAGATGGGGAAGGACGTGGTCGACCTTTCCGCGGACTACCGTCTGCACGATGCCGAGATTTACCACAAGTGGTACGACAAACACTTAAACCCCGAGTATCTCGAGAAGGCTGTCTACGGCATCCCGGAGCTCCGTCGGGCCGAGATCGCCGAGGCGTCGCTGATTGCCAACCCCGGGTGCTACCCGACCAGCGTCATCCTCGGACTCGCCCCGCTTTTAAAGGGCAAGGTGATCAACCCCGCTTCCATCATCGTAGACGCCAAGTCCGGCACCTCCGGGGCTGGCCGCGGTGCCAAGGTGGATAATCTCTACTGCGAGGTCAATGAATCCTTCCGCGCCTACGGCGTGGGTGGCGTTCACCGCCATATTCCTGAGATCGAGCAGGAGCTTTCGCTGCTGGCCGGCAGCGACATCACCATCTCGTTCACGCCGCACCTGGTACCGATGGACCGCGGAATACTTTCGACCATCTATGCCGCGCCGAACGGGAAGGTGACGGCGGCCGAGCTCATCACCCTCTATGAAACCTTCTACGATGGCGAGCCGTTCGTGAGGGTGCTGCCGGAAGGACGCCTCCCCTCCACCGCCTACGTGCGGGGATCGAACTTCTGCGATATCGGGATCGTGGTCGACGAGCGGACCGGCAGGATCATCATCCTCTCCGCCATCGATAACCTCGTGAAAGGCGCGTCCGGTCAGGCGATCCAGAATATGAACCTCATGTGCGGATTCCCCGAGACCCTTGGCCTGGAACTTCTCCCGGTCTTCCCGTAGCCTCTCATTCCTATACCCTTGCCCCTTTAGGGGAGAGGGGATAGGAGGCCGGGTGAGGGTAGATTTTAGAACCTCCCTCACCCCTGCCCCTCTCCCCTAAAGGGGCGAGGGGATATTGACTAGACTCCTTGTGAGTCATGAAGGCTCCGCAGAGCCGAAGGTTTTATGAAAAAGGCACGCTCCTCGAAGCAGCAGTCCGGCAGACCGAATTTTCACTCCTCTTCACCGAAGCCGAAATCCCCGAAAACGTCATCGCCACACTCTGGTGCGTCGAAATCATCGCCCAAGCCTGCCACAGCCAAGGGCGCTTCATCATCGGCGAAGCCGGCCCTCCCGAAGAATTCGCCTAACGCGAGTGCTCCTGCTCATGGTTCCCTCCCCCTCAAGGGGAAGGACAGGGTGAGGATGGGGGATACCTCCGCCTTTCTTCCGACCACCATGATCGAGGCACGGGCGCGCGGCTGGCACGAGCTCGACGTCATTTTCGTCACCGGCGATGCCTACATCGATCACCCTGCCTTCGGCGTACCTCTTTTGGCGCGGTACCTCGAATCCTTGGGCCTCAGAGTCGGTATCATCGCCCAGCCGGACTGGCGGAGCAAAGAGCCCTTCATGGCCCTTGGCAAGCCGCGCCTCTTCTTCGGTGTGGCCGCCGGGGCCATGGACTCGATGGTGGCCCACTACACCCCGGCCAGAAAGCTCCGCCGCGACGACGCCTACACTCCCGGCAACCGCCATGGTGCCCGCCCCAATCGCGCCACCATCGTCTATACCTCCCGTCTCAAGGAAGCCTACCGTGATGTGCCGGTGGTTATCGGCGGCATCGAGGCGAGTTTGAGACGCTTTGCGCACTACGACTTCTGGGAAGACAAGGTGCGCCGCTCCATCATCTTCGACGCCAAGGCCGACCTGCTGGTGTACGGCATGGGGGAGGCCCCCTTGCGGGAACTGGTGGAGAGGCTGCAGGCCGGCGAAGAATTCACCACCATCCGCGACATCCGCGGTACCGCCTACGTCTCTTCAACCCCTCCCGGTGGCACCGTGGCCACTGAGGACCATGTGGACGTGGACCATGTGGACGTTGTGGACGGCGTGGACGGCGTGGACGGCGTGGACGGCGTGGACGGCGTGGACGGCGTGGACGGCGTGGACGGCGTGGACGGTAGCGCGGAAAACGGTGGCTACGCGTCCCCCTCTTTGCGAAGGGGGGACAGGGGGGATTTTGCCGCCGGTAACTCCTCCTCGTTTGAAGTCGCCGAGCTCCCCTCCTACGAGGTGGTCGCATCCGACAAAGCCGCCTTCGCCAACTCCTTCCGGCTCCTCTCCGCCGAACAGAACCCCGGTTGCGCCAAGGTAGTAGTCCAGCGCCATGCCGAGCGCTATCTCGTCTGCAACCCTCCGGCGATGCCTCTCACACCTCAAGGCCTTGATGCCCTTTATGCGCTCCCCTTCCAGAAGGCGCCGCACCCGAGCTACGCCGAGGTGATCCCGGCGTACGAGCAAATCCGCACCTCGATCACCACCCACCGCGGTTGTTTCGGCGGCTGTGCCTTTTGCGCCATCACCCATCACCAGGGAAAGACCATCCAATCCCGCAGCGACGCCAGCGTGCTCGATGAACTCAAGCGCCTGGCCGCCGAGCCATGGTTCCGTGGGAGCGTGAGCGACATCGGCGGGCCCACCGCCAACATGTTTGGCCTTTCGTGTGGAAATAAGGAGGCCGAAAAGGTATGCCGGCGTGAGAGCTGCCTCTTTCCCAAACCGTGCGGCAATCTCGTCACCGACGATGCCAGGAGCTCACGTCTGCTCTCCCGCGCCCGGGGTGTCGCAGGTGTCAAGCACATCGCCGTCTCTTCCGGCGTCCGTTACGATCTCCTCGAGCGGCAGCCGCGCTACCTCCGCGAACTGATCGGGCACCACGTGAGCGGCCTTCTCAAGGTCGCTCCCGAGCACCTCTCCGACCGCGTCACCGCCGCCATGCGCAAGCCGGGGCGTGCGACCTTCGAGCGCTTCCGCGAAATTTTCCTGAGAGAGAGCGGACGCATCGGCAAGAAGCAGCACATCGTCCCTTACTTCATCTCCGGCCATCCGGGCTGCACTCTTTCAGACATGGTCGATCTGGCCCTGATGCTGAAGCGCTGGGGGATGAAGGTCGAGCAGGTGCAGGATTTCACTCCCACGCCCGGCACGCTTTCCACCTGCATGTACCACACGGGAATCGATCCCCTGACCGGCGCCAAGGTCTACGTCGCCACGAGCGACCGGGAGAAGGGCCTTCAGAAGTCGCTTCTGCTCTACCACCTGCCGGAAGAGCGGAAGAACTGCCTGCTGGCGCTGAAGGAATGCGGACGGGAGTCAGACGCCGACGAACTGTTCGGGGGACGGGCACGGCGGTAAAAGATCCGCCCCTTCGTCTGTCGCTTCGCAAAACATCCCTCGCCCCTGCCCCTCTCCCCTGAAGGGGCGAGGGGATCTAGAGCTCAAGGGGAGGGACAGGGTGGGGATGGGGTACAATTTGGACCCGATTTTGCATGTATACGGCATCGCGCGCTCCCGGACAGCCTATGAAAGAGTCTGGAATTTGGTTTGAAGGTGAAGCGCGGGCGGTGTTACTATCGGCTGCCACCGGAGGACTCTCAAACGGCAGCGATTGACTGCATGGGGGATCCGGATGGCAGTATTGAGCAAGGCAGGAGTAGCAATGGCACAGGGAAGAATTCTGATCTGCGATGACGAAGAAGGGATCCTTAAATACCTGAAGAAGCTCTTCAATTCCGAGGGGCACCTGGTAGAGACCTTTACGGCGGGAAAGGAACTCCTGGCGCGCCTTCAGGCCGGCGACCCCGATGATGCCGACCTTTTGCTGCAGGATGTCAGGATGCCGGACATCAACGGCATTACCGTTCTTTCCGAGGCAAAGAAAATCCGCCCGGGGCTCCCGGTCATCGTCATGACTGCCTTTGGCACCATCGACGCCGCGGTGGAAGCCATCAAGCTCGGCGCCTACGATTACGTAACCAAGCCATTTCCCAAGGAAAAGATCCTCGGAATGATCAACAACGCTCTGGAGAAGGAGCAGTTGATCCAGAAAAACCTCTCCCTCAAGTCGGAGCTGGAGAAGCCCCTCCAGCAGGCCATCATCTTCCAGAGCGATGCCTTCCGTGAGATCTACGACATGACCCGGCAGGTGGCGGCCAGCGATGCCAACATCCTCGTGCTCGGCGAATCCGGCACCGGAAAGGAGCTGATCGCGGGAGCCGTTCACTGCAACAGCCTGCGCCGCCACGGCCGCTTCCTCTCCATCAACTGCGCCGCCCTCACCGAGTCCCTCCTCGAAAGCCAGCTTTTCGGCCATGTCCGCGGCGCCTTCACCGGCGCCACCTCCGCACAGAAAGGGCTTTTGCAGGAGGCCGACGGCGGCACGCTCTTCCTGGACGAGGTGGGTGACATGAGCCTCCCGATGCAGGCCAAGTTACTGCGGGTCATTCAGCAGCGCGAATTCATCCCGGTGGGATCGACCAAGGCGATCAAGGTCGATGTCCGCTTCGTGGCCGCCACCAACAAGAACCTGGAAAACGAGGTCCGCAAAGGGACCTTCCGCGAGGATCTTTTCTACCGGCTCAACGTCATCAGCATTCCGCTGCCGCCCTTGCGGGAGCGCAGGGAGGACGTGCGGCCGCTCGCCGAGCACTTCCTTCAGAAATACGCCCAGAAGATCAAGAAGCGGGTCACCCTCATCACCGACGACGCGCTGAGGCTCCTCACGTACTACGACTGGCCCGGCAATATCAGGGAGTTGGAAAACGTCATGGAGCGGGCGGTAATCCTCGCGCGTACCGAGTGCATCACCCCTAAAGAACTCCCGATGTGGAAAAAGGAGCCGGAAGCTCCGCCCAAAAAGGACGTGCCGCTGGTGTCGCTGGAAAACATGGAGCGTGACCACATCGCCCATACCCTGGAGAGCACCGGCTTCCACAAGAGCAAGTCCGCCGAAATACTCGGTATTTCGCGCCGGACCCTTGATCGCAAGATAGCAGAGTACGCGATAGCCATCCCCGAATGAAATTTTCCCTGAGCCGATTCCCGATCAAGACCAAGCTGACGGTCGCCACCCTGATCCCGTTGGCGATAGGCATCGTATTCTGTTTCCTGGCCGGCATTTTCATCGTCAACACGAAGATGAGCGGACAGGCAGAGGAGAAGGCCAAGACCGACCTCAACGTGGCCCGCGAGGCGCTGCGCCAGGAGCTCTCCCGGGTCAACGACGTGGTGCGCTTCACCGCAGCCCTGGGTGCCACGGCCCCGGCCATAGATGCCGGTGATCGCACGACCCTCGCGATGCTGCTGGGGCCGGTGCGACAGGCCGAGCATCTGGACCTCCTCTCGGCGGTCGATGCCTACGGCAAGGTGGTGTTCCGCGCCGCCAATCCCGTAATCTACGGTGATCTTCAAAATGGCGACCAGTACGTAGCGCGCGCCCTCAAGGGGGAGGTCGCCGCGGGAGCCACCGTGATACCGGTCTCAAGACTTGCCCTGGAAGGGGGGGCGTTGACCCAGCGGGCGAAGGTCATGGCGGGGGCCGATACGGTGGCCGCCGGCCTGTTTTTGAAGGTTGCGGTACCGGTCCGTGCTCCGTCCGGTACGGTGATCGGTGCTATGTGCGGCGGCGTTCTCCTCAACAACAACAATGCGTTGCTGGAAAAGATCAAGACCGCGGTGTACGAGGGGGCCGGCCAGCCCAAAGAGGTGGGGGCTGCCAACCTCTTTTTCGGCAAGGTCCGCGTAGCGGGGGCAGGGGCGGCCAGTGCATATACCGCCGGCGAGAAGCTCCCCGACGAGATCTACCGCAGCGTGCTGCTGGGGGACAACCGGACCGTGCAGCGTACCTTCGTCTCCAACGACTGGTATCTGACCGCCTACGACCCGATCCGCTCCATCCAAGGGGTCCCCATCGGAGCGCTTTATCTCGGCATGCAGGAGAGCAAGTATTCGGCGGGGCGCTCGGACCTGAACCTATTGTTGTGCGCGGTTGTCTTTCTAAGCCTTCTGATCGGGGTCTCGGTATCCGGCGTGCTGGGAAGCCGGCTGGCCCGGCCGGTGAAGGAGCTCTCCACGCTGGCCAAGAAGCTGGCCGCCGGGGAGAGGCACGTCCAGAGCAACATCGACTCCCGCGACGAGATTGGTGACCTGGCCGGGAGTTTCAACGAGATGAGCCGGGCTCTGGCCGAGAGGGAGGAGCGGATCATCGAGCTCAACCGCGACCTGGAGAAGAAGGTCGAGCAGCGGACCGCAGAACTGGAGGAGAACAACCGGCTTCTGCTGCAGACCAAGGAGGAGTTGCTGCGGGTTGAAAAGCTGGCCGCCATCGGTGAGCTGGCCGCCGGGGTCGCCCACGAGATCAACAACCCCATGGCGATCATCCGCGGCAATACCGAACTCTTGCAGCTTTCCATCGACGAGGACGACCCCAACCGGGAGGAGGTGGAGACCATCTTCGCCCAGGTGAAGCGGGTGGAGAGGATCGTCTCCAACCTCCTCAAGTTCGCCCGCCGTGAGCGGCGCGAGCAGGGGACCGTCCAGCTGAACGGGCTCCTGCAGGATATCCTGGCGCAGATCGGTCACCAGGAGTCGCTGGACGGGATCGAGATAGAGGAGAGGTTCTCCCCCAAAGTCGCCCTGGTTTCCGGTGACAGCGGCCAGCTGCACCAGGTGTTCACCAACCTCATTCTCAACGGGGTGCAGGCCATGCCGGCCGGTGGTACCCTGACGGTCGAAACGTTGCGAGGCCTGGATGAGGAGACCTTCCAGGTATGCATCTCCGACACCGGGGTCGGGATCCCCGCCGAGAACGTAAACCAGATATTCAACCCGTTTTTCACGACCAAGACGACCGGCACCGGTCTTGGGCTCTCGGTCTCCTACGGCATCGTCAAGGAACACGGCGGGACCATCGAGGTCACCAGCCGCCCCGGGGTAGGGACCTCCTTCTGCGTGATTCTCCCGATTTAGGGGCCCGCTACCCTTCTTCCCAACTCCATATCCCCCTCGCCCCTTTAGGGGAGTGGGGCAAGGGGGAGGGAGGGGGTAAAATCTACCCTCACCCGGCCTCCGGCCACCCTCTCCCCTAAAGGGGCGAGGGTAAAAGTGAGGGCCTCCGGCCACCCTCTCCCCCAACGGGGCGAGGGTAAAAGTGAGGGCTTGCGGCCACCCCTCAACGAAAAGGGCGAGGGTAACAGTGAGACGCCTTCGGCGCGGGTGAGGGCGGGTTTATGTCTGCGTCACTTTGGCACACCTGTTGGACAAAATGATACAAAACGGCAAGACAGAAGGATACAAATTGCGCGGTGTGCCCATTCGGCGGGGCCACCGTTTTTTTATGGCGTTTACGGAATCGTTGGTTTTTTGGCCCTCCGGGGCGTTGGCATGGCTGTTGCTCAATAGTAGCGACTCGACTCTCCCGGAGGTGGTATGAAAGACGATGAAATGATTTGTGAAGGAGTTACGCGAAGGAGCTTCATGAAGGTTTGCATGGCCGCCACGGCCATGATGGGCCTTCCCTTTGCCATGCACACCCAGGTGGCTGAGGCGGTGGAGAAGAACGGCAATCCGGCCGTCATCTGGCTCCACTTCCAGGAGTGCACCGGATGCTCGGAGTCCCTGCTCCGTTCGAGCCATCCGACGATCTCTTCCCTCATCCTCGACATGATCTCGCTGGATTACCACGAGACCTTGATGGCGGGCGCCGGGCACCAGGCTGAGAAGTCGCTGCACGACTCGATGGCCGCCAACCACGGCAAGTACTTGCTGGTGGTGGAAGGCGCCATCCCGACCAAGCAGAACGGCATCTTCTGCAAGGTGTCGGGCAAGACGGCCCTGGAATCCCTGCAGCACGCCGCCGAAGGCGCCGCCGCCATCGTCTGCATCGGCAGCTGCGCAAGCTACGGCGGGGTTCAGGCCGCCGCTCCCAACCCGACCGGCGCGGTCGGCGTCAAGGAGATCATCAAGGACAAGCCGATCATCAACCTCCCGGGCTGCCCGCCGAGCCCGTATAACTTCCTCTCTACCGTTCTCTACTACCTGACCTTCAAGAAAATCCCGGAGCTCGACAACCTTGGCCGTCCGAAGTTCGCCTACGGCAGGAAGATCCACGAGCACTGCGAGCGCCGTCCGCATTTCGACGCCGGGCGTTTCGCCCAGGCCTACGGCCATCCCACCCACGCCGAGGGGTACTGCCTCTACAAGCTGGGGTGCAAAGGTCCGGCTACCTACGCCAACTGCTCGGTCCAGCGCTTCAACGACGTCGGCGTTTGGCCGGTCTCCGTCGGGCATCCCTGCATCGGCTGCACCGAGCCGAGCATCCTCTTCCAGAAGGCGATCGCCGAGAAGGTGCAGATCCACGAGCCGACTCCGTTTGACAGCTACGCCCCTGTTGACCTCAAGGAAAAGGGGAAAGGCCCCGATCCGTTGACCACCGGTTTCGTCGGCCTGGCCGCCGGTGCCGCGCTGGGAGCCGGCGCCATGCTGGCCAAGAAACTGCCTTCCGGGGATGAGCAGGAGGGGCACGATGAAGAAACAAAGTAGGCGCGAGTTTTTAAAGGTGGTCGCGGCCGGCGCCGGTGTCATCGCCGGGACCGCCGCCACCGCGGGCGCCCATGAAGGACTCGTCGTCAACAACGAAGAGCTCGGCATGCTCTACGACGCCACCAAGTGCGTCGGCTGCAAGGCCTGCATGTCCGCGTGCAAGCGCGTGAATCGTGACTACGGCAGCCTCTCCTACGAGAAGGCGAGCTTCGACTCCGACGGCCTGTGGGATGCCCCGAGCGACCTCGACGGTTCCACCCGGACCCTCATCAAGCTCTTCAAGGAGTCCAACCAGCGCTGGAGCTACGTGAAGTACTCCTGCATGCACTGCCAGAAGCCTTCCTGCGTCTCGGTCTGCCCGGTATCGGCCATGACCAAGGAGAAGGTGACCGGCATCGTCGACTACAACAAGAACACCTGCATCGGTTGCCGTTACTGCCAGGTCGCCTGCCCCTACAACATCCCGAAGTTCCAGTGGGAGAAGGCGATCCCGCAGATCGTCAAGTGCGACCTCTGCAAGAACACCAACCTGCGCGAGAAGGGGATCTCGGCCTGCGCGGAAACCTGCCCGGCCGGCGCCATCAAGTTCGGAAAGCGTAAGGACCTCCTCGCAGAGGCCCACCAGAGGCTCCTGGAAAACCCCGACCGCTACATCGCCCACGTCTACGGCGAGCACGAAGGGGGCGGCACCAACCACATGTACCTGGCTGCCATGCCGTTCAACAAGCTGGGGCTGCCGGACATCAAGCCGGAGGCACCCGCCGAGTTCTCCGAGAAGATCCAGCACACCATCTACAAGGGGTTCATCGCCCCGGTGGCCCTGTACTCGACCCTCTGCTTCATCGCGGTGAAGAACATGAAGGGGCACGGCAAAGACGGCCATGACTCTCATGACAAGGAGGAAAGCTGATGTCTCATCATCAAGATGAATACCAGAGACTGGAAGGTAAGATCTTCACCAAGGCTTTCTGGGTCCTCCTCCTCACTGTCCTGGTCGGCTTCTTCTTCGTAGGCGTGCGCTACGTGAAGGGGATCGGCGCCGTCTCCAACATGAGCGACGGCTACCCGTGGGGGATCTGGATCACCTACGACGTCGCCACCGGCACCGCCATCGCCTGCGGCGGCTACGCGGTTGCCATCCTGGTCTATATCCGCAACAGGATGCAGTACCACCCGCTCATCCGCTCGGCGATCCTCACCTCCATGTTCGGCTACGGCCTGGCCGGCTTCTCGGTCATGGTCGACTTAGGCCGCCCGTGGAACGCCTACAACTTCTTCATCCCCTCCAAGTGGCAGGCCAACTCCGCCATGTTCGAGGTGGCGCTCTGCGTCATGGCCTACTCGACGGTGCTCATCATCGAGTTCATCCCGGCCATATTGACCAGCATCGAGAACAGCAAGTGGGAGTCCATGCACCGCGTCCGCGACTGGCTGCACCCGAAGATCGCTCCCGATCCGGCGGTCATGGTCGATAAGCTCGAGGCGGTCCGCATGGGCGCCGCGTGGCTCAAGCCGCGGCTCAACAAGGTACTGATCTTCTTCATCGTGCTGGGGATCACCCTGCCGACCATGCACCAGTCTTCGCTGGGATCGCTGCTGCTGATCGCCTCGACCAAGCTGCACCCGCTCTGGCACACCGGATTCCTGCCGCTTTTGTTCCTTTTGAACTGCATCTTCATCGGGTATGCGATCGCCATCCTGGAGTCGATCATCTCCTGCTACAGCTTCAAGCGCCCCTACGAGACCGAGGAGCTGTCGGGGCTCGCCAACCTGATCCCGTACGTGACGGTGATCTGGTTGAGCGTCGTGGTGGGGGACCTCGTCTGGCGCGGCCAGGTTGGCGCCGCCCTGAAAGGGGACTTCTACTCCGGATTCTTCCTGACCGAGTTCCTGTTGGTGGCCGGCGGCTCCATGCTTCTCTTCGTGAAGAAGATGCGTCACTCCCCGCGCTGGCTCTTCGTCTCCGCCGCGATGATCGTGCTTGGCGGCGCGCTCTACCGCTTCAACGTCTACCTGATCGGTTTCAATCCCGGCAAGGGATGGAGATACTTCCCCTCCTTTGCGGAGATCATGATCACGGTCGGCATCGTCGCCCTGGAGATCCTCGGCTACAAGGTCTTCGTCGCACTCTTCCCGGTGCTTCCCAACACCTCCGGCCACGGCGGGAAGAAGCGCAAGAAGCAGGAGCCGGAAGAGAAGAAGCGCGAGACCGTGCTGCCCGAGGCCGCCTAGCTTAGGCCTCGACGGCAAGGCAAATCCCCCCTGTCCCCCCTTTAACAAGGGGGGGGACCTCAAAAGGGCAGACCGTGGGGTGGGCACCCCGTGCCGACGCGGATCTGACAGGGAACTGAATCTACGAACCGAATTTATCTCTGGAGGAATACATGTCTACGAGAGTAACGCTGGATCCCATCACCCGCATCGAAGGCCATCTGCGGGTGGACGTTGAAGTAAATGGCGGCCGAGTCGCCAACGCCTGGTCCTCCGCCCAGATGTGGAGGGGGATCGAGGTGATCCTGAAGGGGCGCGATCCTCAGGATGCCTGGAGCTTCGTGCAGCGCTTCTGCGGCGTCTGCACCACGGTACACGCCATCTCTTCCATCCGCGCCGTCGAGAACGCGCTCAACGTGGAGGTGCCGCTCAACGCCCAGTACATCAGGAACATCATGATCGCCCAGCACTCGGTGCAGGACCACATCGTGCACTTCTACCACCTCTGTGCGCTGGACTGGGTCGACATCGTCTCGGCACTGCAGGCCGATCCGAAGAAGACGGCCTCCATCGCCCAGAGCATCTCCGACTGGCCGGGGAACTCCGAAAAGGAGTTCAAGGCCACCCAGGAAAAGCTGAAGGCCTTCGTCGCCGGCGGCAAGCTCGGCATCTTCGCCTCCGGCTACTGGGGGCATCCGGCCATGAAGCTTCCGCCGGAGATCAACCTTTTGGCGGTCACCCACTACCTCAAGGCCCTCGACTACCAGAGGAAGGCCTCCCAGGCTACCGCCATCCTCGGCGGCAAGAACCCGCACATCCAGAACCTGGTGGTGGGCGGCGTCGCCACCGCCATCAACGTCGACAACCTCGCCACCCTCAACATGGAGCGGCTCATCTACCTGAAGACCCTCATGGAAGAGACCCGCGAGTTCGTGCAGAAGGTCTACTACCCGGACCTTCTCGCCATCGCCGGCGCCTACAAGGATTGGTTCAAGTACGGGGCAGGAGTGACCAACTACCTGGCCGTCCCGGAATTCCCGCTGGACACCAAGAACACCCAGTTCGTCCTCCCGGGCGGCATCGTCACCGGCGGTAACATCAAGGGCATGAGGATGATCAAGGATCACCACGACGACTACCTGATCAAGAACATCAAGGAAAACGTCTCCCACGCATGGTACGAAGGCTCCGGCACGCTCCATCCGTGGGAAGGGGAGACCAAGCCGGACTACACCGACTTCAAGGACAACGGCAAATACTCCTGGTGCAAGGCCCCCACCCTGGAAGGGAAGCCGGTCCAGGTCGGTCCGCCGGCCCAGATCATGGCCGCCTACGTGGCGGGGAACTCCAAGGTGAGAAGCCTCGTCGACGGTGCGGTCTCCAAGCTCGGGATCGGTCTCAACGACATCCACTCCACCATGGGGAGGATCTTCTGCCGCGGGGTGCGCGCGAACGTGATGGCCGACATTGCGCTGGACAACCTCGACAAACTGATCAACAATCTCGCCTCGGGCGACAAGACCTACGCGAACCACACCGAGATCCCCACCGGCGAATACCGCGGGGTCGGCTTCCACGAGGCGCCGCGCGGCACCCTGTCGCACTGGATCGTCATCAAGGGTAAGAAGATCGAGAACTACCAGGCCGTCGTTCCCTCCACCTGGAACGCCGCTCCGAGGAACGAAAAGGGCGAGCTCGGCCCCTACGAGGCATCCCTGATGGGGAACCCGGTGGCCCAGCCGGACAAGCCGCTCGAGGTCCTGCGTACCATCCACTCCTTCGACCCCTGCATCGCCTGCGCCGTCCACACCATCGACCCGGCCGGCAAGGAGATCACCAAGGTCAAGGTGATGTAGCTTTCTGCACATACGTCCCGCCCAACGTTCCCCCCCTTTGCGAAGGGGGGACAGGGGGGATTTTTCTTCCAGACTGGTCCTTAAGTCGGCTTCCCCCACCTCCTGGCCCCTTCCCGCCAGGGGAGGGGAAGCTCTTTCAACTCTTCCTTCGGGAAGCAGGAGTTTTCATGCAGGTTCTCATCTACGGCGCCGGCAACCTCATCCTCTCCGATGAAGGTTTCGGCGTTCATTTCATCCGGCATCTCGAAGCCAGCTACGAGATCCCCGAAAACGTGGAGATCTATGACGGCGGTACCCTCGGTATCATGGTGCACTTCAAGTTCGAGGAGGCCGACAAGGTCATCCTCGTGGACGTCGTCGATACCGCCGGCCAACCGGGCGACATCTTCCGCTACGAGCGGGAAGACATCATGCTGAAGAAGATCCCGGTCAAGATGTCCCCGCACCAGATAGGTCTTCAGGAGATGCTCCTTTTGAGCGAGATGAGGGATGCGCCCAAGGCGGATCTCACCTTCTTCGGGATCATCCCGGAGACGCTCGACCCCGGCACCGTCCTCTCTGCGCCGCTGCAGGCTGGGCTCGTCAAGGTCGCCTCGCTGGTGGTGGACGAGCTCGCCTCGGTGGGGATCGAGCTAAAGCCGAAGGCCTGCTAACCCCTCTCCTTCTCTCCCTCCCTACAGGAGGAAGGGGGAAGGGGGGCGCTGGCGGAGAAGGCGAGAGAAGCTTGGCAAATATCCCCTGTTCCCCCTTTATCAAGGGGGGGGCTGTTGAATGGCCTTTCGTTGGGAGGGCCAAAGAGAAAGTACAAAGGAGTCATTCATGTTCGGTTTTGGTCTTCCCGAGGTCTGCATCATTCTCGCTATCGTTCTCATTGTCGCCGGTCCCAGCAAGCTTCCCCAGTTCGGTCAGGCTCTGGGCAGCAGCATCAAAGGGTTTAAGAAGGCTCTGGACGGAAACGACGTGACCACCATCGAGGAGAAGAAGCCCTAATAACTCTCTCCTCATCTTGTCCGGTCACCGAAATTGTGCTACGTTCGCGGCCACTTCTTTTCCAGCGAATTCTTCTGTAGGAGGCCGTATGAAGCAGGCACTGCTCGTTATCGACATTCAGAATGACTACTTCCCCGGCGGCGCCATGGAACTGGCCGGGAGTCCCGAAGCGGCCCAGAAAGCCGCCCAGCTCCTGGCCGCCTTCCGTGACAAGGGGCTGCCGGTCCTCCACGTCCAGCACCTCGCCGCCCGCGAGGGAGCCACCTTCTTCATCCCCGGCACCGCCGGTGCCGAGATCCATCCCTCGATGGCTCCCCGGGACGGAGAACGGGTAATCACCAAACATTTCCCCAGCTGTTTCCGCGGTACTCCGCTGCTCGACATCCTGAAAGGGGAGGGGATCGACACCCTCGTGGTGGTCGGCATGATGACCCACATGTGCGTCGACACCACCGTGCGCGCCGCCTTCGATCTCGGCTTCACCTGCCTCCTCGCCCACGACGCCTGCGCGACCCGCACGCTTTCCTTCGGCGATCGAACCGTCTCCGCCCCCGACGTCCATTCGGCCTACATCGCTGCCCTCAACGGCATCTTCGCCAAAGCGATGTCCACGGAAGAGCTTTCCTCCTCTCTTTAGTCTTTCGTCCCGCTCGATTCCCAATACGCTCCCCACCAGCCGGTGGGGAGCCTTGACCACTGCGGGTAAATCGCCCTTATGCATCACCACTCACCTCGACGAGCATCTCCTGGCTCCCCAGGTCATCGACGTGGCCGGTTACCCCTTGCTGGACGGCGGTCGACGCCGGGGCTGGGAAAACGGCTCGATGACGTTCAGGGCGGGAAGGTGGCGGTATCGGGGTGGCCAAAACGAGGTTCGGGGGGGGCGACTTCGAGCTTTGCCGCGGGAAGAGCTGTCGCCCGCTCTTTTTCACCGTAGCGGGGATGGATCCGGCTGCCGCCATGAGGGCAATCGCCTCCATGGCGGGTTGCGGGCGGATGCCGGATCTGCTGAAAAAAGCGAGCCTCTTGGCCGGGGCGGAAACTAAAATCGCCGCTCTCATTATTTTCGCTTGCACAGCGTGCTCATTGTGCTATAGTAGGCGCTTGTCCCGTCAAGGCAGGAAGGTTGCTTCCGCCAGCAGGGGCGCGGGTTCGGGTCAAAAATTATTTTCGCTACTTGAAAAAATAGATTGACACTCGAGACGAATTGCTTTAGAAGATGGACTTCGCTTTGCCGAACTGACTCCGGAAACGGAGCGGGGCAGATGATGGGCTGGCGTAGCTCAATTGGTAGAGCAGCTGACTTGTAATCAGCAGGTTGCGGGTTCGAGTCCCATCGTCAGCTCCACGTAAGCGCACACACCGTCTGGAGGGATTCCCGAGCGGCCAAAGGGAACAGACTGTAAATCTGTCGTCATCGACTTCGGAGGTTCGAATCCTCCTCCCTCCACCATAAAAACTTCAGATGAGATGGGCGCCGGCCCGAATCAGGAGGCCTGAGGGCCGCTGGTACTGGTAAGGTCGCCGCTCCATCGAATCAAAAAACTTCGCACGGAATTGGCGGGAATAGCTCAGTTGGCTAGAGCATCAGCCTTCCAAGCTGAGGGTCGCGGGTTCGAGTCCCGTTTCCCGCTCCAAAAAATGTAAGCCCACATAGCTCAGTAGGCAGAGCACTTCCTTGGTAAGGAAGAGGTCACCGGTTCGAATCCGGTTGTGGGCTCCATTCACTCCTCAACGATTTACCGTATCATATACAAACCAGAAACAACGGCAGTAACACCAGGGAGGATATCCTAATGGCAAAAGCTAAATTCGAAAGAACTAAACCGCATGTTAACATAGGCACCATCGGTCACGTCGACCACGGCAAGACCACCCTGACCGCTGCCATCACCAAGGTTCTCGCCGGCAAAGGCCAGGCCGAGTTCAAGGCTTTCGACCAGATCGACAACGCTCCGGAAGAGCGTGAGCGTGGTATCACCATCGCCACCGCCCACGTCGAGTACGAGACCGACAAGCGTCACTACGCCCACGTCGACTGCCCGGGCCACGCCGACTACGTCAAGAACATGATCACCGGTGCTGCCCAGATGGACGGCGCTATCCTGGTCGTGTCCGCCGCTGACGGCCCGATGCCCCAGACCCGTGAGCACATCCTGCTCGCCCGTCAGGTCGGCGTCCCCTACATCGTCGTGTTCCTCAACAAGGCCGACATGGTAGACGACGAAGAGCTCCTCGAGCTCGTCGAGCTGGAAGTCCGCGAACTCCTCTCCTCCTACGACTTCCCGGGTGACGACATCCCCATCATCAAGGGTTCCGCTCTCAAGGCCCTCGAAGGCGACAAGGGCGAGCTCGGCGAGCAGGCCATCATGAAGCTGATGGACGCCGTCGACGCCTACATCCCGGAGCCGCAGCGCGCCATCGACAAGCC